>CAYPSI010000180.1:0-6613 GCA_964413375.1 uncultured Spirochaetales bacterium | reverse complement strand
TGCGATGTGCTTCCAGGAGTCCCAAGAACTCAGGCAGTTCGTGCGAGGAGTGGCCGATCGTAAAGAGGTCTTTCGCCATCGCCCTCAGTCCAACTCGAAAACAGCCGCTGCAAGCTTGAATCTAAAGCCGTGGTCGGGGTCGGGCTCACCTAGCGAGAGACACGCATACGTCTCTTTCGCAAGAGGGTAGTCACCGGCACCCGTCGCAACGAAACGCTCCCTGAAGGCGAGGTCTGTCACAGTCATGTTGTAGTGAACACCTCTATAGTCGAAGTCAACCCGCACAGTTGTCCGCTCAGGCCATACTGTCACTTCGACGCTTGGTGACTCAAGCCGGACAAGTATCAGCGATGATGCGAGGGTGTCTGCTTTCTCGGTCGGAATCCGGTCCCTGATGTAACCGTGATTCTCCGTTCCCCAGAGGTCAGGCGGTTCGTCGGCGAGCTGCCGAAGCTGTTGTGGGTTCAGCTTGCCCACCTTTCTCCACCGATGCTCGTGCGCGATCAGGTGGTTTTCGACCTGACAAGCGTGCGGCCGGTGTTCGCGGAAGTCGATATCGACGACGTCGAGCAGCGAAACCTGCCCGCCATCCCGAAAGGCCATTTCGTCGTCGACGATTGCCTCGGAAGGTCGGTCTCCCACCGGCCGGACCCACTCCCCTCGAGTCGTTCCGTCCCACTCGAGCCCCGCGACGCAGGTGGCACCCAGCTTCTTTGATTTCGCCAGACAGACCATGCGCTTCGTGTAGGCCAAGGCCCCGTAAGGATACGCAACCCACTTGGTCGCCCCCAGGGGCATCCTGATCTCGATTCAAGCGCCGAAAGGCGCCGGACTCCGCGTCGCTTCCCAGGGAGGTCACCGTGTCCTCTACGTTCTACCTCGGGGTTCCGAGAGCCGGGCCCGAGAATGCGGCAATGCTCGGGGAGACATCGCCTCGAGATCGAGCGTTCGAGGGCTGCGAGCGCCTACTTCTTCTTGCCGCGAGGCGATCGGGCGCGCCGTCTTGCCAGCGGGGCGGCCTTTTTCGCGCCGGAGCTGGGCGAGAACGCCGCCTTCTTCCGCCCGCGGCGCGCGGTTTTCCGACGAGGTTTTCGAGCACGGGAAGCGGGTTCCGGCTCGGCGGGCCCGAGATCGACCCCGAACAGCTCGGACAGACCGTCAGCGCCGAGGACCTTGTGGCGCGCGGGCCCGGTGCTCGGAAGCGCGAGCGCGTGGCCGGCCTCGGCGATCAGGTCCTTCTCGTCCACCTGGCGCAGCGCGAAGAAGAGTTCGGGAGCCTCGTCGAGACGCGCTCCCACGCCGTACAGGGAGGCCGCGACGTGCTTGCACATCGAGGCCCAATCGGGGCAGGTGCAGGAGAAGCGGATCTCGGAGGGAGCTGGGAAGAGCCCCGTCTGCGGGTGGCACAGGCGCTCCATGACGCCCCGGGCGAAGCGGCCTTGCAGGAGTTCCACCACCGAATCGATCGCGCCCGCGCAGCCCTTGCAGAGCGCCTTCCAACGCGCCTTGGCGAGCGGCTTCACCTCGATCGTCACTTTGTAGAGCCGCGATCCGCTCACGCGCGCCTCGACCTTGCCGGAGCCGAGCGCGAGATCGACCACCGAACCGTTACGCACGTACGTGCGCCCGCGCGGCAGGCGATTCGAGAAGTCACTGTAGTGCTCCAGGTTCTCGCACCAGGCCTTGCCCCAGAACGTGTGCGCGATCGTGCGGCCCGCGATCACCACCGGAGCCGCGCGCTGGCCCTTCTTCGCGAGCTTCTTCAGCTCGCGCGCGGCCTGGCGCCGGCGCTGGGCCACGGGGACGTAGGGTTTCCATTGCTCGTACATGCTCACTCCGTTGCCGCAGCGCCGAGGTCGAGCGCAACGAGCCGCAGGAGCTCCGCGTCGCTGAGCGCCGTCAGATCCAGCTCGGCCCCGCCCTCGAGCAGATCCTTCGCCAGCGCACTCTTCGACTCGATCAGGGCGTCGATCTTCTCCTCGACCGTCCCTCGGCACACGAACTTGTGCACCAGCACGTTCTTCGTCTGCCCGATGCGGAAGGCGCGGTCCGTGGCCTGATTCTCGACCGCCGGGTTCCACCAGCGATCGAAGTGCACCACGTGGGCCGCCCCCGTGAGGTTGAGCCCCGTGCCGCCGGCCCTGAGCGAGAGCACGAAGAACGGAACCGTCTCGTCGTCCTGGAAGCGCGCCACGAGCTCCTGGCGCTTCTTCACTGCCGTCTGGCCGTGCAAGACCAGCCCGGGCCGGCCGAACACGCGCCCCAGGAACGCCGCGAGCGGCGCGGTCACCTCGCGGAACTGCGTGAACACCAGCACCTTCTCCTGCTTCGCCGCGATGACCTCGGCCAGTTCGCCGAGGCGCGCGAACTTGCCGCTGTCCTTCTCGTCCCAGGCGCCGTCGCCGAGCCACTGCGAGGGGTGGTTGCAAATCTGCTTCAAGCGGACGAGGAAGGCCAGCACGAGCCCTCTGCGCTGGATGCCCTCGGTGTTCGCGATGCGCGCCGCGAGCTCCTTCACGCTGTCCTGGTAGAGCGCCGCCTGCCGGCGGCCGAGCGCGCAATAGGCCTTGACCTCGGTCTTCTCCGGAAGATCGGCGATGACGGTCCTGTCGGTCTTGAGGCGCCGCAGGATGTAGGGCCGCACGAGCTCGCGCAAAGGACCGTGGGAACCGGCGCGACCGGAGGCGAGGCGCTTCGCGTAGCGCGCGAACTCCTTCTGCGAGCCGAGCAGCCCCGGCAGCAGGAAATCGAACAGCGACCAGAGGTCGCCGAGGCGGTTCTCGATCGGCGTCCCGGTCAGCGCGATGCGCACACGAGCGGAGAGCGTCTTCGCGGCTCGCGTCTGCTGCGCCGCCGGGTTCTTGATGGCCTGGGCCTCGTCGAGGATCACGAGGTTCCAGGCGGTGGATCGAAGCCACGGAATCCGCACCAAGGAGCCGTAGCTCGTGATCACGAGATCCGTGGCCGCGAGCGTCTCGGTCTCGATCGAAGCCAACCCCTCGGCCGACATCGCCGAGGGGTGAGCGACAAGCGCCACGAGGCTCGGCGCGAAGCGCTCGAGCTCCGCGGCCCAGTTCGCGAGCAGCGAGGCAGGCGCCACGAGCAGACTCGGCCGTCGCCCCTTCCCATTCGCGTCCTGCTTGCGGTGCACGAGCAGGAGCGCCAGCACCTGGATGGTCTTCCCGAGCCCCATGTCGTCGGCGAGGCACGCGCCGAGACCGAGCTCGGAGCAGAGGTGCAGCCAGCGCACGCCGGCTTCTTGATAGGGCCGCAGCGTGCCACGGAGCTCGCGCCCGGGGTGGACCCGTGCGAGTCCCTCGGGCGAGCGCAGGCCCGCGAGCCGCTCGGCGAGCCACGGACCGGCACGGACGCGCGCCCAGTCCGCATCGGCGCCGTTCGCCTCCCCCTCGAGGCCGTCGCCGGCCAGGTCCGCGCCCGCGAGCATGCGCATCGCCTCCGCAAAGCCGAGGCGCCCCTCGGCCGCCAAGCGCTCGGCCTCGCGGAAACGCTCGAGCGTCCGCGCGAGTCTCTCGCGATCGACCTCGACCCACTGGCCGCGCAGGAGCGCGAGCCCGCTCGTCCCGGCGAGCAGCGCTTCAACTTCCTTGCTGGTCAGCGCTTCGCCGTCGAGCGTGAGCTCCGCGCGGAAGTCGAGCAGCGCCTCCTGGCCGATTCCCGCCGGCTGCTTCTCTCCCAGCATGCCGGAGACGCGCGGTCGCGGCGGGCGCCCGGCACACCAGCCCGCGGGCATGCGCACGACGACGCCGGCGCGCTCGAGCTCGTGCACGTCGCCGAGCAGGCGAAGGGTCTCCTCCGGCGACCAGCGCAGCGGGTGGAAGATCTCGCCCGTGGCGACCATCGTGCGCAGCCACTCGCAGCGCTCCGACGCGCGCTGCACGGGCACGAGCAGCGAGAGCAGGCGCTCCTTGTTGGCTGCGCCGGCGTATTCCTTCACGGCCTGACCCAAGGGCTGGTGCTGAGCCTTCCCGCTCGCCCCGAGCCGACTGGTGTAAGTCGCCAGGAAGGCGAAGGGCGCCTCCGGGTCGCGGCGGTTCTCGGCCAGGTTGAAGTGCACGCGTCCGACCACGTTCCAGGCCGGATCGAGGCTCTTCAGGAACTCCGCGAGCGTGAGCTGAGATTCCCCGAGCTCGACCACGAAGGCCTGGCCGAGCTCCTTCCACAGCGCGCACAGTACGGGGGCGTCGAGGTATTCGGCCCCGCTCATCAGGGGGGCCGCTCGGAGCAACGCTTCGAGCTCCGCGTCCCCCGGTGGTTCCGGCGGCACCACGCTGGAGCGTGCCCCGGCGACATCCGCATGCGTGCACAGCGCCGTGACGAGTCGCGCCGCGAACTCCCGCCACCATCCGAAAACCGGCGGAAGCACGCTCCCGACCGCGCGCGCTCCGAGACTGAGCAGCCCATGCCCCGCCCCGCGCGCGAAGGCGTTCTCGAGCTCCTCGGCGCGCTCCTTCGCGAGCTCCGTCGCATCGTTCGCATGGGTGAGCACGAGCCGTCCGTGCGGCGTGAGGCAGGGTGTCAGACGACCCACACTCGAGAGTCCGGGCATCCGTGCTGGGCCCTTCACGGTGCGGCTCATGCTTGCGAACTCTCCTCGGGCGCGCGTCAACGCGGCGCGCAGCTCCCGCCTCCGTGCGATTACTTCGGGATCGCGTAGTCCGAGGGGAGCTGGCCGAGCGTGACGGACTGCTGGCAGTCGCGTTTCGCGATGCGCCAGCCAGCGGGCGTGCGAACGAGCTCGTCCAGGTAGAGACCGGCGGTCGTGATCGCCTGTTGCGATCCATCGGGCAGGGGCCGCGCCATCGGCGCGAGGAAGTAGCAGCGCGAGCGAGCGCGATCGCCGTCGATCTCCAGCTGGAGGTTCGTGATGAAGTGCAGGTTCGCGGGCCAGGGCTCGAGCGCACGGGCGAGCCAGCCGAGCGTTTCGCGGTAGGCGCCCTTCTGGCCCCCGGTGCTCGTGTAGTCGACGGTCGCGCCCTCGGCGAAGACCTCGTCCATGAGCTGCCACTCCCGCCGATCGACCATCCAGGCGTAGCGATAGAGGAGCTGCTCGATCTCTTCCCGGTCCTGCCGCGCCTCTGCGCTCATCCTCTCACCCTCGCAAGGCTGACCCTTCGGCTCAGCCCGCCGTGAGGCCTCCGTCGACCGCCCAGATCGCCCCGTGCACGTTGGAGGCCCGCTCGGAGGCCAGGAACGCGATCACCTCCGCCACCTCGTCGGGCCGGGCCATGCCGCGCCGACCCGTGTAGGGCTTGACCTTGCTCCAGTCCATGCCCTCGGGGAAGACGATCTTGCGGTTCATCGCGGTGTCGATCCCTCCCGGTGCCACCGCGTTGATCCGCACCGGCTCGTCGATGAACTCCATCGCGAGCGCGCGCGTGAGCTGCACGATCGCGCCCTTGCTCGCGCAGTAGGCGACGGTGTAGGCCTGCCCCTTCTGCGCCGCGACAGAGGCCACGTTCACGATGCAGCCCTGCCGGGAGATCAGGTGCGGCAGCGCCGCTTGACACAAGAACGCGACGGAGGAGAGGTTCACCGCGAGGATCTGGTGCCAGTCGCTTTCGGGCATCTCGAGGAAGTGGTGGAAGCGGTTGATGCCCGCGACGTTGCAGAGCACGTCGAGTCCTGACTCGAGCTCGACGACGGAAGCCACGACCTCGCGGCACGCCGCCGCGGTGGAGAGATCGCGCGGGAGCGCACGGAAGAGCTCTGCCGGGCACTCGCCTTGCAGGTCGGCGAGGCCGGCCGCGTCGACGTCCACGCCGACCACCCGCGCGCCCTCGGCTGCCAGGCGCAGCGCTGCCGCGCGCCCGAGCCCGGAGGCCGCACCCGTCACGAGCGCGATCTTGCCCGCGAAAGGTGCGCTCGTTCCCGTCACCCGGCGAGGCCTCCCACGGCCGCTTCGACGCTGGTCCCGGCAAAGAAGTCGGGATTCATCGCGAGGTGCAGCCCCGCCGGAAGTTCGAAGACGAAGCGCCGATAATCCTCGCGCGAGAGGCGGCCCGACTCGACCAGCTTCCAGCTGCTCGGCACCGGATCCGTGAGCCGCGGGACGTCCCAGTGCCCGATGTCCGAGGAGAAGACGGGGCGCAGCGCCACGCCGCGCTTGTTTCCCGGCCCGTCGAGCGCCCGATGCACCGAGAGGTCGTCCGATTCGCAGCCGAAGGCGAACTGCTCGCCGAAGATCCGCGCGATGTCCTCCGGACCGCGCAGCCCCGATGCCTCGAACTCGTCGCGGGCCCAGGGATGCAGGTCCACGTTGCCGATCATCTCCGGCGGCTGTGCGGGGAAACCGTGGCTCACGAGCAGCTCCGCGAGCCGAGCCTGATCGAGGCGCCGCGGGTCGTAGTTCGCGATGCCCTCCGGACCGCGCTTCTCCCAGTGCTCGCAGAGCGACGCGAGCGTCGACATCGCCCAGGCGGCGCCGCCCTCGAGGAAGGCGAACTGGAGCTCGGGGAAGCGCATCGGAACGCCGCCGTACACCAACGCCCGGCAAAGCTCGGACTGGAGGTAGCCGTGGCCGAGCACGTGGTTGTAGGAGTAGTTCGTGGGCGAGCTCCGGCCGTCGGGAAGAAAAGTCGCGCCGACCGCGCCG
>CAYPSI010000179.1:0-22821 GCA_964413375.1 uncultured Spirochaetales bacterium | reverse complement strand
CGCGCTGTCCCCAGCGGCCTTGCGTTGACCCGGAGACGGGCGTGGCGCAGGCTTCGGGCATGCGCTGCTTCGCGTGCAGCAGAGCCGTCGAACTCGCGGCCGTCGACCGCGTCGGCTTCCGGGACACCTGCGACGCCTGCGGGACCGATCTCCACGTGTGTCGCAACTGCAGCCACCACGATCCGGCGGCCTACAACGAATGCCGTGAGCCCAACGCCGAGCGCGTGGGAGACCGCGACCGCGCGAACCGCTGCGACTATTTCGTCGCGGGTACCCCCGCCGCCGGGGCGGGCGGCGAGGGCGCCTCGCGCTCCCGCGCCGGCCTCGACGCGCTCTTCAAGCCCAGGAAGCCCGCGTAGACGCTCGCTGGGGCTTCCCTCCGGGTAGGAGGGCCCTCTCGGGGTTTCAGCGGATCCGCGAACGGTCCGATAGGAGCCCGTGGCCGATCGGCACGCGAAGGACACCTGGACCGTCTTCAAGATCATGGGCGAGTTCGTCGAGGGCTTCGAACGCCTTCGACCCGTCTGGCCCTCGGTCTCGATCTTCGGGAGCGCCCGCACGCCCTCCGGTCACCGCTATCACGACGCCGCCGTGTGTGTCGGGGAGGCCCTCTCCCGTGCGGGATTCTCGGTGATCACCGGCGGGGGCCCCGGACTGATGGAGGCCGCGAACGAAGGGGCGCGCCGCGGCCCGAGCCGCTCGATCGGCCTCAACATCGAGCTTCCCGGCACTGCGCAGCTTCCCAACGGACACGCCGACACCGTCATCACCTTCGACTACTTCTTCGTGCGCAAGGTGATGTTCGTGAAGTACGCCTGTGGCTTCGTCGGACTGCCGGGCGGCTTCGGCACGCTCGACGAGATCTTCGAGGCGCTCACGCTCAAGCAGACCGAGAAGATCCACGACTTCCCGGTGATCCTCTACGGTCGCGATTTCTGGGACGGCCTGATCCGCTGGGTTCGCGATCAGCCGCTGCGCGAGGGAATGATCTCTCCCTGCGAGCTCGAGCTCTTCCGCGTGACCGACGACATCGACGAGATCGTCGAGACGATGCGCACGCACTACGATGCGCGCAAGCGCAGGCGGGGCGAAGCAGCGGGCCAGGGCCACGAAACCCCCTGAGCGCCGCACGGGAGCAAGCGATGCGCAACGCCGACGAGATCTCGGAGCCGGGCCGGGGAGTCCTCGTGCTCTGCGACGGCGACTTCGCGGGAGCCGAGTACCCGCTCACGGCCGAGGAGACGCTGATCGGCCGCAATCCAACCACGGACATCACGCTGCTCGACGAGAGCATCAGCCGGGAGCATGCCATCGTCGCCTGGGACGCCGAGAGCGGCGCCTTCACGATCGAGGATCTCCAGTCGACCAACGGCACGCGCGTGAACGGCAAGCGCGTGCGCAGCAGCCCGCTCGGCGATGGCGACGAGATCCAGGTCGGCCACACCCGCTTCCGCTTCCTGGTCCCCGGGAAGGGCGCCTAGCTTCGAGCGTGGGGCCCGCTAGAGCCTCCGGTGCTCGAGCGCGGGGAGGCGGCGGCGGATCGCGGCCAGCTCGTCGAGATCGCAGTCGGCGAGGGTCACCCCCGGCCGATCGCCCGCCTGCGCCAGCACCAGACCCCAGGGATCGACGATCAGCGAGCGCCCGTGGCTGGCACGCTCCGGGCTGTGCTGGCCGCACTGCGCCGGCGCGAGCACGAAGGCCTGGTTCTCGATCGCGCGGGCGCGCAGCAGCACCTCCCAGTGATCCTTGCCGGTCTGCGGCGTGAACGCACTCGGGACCGCGATCCAGAGCGCGCCGCGCGCGGCCATCGCGCGGTAGAGCTCCGGGAAGCGCACGTCGTAGCAGACGGAGAGGCCGATCGGGCCGATCGGCGTATCGGCCACCACCACTTCGCACCCGGGCGCGATCCGCGTGGATTCCGTGAAGCGCGCCCCCGGCCCGAGGTCTACGTCGAAGAGGTGGATCTTGCGATAGACCGCCTCGATCTCTCCCTCGGGAGAGACGAGCACGGAGGTGTTGTGCACGCGCTCCTCGCCCGGGATCGCTTCGGGGAAGGTGCCGCCCAGGATGCGCACGCCGTGTTCGCGCGCGAGCGCGCACAGCGTCGCGACGATCTCCCCGTCGAGGGGCTGGGCGCAGGGGATCGGGGCCCCTTCGCGCCGGAGGAAGGCGAAGTTCTCGGGCAGCGCCACGAGACTCGCGCCGCGCCCCGCCGCCTGGCCGACGAACGCGCGCGTGGCGGAGAGGTTCTGCGCGATGTCGTCGCTGGAGCAGAGCTGGACGACGGCGACCCGGAGCGCGCCGGAACGCAGCGCCGGCTCGCCTCTCAGCGGAACTCCGTCGGGTCGATGCCGGTGCGCCGGATCACGTCGTAGAAGTCCTTGCGGTCCTTCTTCGCGAGCCGCGCGGCGCGGCTGATGTTGCCGCCGCAGCGGCGCAGCAGGCCGATGACGTAGCGCGTCTCGAAGGCGCGTTTCGCCTCCTTGAAGGAAGGCACCTGCTCGGCATCCGGCGCGGCGAGCAGCAGGGCTTCGGACGAGATGGCCCCGTTGCCGGCGAGCCGCACCGCCTGGCGGATCCGCTCGGCGAGCTCACGCACGTTGCCGAGCCAGGGCTCCGCCACGAGCGCGTTGCGCGCGTCCGAGGTGAAGCCGACCGCCGTGAGGCCTTCCTCGTCCGCGTGCAGTCGCAGGAAGTGCGCCGCGAGCGGAAGGATGTCCTCGGGCCGCTCCGAGAGCGGCAGCAGCCGGATCTTGTGCTGGGGCACCTCTCCGAAGGGCGAGCGGTCGAGTGGGCTCGAGCTCGTCGCGATGATCCGGGTGCGCAGCGGAACCAGCGTGGCATCCGAGTCGCGCGGGTAGCGGCCTTCCGCGATCGCGCGCGCCAGCTGGGCGCGCGGCCCTTCCGGCAGGCGATCGATTGCGTCGAGCACCAGCGTACCGCCGGCCGCCCGGTCGAGCGCGCCCGCCTCGCCTGGCGCGCCAAAGAGCTCGCGAGCGATCTGGCCCTCTGGAACGAGCGAGGTCGAAAGCGCCACGTAGGGACCCGAGGAGCGGCCGCCCCACGCGTGGATCGCACGCGCGAGGTGGTCCTTGCCGCACCCCTGCGGCCCCGTGATCACGACGGGGCGGTCCGACCGGGCCGCCGCGATCGCCTGCTCGACGATCTCCTGGGTCGCTCGCCCGGCTCCGACGATCCGGTCTCCGCGCCGTCGACCGCTGGGGCGATCGATGGGCGTGGGCCCGGTTGAGCCCTCGCGCTGGACACCCACCTCGCTCATAGCGAAAATCCCCCAGCCCAGGTTGTCGATCCCAGAAGCTATTTGGCGGACGGGCAGGTTGTCAATCAATTTGCGGGCCCGAGAGGGGACAACGAGCCTATCCCCGGGGGGATCGCGCGGGCGCTTGTATTGGCACCGGCGAAGGGGGTAGACGTCTGTCCAGGGAGAAATCGAAACGGATGAGCCAGCCGGGGCAGGTTCGCGCGCTGCCGGAGGCGTTGATCGACCAGATCGCCGCGGGCGAGGTGGTCGAGCGACCTGCCTCCGTGGTGAAGGAGCTCGTGGAGAACAGCCTCGACGCCGGGGCCCTGCGCGTGCGGGTCGAGGTGCGCGGAGGAGGACGCGACTGGATCGCGGTCACCGACGATGGCTCCGGCATGGAGCCCGCGGACGCGCGCCTCGCGCTCCAGCGCCATGCGACCAGCAAGATCGCGTCCGCGGATGACCTCCAGCGCATCTCCACCTATGGCTTCCGCGGCGAGGCGCTCCCGGCGATCGCATCCGTCTCGCGTCTGCGGCTGCGCACGCGCACGCACGCGTCTGCGATCGGTATCGAGATCCGCGTCGAGGCCGGTCGCCTGCTCGAGGAGCACGAGGCGGCGGGCCCCGCCGGGACCCGGGTCGAGATCGCCGACCTTTTTGGCGCGGTTCCCGCGCGCCGCAAGTTCCTGAAGACCGTCGCCACCGAGTGGGGGCATCTCTCGGACTGGCTGGCGCGCTCGGCGCTCGCGCGCCCCGATGTCCACTTCGAGGTCCAACGCGACGACCGTCCAGCGCTGGCGTGGCCCGCGGTCGCGGAGCCGCTCGAGCGCGTAGCGGCCGTGCTCGGCGAGCAGGAGGCGCAGGCCTTCGTCGCGATCGATCTCACGGCGGGCGAGCTGCGGGTCCACGGCTTCGCATCGCGGCCGGATCGCCATCGACCGACGCTCGGCGGGATCCACCTCTTCGTGAACGGCCGCGCCGTGCGCGACCGGTTGCTCCAGCACGCCCTGGTCGACGTCTACCGCGACGTGCTGCCGCGGGGCCGCTTTCCGAGCGCGGTGCTCTTCCTCGAGATCCCGACGGCGCAAGTGGACGTGAACGTGCACCCGGCCAAGTGGGAGGTGCGTTTCGCGGAACCGCAGGCGGTGCATCGCGCCGTTCGCCAGGCGCTCTCGCGCGGTCTCGAGTCTCGCCGCTGGCTCGGCGATGCCGCCTCGCCTGCGCTCGCGCCTCCGCGAGCCAGCCACCCGGGCGCCAGCGCGGCTGCGTGGGGCGGGCGCCGTGCTGCGGACGGCGCGCCGGGCGACTGGACCCTCGCAGCGCCGGGCCTCGCCGCGGAGGGAGCCGATGCCGCATGGGGCGCCGCGCCCGCGCGAGCCCCGGAGGCTCTCCAGTTCGCCGACCAACGCCTGCTCGGCCAGCTCCTCGCGACCTATCTGGTGCTCGAGACCAAGCACGGGCTCCTGCTCGTCGACCAGCACGCGGCCCACGAGCGTGTGCTCTACGAACGCCTGCGGAGCGAGTGGAGCGAGCGCTCGGTCGCGAGCCAGGGGCTCCTCGCGCCGATCCCGGTGACCCTCGACCCGGCGGCCGGGGCGCTGCTCGTCGAGAGCGCCGACGCGCTCGCGCGCCTCGGCTTCGAGGTCGAGCCCTTCGGAGAGGCGACGGTCGCCGTGCGGGGGATCCCGGCGCTGCTCTCCGGCAGCGATCCGGTGATGCTGCTGCGCGAGCTCGCCGCCGAGCTCGTGGCCGATCCGGAGGCGCGCAGCCTTGCGGGCGAGCGGCCCGCGCTGGCCGCGGTGGATCGGCTCTTCGCGAGCCTCGCCTGTCACGCCGCGCGGCGCAAAGGCGAGCTGCTCGCCCCGGTCGAGCAACGGGCGCTGCTCTCGGCACTCGACGCGATTCCGTGGGCGCCGACCTGCCCGCACGGCCGCCCGGTCGCGGTGCCCTACGAGCTCGCCGAGATCGAGCGGCGCTTCGCGCGGCGCTAGCCCGGTGGACTTCGCTCGCATTCTGCTCGCTGCGCGCTTCGCTTGCGCTCGCCGCGTGGAGGCCGACTCACGCGTCGGCCTGCTTGCCGTTACCCTCCGGTTGCCATGAGCGAGCAACTCGCCGTACCTAGACCGCCCGTCGTCGTCGTGACCGGCCCCACGTCGGCCGGGAAGACCACGCTCGCGATCGACCTGGCGCTGCGCTTCGACGGCGAGATCGTGAACGCGGACTCGATGCAGGTCTACCGCTTCATGGACATCGGGACCGCCAAGCCGACCCTCGAGCAGCGGGCGCGCGCGCCGCACCACCTGCTCGACGTAGTGGCCCCCGACGCAGCCTACAGCGCCGGCCGTTACGCACTCGCCGCGCGCACGGCCGCCGCGCAGATCCACGCGCGCGGCAAGCTGGTGCTGCTGGTGGGCGGCACGGGGCTCTACATCCGCGCGGTCCTCGAGGGGCTCCTCGACGCAGGCGAGGCGGACCCGGAGCTGCGCGCCGAGCTCGAGGACGCACAGGCGCGCGCGGCAGGGGAGGGCGATCCCTTGCGCCTGTACCGGCGCCTCGAGGATCTCGATCCGGAAGCGGCCCGCGGCATCCATCCGCACGACGTCCGGCGCACGCTGCGCGCGCTCGAGATCTGCCGGGTCTCGGGGGCCGCCGCGTCGGAGCAGCGGCGCGAACACGCCTTCTCCGACCGGCCCTACCGCGTGCTCCACCTCGCGATCGACCCGGGCCGCGCGCTGCTCGACCCGCGCATCGACGCCTATTGCCGGGAGATGATCGAGCGCGGTCTGCTGCAGGAGGTCCGCCGGCTCCGGGAGCGCGGCTATGGGCCCGAGCTGCGCCCGATGGGAGCGCTCGGCTACCGCCACATGCAGCCGGTGCTGGAGGGGAGCGCAACCCTCGCCGACGCGCTCCGCGAGATGCAGCGCGACACCCGGCGCTTCGCGCGGCGGCAGCGCACCTGGCTGCGCAAGGTCCCGCAGACGATCTGGCTCGATCCGGGCGACACGCCCCAGCTCGACAAGACGCTGGAGGCGTTCCTGCGAGAGGCTCAGTCGACGTAGTTGACGCCGAACTTGATGTTGAGCACCGGCGTGTCCTCGTCGACCAGCGCATCCGCCTTCTCCGCCGGCGAGAAGAGCACGTCGAGATCGGCATCGAAGGGCAGCAGCCCCAGGCCCGGCACGAACTCGATCAGGCCCGTCATGCAGCGGATGATGCCCGAGCCGATCGTGAGCGTCGTGTTCCACACCACCCCGGGCACCACGTAGACCACTCGCACCCACATCGAGTCGTCGATGTCCTGGATGTTCCGGTAGACGGTCTGGCTGCCGACCACGGGCGAGAAGACGACGTCGAAGGGCCCGAAGAGGATGTTGCTGACGGAGCGTTTGAGCGTCTCGGGGCTGGCCTGTGCCGGGGCCGCCGCGACCAGGGCGAGGAGCAGGCCGACGAGCGCTCCCGCGATGCCCGAGACGCGACGAGAACGGACCCCGTGCACGAGACCCCCTGCTTGCGGCTTGAAGAGCCGCGCTCTGCGCGACCCTAAGAGCCGGCGGCCTCCCTTGTCAAGCGGGCGCTGCGCGCCGCAGCGCCCGCTGGACCCAGGCAGCGCCGGGGGGTACCCTCGTCGCGGCCGCTGCTCGTGGCCCACGGATCCCCCATGCCGCCGTCCCAGAAGCTCCCGATCGTGGCGATCGTCGGTCGCCCGAACGTCGGAAAATCGACGCTCTTCAACCGCTACGCCGGCTTCCGCCGCGCGCTCGTCGAGAACGAGCCGGGCGTCACGCGCGACGCCATCGCCGAGGAAGTCGAGCTCGAGGGCGGACGGCGCATCCTGCTCGTCGACACGGCCGGACTCGACCCCGATCCCGATGGGGAGCTCCGCTGCGCGGTCCAGGAGCAGGCCCGCATCGCGATCGCGCAGGCCGATGCGGTGCTCTTCGTGGTGGACGGCGAAGCGGGGCTCGTGGCCGTCGAGGAGGGGCTGGCGCGAACCTTTCACCGCAGCTCGAAGCCCGTCACGCTGGTGGTGAACAAGCTCGACCATCCGAGCCACGCGCCGCGCATCGCCGACTTCGCGCGCCTCGGCTTCGCGAGCGTGCACGGAGTGTCGGCCGAGCACGGCCCGGGGGCGTGGGACGCGCTGGAGGACCTCGCGAGCCGGCTGCCGGCCGCCGCAGAGGAGGCGCCCGAGGAGGCACCCGAGGAGGCACCGGAGGAAGAGCGACCCGCGCGGATCGCAATGGTCGGGCGGCCGAACGTCGGCAAGAGCTCTCTCGTCAACCGCCTGCTCGGGGCCGAGCGGGTCGTCGTATCGAACGTTCCGGGCACCACGCGCGACAGCGTCGACACCCGGCTCGTCGTCGACGGCCGGAGCTACACACTCGTGGACACCGCCGGGCTGCGTTCGCCGGGGCGGCGCACGCGGATCGCGGAGCGCGGCAGCGCGCTGATGACGGTGCGCTCGCTCGAGCGCGCCGACGTTGCCGTGGTCGTGCTCGACGCGGGCGAGGGGCCCACCGATCAGGACGCCCACGTGCTGCAGCTCTCGCAGGAGCGGGGCTGCCCGGTGGTGATCGCCGCCAACAAATGGGACCTGGTCGCCGAGCGCGGCGAGCGCGCGGCGAGCGACGCCGATGCGGCGATCCGCAATGCGCTGCATTTCATGCCCGACGCGCCGGTCCTGCACGTCTCGGCGCGGACAGGGGCCGGGGTCAGGCGCATCCTGCGCGAGGCCGAGCGCGTTGCCAGCGCCGGTCGCCGGCGCATCTCGACCTCCGAGCTCAACCGCTGGCTGCGGGAGGCGGTGAGCCGCCACGAGCCCGCGATGGCGCAGCGCGGAATGCGGCGGCGCCCGATCAAGTTCTTCTACGCGACGCAGACGGGCGTCCGCCCGCCGACCTTCATGCTCTTCTGCACCGAGCCCGAGGCGGTGAAGCCCTCCTACCGTCGCTTCCTCGAGAACCGACTGCGGGAAGCCTTCGATCTGCGCGGCACGCCGGTGCGGCTGCGGCTGCGCGCGCGCACGGCCAACTGACGGTACACTCGGCGGCCTTTCCCGAAGGAGGGAGTGTGGCGAGGCGGCCCGAGACGCCCGACGTCGTCGAGGAGATCGAAGGTGCGGCCGAGCGTCTCGCCGGCTGGGTCGGGGCGAATCTGTGGCTGAGCCTCGGCCTGCTGCTCGGCATGCTCGGCCTGGCGGGAGCCGTGGGCGGCTACGCCAGCTGGAAGGGATCGCGCGAGGACGCGGCTTCCGACGCGCTCGACATCGTCCGCAGCGCGTATTTCCGGGAGATGGGCGCATCGCCGCTGGCCCTCGAGATCCCGGAGCTGGCCAACCCGAAGGCTGCCCAGGAGATTCGCGAGCGCTTCCTGGTGCAGTTCGGCGAGGTCGCGGAGAGCCAGCGCGGCACGGTCGCGGGCACGCTCGCGCTGCTCGAGAGCGCCGACCTCCTCGAAGCCCTGGGGCGCAAGGACGAGATCGCCGCCAGGTTCGCCGAAGCCCGCCAGACGGCGCCGAACCCGGTACTGCGCGCCATCGTGGACCGACGCCTCGGCTACCTCCACGAGGACGCCGGTCGCTGGGCCGAGGCCGCCGCCGCGCACGCGGCCGCCGCCGCGGTGCCCGAGTATCCGCTGCGCGACTGGGCGCTGGCGGATGCCGCTCGCTGCGAGCTGAGCGCCGGGCGCAGCGCAGAGGCGCTCGCGCTCTACGACAGACTCTCGCTCGAGGCGCCGGACCTCGCGCTGCCGGAGCACGAGGCCGCGACGCTCCGCGAGCTGCGAGCCGCCACACAGCCCTGAGGGCCGCGCAGGCGGCTCAACCCCGACCCTGAAGCGCACCCCGGGCCCGAATCGGCCCCCCCGGCGGCTGGCTGGTTTACGTCCGATAAGAAATATTATGTTAAATCATGGATCGAGCTGACCCGGCCGATGAAGGCGCGAATACGCGCCCGGGGCCCCTTCCCGCGCGACGGATTCTTTGCCGCGCCGGACGGCTGTGCTATAGGGCGCGACCACCCTCCCGGGGGCGCAGGTGGGGGTTCCGGGAATCGTCGAGCAACGCGGGCAGCGGCAAGAGGCGATACGCCGACATTACGAGGCGTGTGGCCAGGGGCACGTGTTCCGCTTCTGGAGCGAGCTCGGCGCGGCCGAGCGCGAGGCGCTCGTGACCCAGGCCGAAGCGATCGAGCTCCCCGCCCTGCTGCGCTCCTTCGAGGCGACGCAGCGCGGCCTGGCGGCCGCCCCTCGGCTCGAAGCGGTCGAGGTCGAGCGGATCCCGGAGCACGGGGGCAATCCGACGCGGCACGAGGAGGCCCGCCGGCGCGGCGTCGAGCTTCTCGAGGCGGGCCGCGTGGCGGTGCTCGTGGTGGCTGGTGGCCAGGCCACCCGTCTCGGCTACCCGGGGCCCAAGGGCGGCTTCCCGATCGGTCCGGTCAGCGGGCGCAGCCTCTTCGAGATCCAGGCCCAGAAGCTCCACCGGCTGCGCAAGCGCTTCCGCCAGCCGATCGCGTGGTACGTGATGACGAGCCCGGCGACCGATGCAGCGACGCGCGAGATCTTCGCCCGCGAGGCCCGCTTCGGCCTCCCGGCGCCCGACGTCTTCTTCTTCTGCCAGGGGATGGTGCCGAGCTTCGACTTCGAGGGCCGGATCATCCTGTGCGAGCGCGGGCGGATCATGCAGAACCCGGACGGTCACGGCGGCGCCCTCACCGCGCTGCTGCGCTCCGGCGCGCTCGATGACATGGAGCGCCGCGGTGCGAACACGCTCTTCTACTACCAGGTGGACAACCCGCTGGTCCGGATCGCGGACCCGACCTTCCTCGGCTTTCACGAGCGCGCGGGAGCCGAGGTCTCGTGCAAAGTCGTGCGCAAGCGCGACGCCTTCGAGAAGGCCGGCGTACTGGCCCGCGTGAACGGACGCATCGGAGTGGTCGAGTACACCGAGCTCGATGCCGACCACCGGGACGCGGTCGACGCGTCCGGAGAGCTCGTCTTCTGGGCAGGCAACACGGCGATCCACGCGTTCGAGACCGCCTTCATCCGACGCGTCGCGTCCGAGGCCGACCGCTGGCTGCCCTTCCATGCGTCGGAGAAGCAGATCCCGAGCGTGGACGACGCGGGGCACTCTTTCATCCCGAACGCCCCGAACGGCCGCAAGCTCGAACGCTTCGTCTTCGACGCGCTAGCCGCCGCACGCGGCGTCTGCCTCGTCGAGACCGCCCGCGCGGCGGAGTTCTCTCCGGTGAAGAACGCTTCGGGCAGCGACTCTCCCGAGACCGCCCGGCGCGATCTCGTGGCGCAGGTCGCCAGCTGGCTGCGGGCCGCCGGGATCGAGCCCCCGCCCGGGGCGCTGCTCGAGATCGATCACTCGCGAGTGGACGGGCCCGAGGATTTCCACGAGCTCGGGATCCGGAACCTCGCAGACGCAAGCGACATCCTACGCACTGCCCCTGGAGTCTCCTCATGACAACCGCCAAGAAGAAGACTGCGAAGCCCGCCGCCAAGGCGACGACCAAGGCCCCTGCCAAGGGGGCGGCCAAGGCGCCGGCCAAGATACCCGCCAAGGCAGCGGCCAAGGCGCCGGTCAAGGCACCGGCCAAGACACCCGCCAAGGCACCGGCCAAGGCGCCGGTCAAGACCCCCGCCAAGGCACCCGCCCGCAAGGCCGCGAGCGCGACGAGCAGCGCTGCTCCGCCCAAGGCGGCGCCGAAGCCCGCTGCGGGGCGCGAGGCGGCGGCCGCCCCCCCGCGCGCGAGCTCTCGCCGGGCCTCGCGCAAGCGGGCGCCCTCCACCACCACCGTCACCGGCGCGGACCGGCTCGCGAGCGGCGATGCGCGCAACCGCCTCGGCGCGAAGTGGGTCTGCTTCAAATGCGCCGCGAAGTTCTATGACCTGAACAAGCCCGAGCCGCTCTGCCCGAAGTGCGCCGCCAACCAGAACGAGCGCCCGAAGCGCGACCCCAAGCCGAAGGCCCCCGTCGCGCCGCCCCCGCCCCCGCCGCGGCCGGTCGAGCGGCCGAGGGATCGGGACGCCGCCGTCGCCGAGGACGACGAGGACGACGGCCTGCTGATCGAGGACGAGGAGATCGACCTCGGCGGAGCCGAGATCGACGGCGACGCCGAGGAGTTCGTCGAAGAGGAAGAGGAAGAAGAGGTCGTCTAGAAGCTGAACGCGCGGCGCAGGAAGACCCGGAGCTTGGAGCGCTCGCCCGCCCGGCGCGAGCGCTCTTCGCGCAGCGCCTCGAGGCTGGCGCGTGCGTCCGCGTAGTCCTCCCGGGCGGCGCGCATCACGCGGCCGGCGCCCTGCACGCGGTCGAACTCCTTCACGTTGCCCATCACGTGACCGGTTGCCCGCGCCTCGGTGCGCCGATCGGCGACCCCGTGGTAGCGCGAGCCCGCCTTCTCGGCGACCTGCTCGTAGGCCTCGATCAGCGCCACGACGTCGGCCTCGGCGTAGCCTCGATAGGGCCGGAACTCCCGGCTCTCGGCCTCGAGGTTGCGGTGGTAGTTCCACGCCACGCCAGCCACGAGCAGCACCAGTGCGAGGACCAGCGCGCTCGCGGATCCCTGTTCCGATCGCCTGGACATCGTCTCACCTCCCGCCCCCGTCGCGAGCCATCTCGGCCGCGAGGAAGGCCTCGAGCTCGGCGCGGTTCGGAAGCCCCCCCTGCGCCCCGATCGCCCGGCAGCTGAGCGCCGCCGCCGCGTTCGCTGCGCGCAGCACGCGCTCGCGCCCCCAGCCCTGGAGCAACCCGAACGCGAAGGCGGCGTGGAAGACGTCGCCGGCCCCCGTCGTATCGCGCGGCTCCACCGAGAAGGCATCGCTTCGGATGGGTTCGGCATCTCCTGGCCCCAGCGAGAGCGCGCCCCGCGCTCCGAGGGTCACCACGGCGAGCCGTGCCCCGCGAGCGACGAGTTCCGAGAGCCCTCCCTCCGCTGATTTTCCACCTGAGATCCATTCGGAAAACTGCTCGGAAACAATCGGGAAATCCACCAGCGAGAGGAGCTCCTCTACGCCCGGGCCGGGCTGGTCCAGATCGAGCAGCACCACCGCCCCTGCGGCACGCGCCAGACGCGCGGCGCGGAGCGCGGCCTGCGGATGCTCGGCGTCGAGGTGCAGCGCGCGGGCAGCCCCCAACTGGGCAGCGTCGAGCGCCTCGGGCGCGAGCACGAGACGCGGGTCGCGCCGGGGCCGGACATGGCGCTCGCCACTGCGGCGCTCGACCGCGATCTGCGCGCTGCGGGTACGCGCGCCGGGGATCGCCCGCACCCCGCTGAGATCGACCCCCGCCTGGCGCAGCGGCGCGAGCACGCGCTCGGCCTCGCGATCGTCCCCGACGGCGCCGGCGTAGGCCGTGCGCAGCCCGAGGCGCGCACAGGCGAGCACCGCGGTGGCCACCTGTCCCCCCGGCAGCTCGAGCGCGTCGGCCGCCCCGGGGTCTTCGGGATCGCAGGCGGGGCCGTCGACGAAGACGACCCGATCGAGCGAGTTCTGGCCGATCCCGAGCACGTCGAAGCGCCGGTCGCTCTCGAACAGCGGCCAGAGCGGATCGGGATCGGGCCCGCCGCTCAGTACAGGACGCGGTAGGCCTGGATGCTCCGCAGCACCCGCTTCACGTAGGCGCGGGTCTGGTCGTAGGGGATCGCCTCGACCCACTCGTCGTCCTCCAGCGCATCGCCGTCGAGCCACTGTGCCACGCGGTGCGGGCCGGCGTTGTAGCTCCCGATGGCCGCGGAGGGCCGTCCCCCGAAGCGCGCGAAGAGCTCCTCGAGGTAGGCCGATCCGAGCGCGATGTTGACCTGGGGCACGAAGAGGTCGTCCGCGGCGAAGCCCGTCATCGCCTCCGCGAGGGCGACCTTCTCCGCGGTCTCGGGCATCAGCTGCAGCAGCCCGCGCGCACCGGAGACCGAGAGCACTTCGGGCCGGTATCCGCTCTCCTCGCGCATGATCGCGTAGACGAGCGCCGGGTCGACGTGCGCGCGGCTGCGGGTGGCGTCGCGAACCTCGTCGAAGAAGGGAGCCGGCCAGGCGTGCCACCAGAGCTCGAGCGAGCCCGCGATCGGCGCCCGCGCCAGCGTCTCCTGATACGCATCCACGACCAGCCGCTGCGGTCGATTGAACTCCCCGGCATCCGCATAGAGCTCCGCGAGCGCGAGCCGATCGTCGAGCCCGCGCGCCTGGTCGAAGAGGCGGTCGAGCTCGCGCCGGGCCTCGAGAACGAGGCCTGCCTCGAGCAGGATGCGCGGCCGCTCGAGCTGGCTCGGCGCGAGCCCCGCGCGGCCGCGCGGGATCGGGGCCGCCGAGACCGCCGGCATCGGCGGGTCGACCGGCGCCGTGTGGCCGTCGAGCCGCGCCGCGGCTCGCCAGCCGTAGTACGAGAGCGGGTACTCGAGCGCCAGCTGCGCGAAGGATTCCTGCGCGCGCGCCGCGTCGCCGTCCTTGGCGCTGGCGCGAGCGCTCCAGTAGCGCGCTCGCAGCCGGCTCACCTCGTCGGTCTCGAGCGGCGCGAGCTTGTCGAAGTAGCCGATCGCGGTCCGGTAACGCCCCGCCCGGTAGGCTTCCCACCCGAGCTGCCAGAGCGCGGTCACACCCGCCTCGCTGCGCGGCGCGGAGCGCACGAGCGCCGCAAAGTGCTCGCGCGCCTGCTCCGTGTGCCCTTCGCCATCGAGCAGCAGTGCCGCGAGCAGCCGCGCCTGCGAGGCGTTGGCGCCGCTCGATCCGTCGGCGATGCGCTCGAGCGTGCGCACGGCGCCCGGAACGTCGCCGGCACGCGCGACGGCCCGCGCCTGCTCGATCTGATCGGGGGTCCGGGCCGGAAAGCTCGCGAAGGCCTTCACGGCCTCCGGATAGCGGCGCAGCCGGAAGAGCGTGTGGGCCCGCTTCTGCCGGATCTGTACGGTGTCCTTCGCGCTGCCGCCGCCCTGCGCCAGCGCGGCATCGTAGCTGGCGAGCGCCTCGTCGTTGCGGCGCTGCGCGAAGAGCGTGTCCCCGCGGCGGCGGAGCTGCCGGGAGTGGCGCAGCAGGCCGATGCGCCGCTCGAGCGCGTCGAGCGCGACGATGGCCTCGGCGTCGGCCGGCGTGAGCGGGTGACGCATGAAGATCTCGAGGAAGGTCTCGGCGGCCCCACGCTCGTTTCCCGAGCGGAGCTCGGAGCGCGCGATCTCGAGCCGCAGCGAGGCCAGGCGCTCGGCGTCGTCCGTTCGGGCGAGCGCCGCGATCCACGCGGAGCGGGCCGCCGGCTCGTCCCCGCGTGCTGCGAACGAGCGGCCGAGCAGCTCGCGAAACTCCGCCTCGAGCGGAGATGCGGAATGGTCCCAGCTCTGGCCGAGCGCGACCGCAGCTTCCCAGCGCTCCGCCGCGACCCGCATCCGCATCCGCAACAGGTCCGCGTAGTCGCCCACCAGCGGCTCGCGCGCGCGAAGCTCGGCGAGCAGCTGCTCGGCGCGATCCGTCTCGCCCCGCGCTTGCGCCTCGATGGCGGCCCGCAGCGCCGCGCCGGGCCGCAGCGGCAGCGCGTCGCTCGCGGCCGCCGCCGCCGCCGGCTCGACGCGCATCGGCAGCAGCACGGCGACGAACAGGCAGACGAACGCGATGGCCCCACGCAGAGCGAGCCCGAACGCAGCCTTTCCCGCAATCCCCATCGGCGCCGAGTATGCCGAATCTCCGCGTTGTCGCGCCCGGCCCGCTCCGGTAGCGTTGGCGCGTTGCCGCGTCACTCGCAGAGCGCGCGCCGCTTGGCAGCCGGGCTCCGCAGCGAGACGGCGCGCGGCACCCGGACGTCGATCGCTCGACGTCGCTGGTTTCGCGCTGCGTCGCTGCTCGCCGCGCTCGCCTTCGCGGCGTGCTCGCGCGAGACGGAGGCGCCCCCGCCTGCCCCGGCGCCCGAACCCGCTGCGCAGACCGCCTCGCCGCCGGCCGCCCCGGAGCCGCACCGGCGCGGGCTGTGGGTACTCTGCGAAGGCAGCCAGCGCGTGCTCGAGAACCCCGGGCGCATCCCGGCGCTGATCGAGGACGCGCGCGCGCTCGGCGCGACGGATCTCTTCGTGCAGGTCTACCGCGGCGGGCGCGCCTGGTTCGCGTCGACGCTCGCCGATCCGGCGCCCTACGCGGGCCTGCGCGCCAAAACCGGGCGCGACACGCTGCTCGAGCTCCTCGCGGCCGCGCACGCGGCCGGACTGCGCGTGCACGCGTGGGTGAACGTGCTCTCGCTCGCGAACCGGCGAGACGGGCCGCTGCTGCGCGAGCTCGGCCCGAGCGCCGTGCTGGTCGATCAGGCCGGTCGCTCGATCCTCGACTATCCGGACCTCGACCTCCCGCAGCCCGATCGCCGCTACTACCGGATGGGGACTCCGGCCGTGTGGCTCGACCCCGCGGCGCCCGGTGTGGCCGAGCGACTCGTCGCGACCTTCACCGAGCTCGTCGCGCTGTATCCGCTCGACGGGCTGCATCTCGACTACATCCGCTACCCGGACGTGCTCCCCTTCACCCCGGGCTCGCGCTTCGGCGTGGGCCTCGACTTCGGGCACGGGGAGGCGAGCCGCGAGCGCTTCCGGCGCGAAACGGGTCGCGAAGCGCCCTCCCCTCCCGAGCGGCTCGGAAACTCCGAGCTCTGGGACATGTGGCGCCGCGATCAGGTGACGCTGCTCGTCGGGCGCATCCGCGACCAGGCCCGCGTGGCCCGGCCCGGGGTCGCGCTCTCCGCCGCCGTCTGGTCCTATGCGGACCGCGGCTACCTCTCGATCGGGCAGGACTGGCGGCGTTGGCTCGAGGACGATCTCGTCGACTTCGCCGTGCCGATGGCCTACACGCTCGATCCGCGGCTCTTCGGCTACCAGGCCCGCGAGCTGTCCGCCGTAGCCCGCCCCGAACGGGTCTGGATCGGTCTCGGGGCCTGGCTCTTCGCGAAGCGGCCCGAGGGCGCCGTCGCGCAGCTGCGCACCGCGCGCGACACGGACGCCGGGGGCGACGCGCTCTTCTCCTGGGATGCGATCGCGGATTCTCCAGCGCTGCGCGCTGCACTCGTGGCCGAGATCAGCGGCCCGTCCGCAGCAGCTCCCGCGACGCCGGCGCCCGGGGGCCCGTCCGAGTCCGTCGAGGAGGGCCTCGGTGCGCCCTAGCCTCGAGCTCGACGACTACGACTATGTGCTCCCGCCCGAGCGGATCGCGCAGACGCCGACACCGGAGCGCGACGGTGCGCGCCTGCTCGTGCTCGAGCGCGCAAGCGGGCGCCTCCACCACGCGGCGGTCCGCGACCTCGCCGGCTGGCTCCGGGCCGGCGACCTGCTGGTGCGCAACGCCACGCGCGTGCTGCCGGCGAGGCTGCGCGGCCACAAGCAGACCGGCGGCGGAGCCGATGCGCTGCTGCTCGGACCCGCCGGCTCTCCGGGGCGCTTCCGAGCGCTGCTGCGCAGCGGCGGCCGCGCACGCGTCGGACAGAAGCTCCGCTTCGCCGCCGGTGCGCTCGTGCGCGAGGCCGAGCTCGTGGAGCTCGGCGACGCGGGCGAGGTGGTGCTCGCCTTTTCTCCGGACGAGGACCCCTATCAGGTCGGCGAGACACCGCTTCCGCCCTACGTCCGTCGCGACGCTCCCCGGCCGGACGACGCGGAGCGCTACCAGACGATCTTCGCGCGCGTGCCGGGATCCGTGGCTGCCCCGACCGCCGGGCTGCACCTGAGCGAGCGCGTCCTCGCCGACCTCGCCGCGCGCGACATCGCGTCGGCCGAGGTCGTTCTGCACATCGGCCCCGGAACCTTCCGCCCGCTGCGCGACGACGACCTCGCGCGCGGGCGCCTGCACGCCGAGCGCTTCTGGCTGCCGGAGGACGCAGTTCGTGCCGTCGCGGCCGCGCGCGCGCGCGCTGGGCGGGTCGTGGCCGTGGGAACCACCGCGGCTCGCGTGCTCGAGACCTGCGCCCGCGACGACGGCGGCGTCGCGGCCGGAGCCGGGGTGACCGAGCTGCTGCTCGCGCCGGGATCCCGCTTCCGCGCGGTCGACGCGCTGCTCACGAACTTCCACCTCCCGCGCTCGTCGCTGTTGCTGCTCGTCGCAGCCTTTGCCGGGCGCGAACGCATCCTCGACGCCTACGCCGCGGCGATCCGCGCGGGCTACCGCTTCACCTCCTACGGCGACGCGATGTTGATCCTCTAGATGCGCAAGGGCTTCGCATTCGAGCTCTCCGCGCGCGACGGCGCCGCCCGCAGCGGGCGCCTCGACACGCCCCACGGAAGCATCGCAACGCCGGCCTTCATGCCGGTCGCCACCTACGGCGCCGTGCGCGGCATCGCGCCGGCCGAGCTCGCCGAGATCGGTGCCGAGATCCTGCTCGCGAACACCTACCACCTGCACGAGCGGCCCGGCGAAGAAGTCGTCGAGCAGCTCGGCGGGCTGCACGGCTTCAGCGGTTGGCGCGGCCCCTGGCTCACCGACAGCGGTGGCTTCCAGGTGACCTCGCTCGCCGACCTGCTCGAGATCGACGAAGAGGGCGTCAGCTTCCGCTCCCCGGTCGACGGCCGCCGCCGTTTCTTGAGCCCCGAGCGCGCGGTGGAGGTGCAGCACGCGCTCGGCTCGGACATCGCGATGGTGCTCGACGAGTGCCGCCCCTTGCCCGAGTCGGAGGAGTCCGGGAGTGTCCGAGCGCAAGCCGCCGCCGATCGCACGCTGCGCTGGGCCGAGCGCTCGCTGCGCGCGCACCGGCGTCCCGACCAGGCGCTCTTCGGCATCGTCCAGGGTGGAGGCTCGGAGGCGCTGCGCCGCGCGAGCGCGCGCGCGACGGCGGGCCTCGGCTTCGACGGATACGCGCACGGCGGCCTCGGCCTTGGCGAGCTGCGGGAGCGGCGTGCGGAGCTCGTGACGGCGGTCCACGCGGAGCTCCCGCCCGCGGCGCCGCGCTACCTGATGGGCCTCGGCCGCCCGCTCGATCTCCTCGACGCAGTCGCCGCCGGCGTCGACCTCTTCGACTGCGTGCTGCCCACGCGCAACGGCCGCCACGGTCTCCTCTTCACTGGCTCCGGGCTCGTGCGCATCCGCAACGCGCGTTTCCGCAGTGACGATGCACCGCCCGACCCGGCCTGCGACTGCGCCACCTGCCGGAATCACTCGCGCGGCTACCTCCGCCACCTGCTCCAGCTGAACGAGGCCCTCGGCGCGCGCCTCGCCTCGCTGCACAACCTGCGCTTCACGCTGCGCCTGCTCGAGGACTCTCGCGAGGCGATCGCGGCGGGCCGTTTCGAGGCCTTCCGCAAGGATCTCGCGGGCGTGCTCGAGCAACCGGTCCCCTGACCTGGCTCAAGCGCGGCCCGCGCAGGGCCGATCCCCATTCCGAGAAGGTCACGGGAGGGGTGCGGGTGGCGCCTGGTTCTGCTTCGGCCGCGCGGCAGGCGGGCCTGCACGCAGCTGCGTGCACGCTGTGCGGAGGCGTGGCGCTGGCGGTCCATGCGGCAGGCTTCGGCTGGCCGACTGGCATCGCCGCTCTGGCGCTCGCGGCCACCGCGGTGGGCCTCGGGGCCCGAGGCCCGGCCCGCAGCCGCGCGGATCGCATCGCCGAGCTCGAGGCGGCTCTGGAGGCGCTGGCAGTCGGTGGCGCCCCGCGCGCGCTGGAAGGCAGCTTCGGCGCGGAGCTCGCGGGGCTGGCCGATGCCGCAGGGCGCGCCTGCGACTCCGTGGCCGCCACGGCTCTGCGCTCGTCCGCGCTTGCGGCGCGGCTCACGCGCAACGCCGATCAGCTGACCCAGGTGCTCGACGCTGCGCGTCGCTGCGCCGCAGAGCAGCAGGCCGGCGCGCTCGCGACGGCCCCCGAGCAGCGCCACATCGGCGCCTCGATCGCGAGCATCCACGGCGAGATCGAGAACCTCGCGCGCGCCAACGAGAGCGTTGCCTCCTGCGTGCTCGAGCTCGTCACAGCCGTCGAGGAAGTCGCCGGAAGCGCCGAGCACCTTCAGCAGACCGTCGAGTCGAGCACGACCTCGATCCATCAGATGGGGCAGAGCATCCACCTGGCGGCGGAGAGCGGGGACTCGGTGCAGCAGATGGCCGAGGAGACGGCCGCCAGCATGTCGCAGATGGACCGCGCGCTGCAGGAAGTCGGCCTCCACGTGCGCGGCGCCTCCGATCTGACCCGGCGCGTGAGCGAGAGCGCCGAAGAGGGCTCGCGGGCCGTCGGCGCCACGATCGAAGGCATCGAAGAGATCCGGCAGCTCACGAGCGACGCGCGCACGGCACTCGAGGGCCTCGTGCGCCGCATCGGCGAGATCGGCGAGATCGCGACCGTGATCGGCGGCATCACCGACGAGACCAACCTGCTCTCGCTCAACGCCGCGATCATCGCCGCGCAGGCCGGCGAGCACGGCAAGGCCTTCGCCGTCGTCGCCGACCAGGTGAAGACGCTCTCGCGCCGCACCACGCAGAGCACTCGCGAGATCGAGCAGCGCATCCAGGCCATCCAGGAGCAATCGCGGGCCGCGATGCAGGCGATGGAGAAGGGCATCGAGGCCGTCGAGCAAGGCGTCGCGCGCTCGCGCCGCGCGGGCCTCTCCCTCGAGACCATCCGCAGCTCCGCGAGCGACGCGAGCGGCCGCGTCGCCGGGATCGCGCGGGCGACCGAGGAGCAGGCCCGCAACTCGAAGCACGTGGCCGAGGCTGCCCGACGCACTTCGGAGCACGTGCACCAGATCTCGCACGCCATGTCCGAGCAGTCGTCGGCGGCCCAGCAGCTGCTTCGCAACGCCGTGCTCTCCGTGGACATGTGCCGCCAGATGACGGCCGCGACCGAGGAGCAGCGCGCCTCGGGGCGCTACATCCAGGCCAACATCGAATCGATCACCGACATGATCCAGGCGATTCAGGTGGCGACCTCCGCGCACGAACGCGCGAGCGCCGCGGTGACCAGGACGGTGGAGTCGATCCTCGAGAACGCCCGCGAGAGCGGCGCGTTCCTGCCGCAGCTCGAGGCGACGGTGGCCGAGCTGCGCGGCTCAGTCGCGGCGCTGGCTCAGGCACCCGCGGACGCCTGAAGCGCCACCGCCAGGCCCGCGTGATCGGGCAAGGTCTCGCCGAGACCCGAGGGAAGGATCGCGAGCCCGCGCCCGAGCAGCGGCCACACCCGCGCAGAGACGCGTTCCCGGAGCGGAGCGAAGCAGAGCTCCTCGCCGGCGGCGCACGCGATCGTGCCGAGGATCACTGCCTGCGGCGCCAGCAGAAAGACCAGCGCCACGATGCCGCGCGCCAGGTAGTCGTTCCAGCGCTCCATCTCGGCGCGCGCGAAGACATCGCCCTCGCGAGCCGCGGCGACGAGGTGGCGCGGCGTCGCGCGCTCGCGCCCGCCGGCGAGCTCCGCAACGCGGCCCCGCTCCGGGGCGATGCGGCGCAGCCGACGCGCCCACGCCGCCCCGCCGACGTAGGCCTCGAGGCAGCCGCGCATCCCGCACGCGCAGGGCTCGCCGTCCCACTCGACGGGCAGATGCCCGACCTCGCCGGCGTTGCCGAGCCGGCCGGCGTGCAGCCGCCCGTCGAGCACGAGCCCAGCCCCGACGCCGGTCGACATCGTGAGATAGACGAGATCCTCGAAGCCGCGGCCCGCCCCGTAGTGCCACTCGGCGAGCGCGGCGGCGTTGGCGTCGTTCTCGACGCGAACGCGCGCTCCGAGCGCGCTGGCGAGCAGATCGCGCAGCGGCACCGTCCCCCAGCCCGCGAGGTTCGGCGGATTCACGATCTCGCCGCGGATCGGATCGACCGGCCCCGGCGCCGATACGCCCACCGCCGAGAGATCCCCGGGGCCGAGCCCGGCTTCGGCGAGCAGCCGGCGCGCATCGGCCGCGATCCGCGCCACGTCGGCCTCGGGGTTGCCGCTGGACTCGGTCGGCCGGCGCATCCGCGCGCGCACGCGTCCCTGCGCATCGCCGAGCGCGAGCGCGACCTTGGTGCCCCCGATATCGATGCCGAGCAGCGTGGTGATGTCGAAACCCCTTCGGATCCGCAGAGTTCCAACGCGGCGCGCAAACATACCACGCGACCCTCAACGAAGGCAGCCGCCCTGCCGATGGAAAGCAGCGAAGCAGCGGCGGAATGCGGGACCCGCTGCCGGTCCCTGTGGTTGGGGGGAGACGATGACCTGGCGTGTTCTCGGGATGATCCTCGGCCTCTCGGCCGCTGTCGGTTGCGCCGCCTTCGCAGACCCGATGGGGCGCGAGCGCGCGCTCGACGTCGCCCAGCTCCGTTACACCCAGAACGTGCGCTGGGGCGACTTCGACGCCGCCAGCGAGTACGTCGACCCGCTGCTCCGCGAGGAGTTCCTCGGCAACGCGCCCGCCTTCGCGGGGATCCGCATCACCGAGTACGACATCGGGCGGATCGAATACGAAGGCAACCGCGAGTCCGCGACGGTGCATGTGATCTATCACGGCTACTCGCTCGCCACCGCGCAGGAGCGGCGCATCGAGGAGATGCAGCACTGGGTGCGGCCCGGAGGGGACAACACCTGGCTGGTCCAGCCGAAGCTCGCGGGGCTGCTCGCGCCCTTCGCGGGGGAGATTCCCTAAGTGCACAAGCGCCGAACCATCCTGCTCGCCGACGACGCGGTCCTCTTCCGCGACCTCGGATCGCTCTTCCTCGCGCGCACCGGCGAGGTGGTGACCGCACGCGATGGCATCGAGGCGCTCGCGCGCATCGCCCGCGAGCGGCCCGAGGTGATCGTCGCCGATCTCGACATGCCGCGTCTCGACGGCGCGGAGCTCTGCCGGCGCCTGAAGGCCGATCCCGACACGCGCACCATCCCGGTGATCCTGGTGACTTCGGGCGACGACGCGCAGCAGCGGGCGCGCGCCGTCCGCGCCGGCGCCGATGACGTGATCGCGAAGCCGATCAGCCGGGTCGTGCTGATCCAGGCCGTGAACCGCTTCCTGCGCGGCACCGGAATCCGCGGGCTCACGCGCGTCCCGATGGTGACCGAGGTCCACATCGGCGGCGCCGCGGACCTCTCCCACGGCATCGCGCGCAACCTCTCGCGCGGCGGCATCTTCGTCGAGGCGGACGGGACGGCGGCACGCGACACCGAGGTCGAGCTGACCTTCGAGCTCCCGGACTCGGGCGGCGTGCCGATCGCGCCCACCGCAGAGGTCATCTGGTGCCGCCCGCGCACCGCCGAGCAGGCGGCTGGGATGGGCATGCGCTTTCTCGCACTCGACCGCGCCAGCGTGCTGCGCATCGACGACTACGTCTACCAGCGGGCCGGCCGGATCGAGGAGACACCCAACGCCTCCGGCGCCGCGCCCCGGTGACCCCGCGCTCGAAGCGGCTGGCGCTCGGGCTCGCCCTCGCTGCGCTGCTCGCGCAGGCCGGCGCGCTCGCCTTCTGGATGCCGGCCGCCGCGGCGCTCCCGGACGCCTCCCCGCACGAAGCCTGGCGGGATCGGGTGGCCGAGACGCGCAACGAGCTCGAGCTCGCGCGTCAACGGCTCGACGCGGCGGAGACGGCCGTCAACCGGATGCGCCACAGCCAGCATCCGCGCGGTTCGGCCCGCGTCGCGCTCTTCGCGGAGCGCGACGAGGCCCGGGTGGACCTCGCCG
>CAYPSI010000178.1:0-5550 GCA_964413375.1 uncultured Spirochaetales bacterium | reverse complement strand
GAGAGCTTCTACTACTGCTTCTCCTTCTCCGAAGAGCTCGCGCAGGAGTGGGAGTGGTCGGGCAGGTACCCGGAGCAGCCCGAGATCGAGCGCTACCTGAACCACGTCGCCGATCGCTTCGACCTGCGCCCGGACATCCGGCTCTCGACGCGCGTGACGAGCGCCCGCTTCGACGATGCGACGCATCGCTGGGAGGTCGGCACGGAGCACGGCGAACGGGTCTCTGCGCGCTACCTGATCAGCGCGGTGGGCTGTCTCTCCACCGCGAACCTGCCCGAGATCCCGGGCCGCGAGAGCTTCCGCGGCGAGTGCTACCACACGGCCGCCTGGCCTCGCGAAGGCGTGGACTTCACCGGCAAGCGCGTGGGGCTGATCGGGACCGGCTCGACCGGCATCCAGGCGACGCCGGTCATCGCCGCGCAGGCCGCTCACCTCACCGTCTTCCAGCGCACCCCGAACTTCAGCGTGCCGGCGCGGCATCGGGCCTTCCTGGCGGAACACCAGGCCGAGATCAAGAACAACTACGCGACGATCTTCGAGCGGACGCGCGTGTCGCCTGCCGGCTTCCCGTACTTCCCGATCGAGCGCAAGACGATGGACGTCTCCGCCGAGGAGCGGCAGCAGATCCTGGAGGGGCTCTGGGAGGAGGGCGGCTTCAAATTCCTGTGGGCCGGCTTCTGCGATCTCACGACGGACCTCGCCGCGAACGAGGTCGCATCCGAGTTCATCCGGGGCAAGATCCGCGAGATCGTCAAGGACCCCGAGACCGCCGAGCTGCTGTGCCCCACCGACCATCCCTATGGGGCGAAGCGGCCTCCGATCGATACCGACTACTATGCAACCTTCAATCGGGACAACGTGAGCCTCGTCGACATCCGCAGCGCGCCGATCGAGGCGATCAAGCCCACCGGCCTGCGGACGATGGATCGGGAGTACGAGCTCGACGTCCTGGTCTTCGCCACCGGCTTCGACGCGATGACGGGCTCCCTGCTCCGGATCGACATCCGGGGTGCCGGCGGCCTGCGCCTCGCCGACGCCTGGGCGGAGGGCCCGCGCAGCTACCTGGGGCTCCAGATCGCGGGCTTCCCGAATCTCTTCACGATCACCGGCCCCGGCAGCCCCTCGGTGCTCGTCAACATGCCGGTAGCGATCGAGCAGCACGTCGACTGGATCGCGGACTGCATCGAGCGGATGCGTGCGCGGGGAAAGACGCGCATCGAGGCGACGAAGGCTGCGCAGGATGCCTGGGTCGAACACGTGGCCGAGGTGGCGCAGCATACGCTGATGGGCCGGGCGAACTCCTGGTACGTAGGCGCCAACATCCCCGGCAAGGCGCGGGTCGTGATGCCCTACACGGGCGGGCAGCCGATGTACCGCGAGCGCTGCGCAGCGGTCGTCGAGGCTGGCTACGAGGGCTTCGAGTTTCGCGGCTGATCTCGCCGCCAGCGAAGGGGCATGCCTTGCGCCTTCGGCTTCCGGCCTGTGCGCTGCTTCTGCTTCTCGCCTCGATCGCTTCGGCCGAGCCCGGCGGGAAGCTCGCGCTCGTCGGCGGCACGCTCTTCGACGGCTACGAGGTGCCGCCGCTCCATCACGCAGCGGTCGTGATCGAAGGCAACCGGATCGTCCAGGTCGGCCGCGCTACCGAGCTCGAGATTCCGCCGGACGCCGTGGTCATCGACACGAGCGGCCGCGTGATGATGCCCGGACTGATCGACCTGCACGTCCATCTCCAGATCCTGGGCCACGGCGACTACGAACGCTGGGATCCGTGGATCGCGCAGAAGGGCCTCGTCGAGCAGGTCTCCTCGATCTCGGCACGGCAGCTCCTGAGGGCAGGAGTGACCTCGGCCGTCGATCTCGGTGGGACGCTCGAGGAGAGCCTCGCGGTGCGGGACCGGATCCAGCGCGGGTCCCTTCCGGGGCCGCGCATGTGGGTGAGCGGGCCGTGGATCACCCGGAATCTCGGCGACTATTGGCAAGGGCTTCCCAACCAGATCCTGGTGAACACGCCGCAGGAGGCAGCTCGCGCCGTCGACGAGCTGGCGAAGGCCGGAGTCGACGTCATCAAGGCATACGTCGAGCTCGGCCCCTCCCACTACGAGGCGATCGCCGACGCGGCGCACCGCCACGGGCTCCGCGTCCACGCGCACGTCTACGATCCCGAGAACGTGCGCGATGCCTTCGAGTCCGGGATCGATGTGCTGCAGCACGTGGGCTCCGCGGGGATGCCGACCTACGATCCCGCGCTCGTGAAGGCGATCGCCGTGAAGGGAACACCGGTCGTGGTGACGGCCGCCCACCGGGTCTTCCTCTTTCCGGCGACGGTGGAGTTCCCGGAGCGGCTGCAGGACCCGCGACTCGAGGAAGACTTCGGGCCGCAGATCTGGGACGAGGTGAAGCGCTCGCTCGTGGGATTCCATCGCCTCTCCTACTTCGCGACGACGTACCAGGAGATGCGCTTCGCAAGGGCCTCTCTTTCCCAGTGGATCGAGGCGAATGCGACGCTGGGCATGGGCACGGACTCGGGCACGCCGATGAACTTCCACACCGAGGCGCTCTGGCGCGAGCTCAAGGCGCACGTCGACACGGGGATGTCGCCGGCGAGGGCGCTCGGGGCGGCGACGCGGGTCAACGCGCAGATTCTCGGGAAGGGCAGTGAGCTCGGGACGATCGAGCCCGGAAAGCTCGCCGACCTGATCGTCGTCCGCGGAAACCCTCTCGTCGACATCACGGCGCTTTCGAAGGTCGAGGTCGTCGTGAAGGATGGCGTCGTCTACGAAGGTGCGGCTCGCCCCGGGCGCGACCTTCGCTGACCGCTCGCGCCCGGGGCTCCGCCTGCCTTCGCTGCGCGCTTCACCTGCTAGGCGGCCCGTCCGGAGAGCGCCTTCTGGAAGGCCGGCCGCGCCTCGAGGCGCGCGAAGTACTGCAGCAGGCTCGGAAAGCGCTCGTCGAGCACGCCGAGGACTCGCCCGGCGCCGAGCGTGAAGCCCATCATGATGTCGGCCGCGGTGAAGTCTGCGCCGACCAGGTAGGCACGGCCGTCGGCCAGCGCCTGCTCCACGAACGCGAAGCCGGAGGCCGCACGGCCGCGCGCGTCCTCGATCAGCTCCGCATAGCGGTCCGCCTCGCCCCGGTAGCGGGAGAGCCAGACCACGATTCCCAGCGGCGGAAACCCCGTGCCCTCGGCGAAGTGCAGCCACTGGAGATAGGTCGCGCGGGCGGGAGACCCCACCGCTGGCGCCAGCCGCCCCTGGCCGTAGCGCTCCAGCAGATACTCGAGGATCGCTCCCGACTCGCACATCACGACGTCCCCGTCTTCGAGCGTCGGCAGCTTCCCGAGCGGCGTCTGCTGCTGGAAGAAGGTGGTGGCCGTCGGCTTGAACTCCACCCGCTCGAGCTCGTAGGGCAGCCCAAGCTCCTCCAGCAACCAGAGAACCCGCACCGCTCGCGTGAGCGGGGCGTAGTAGAGCTTGAGCATCGGCGCTCCACCTCCTTCGCAGTCGTGGGTTCCGCTATTCGAAGGGCGGTACGAGGCTGCGCGAGTAGCCGGCGGGGAGCTCGAAGCGGGCCGGGTCGACCGCCTTCTCCTCGACGCGCACGACGACGAGCGCGCGCTCCGGCCCGCCGGGCTCTGCGGCGTGGGCCGCGAGCGGGAAGCCCTCGATCGGGCCCAGGCCCGCAAGCGGCGAGAGCGGGCGCAGGCTCGGAAGCTCGCGCACGAGCGGAGCCAGCGTGCGGCGCAGGAAGGAGACGAGCGCCGGCAGCGCCGCGGCGCGCTCGCGCGAGAGAGGCCCCGTTCCGTAGGCGGCGAGACAGAGCTCGGCGACGCGCCGCTCGCGTTCGAGCACGTCGTGGCGCGTGCACGCGAGCCCGGCGTGGCGCGCCGGCTCGCCGCGCGAACGCACTTGCAACGAAGGCGGGGCCGCGGGTGGCGCGGACGCGAGATCGCCGAGGAAATCCTTCGCCGCCTCGCGCTGCTCGGGAGAGAGCAGCTCGAGGCCCTGCGCGACGCCGTCTCGCAGGCCTGCGATCTGCGAGGCCGCGGCCTCGGCCGACTTCGGGTCGAGCTGGAAGTAGCTGTGCTGCGCCGGATCGACCAGCCACGCCACGTCCTCGGCGCCCCGGAAGATCGCCCAGCGCGCCGGGCGGCTGCCTTCGCGCTGCGCAGGCTGCGCGGCGAGACGAGTCCCGTCGATCCACACGATCCAGCGCTCCGGAGATGCAGGCGTGGCACCGCGCTCGGTCACGTCGACTTCGACCCGAAGGCCCGCATGCGCCGAGGTGCCCTGCGTCACCGCGATCGCCATCGACGCCGCGCCACCGAGCATCGCTCGGAGTCGCCACCCCATCACTCCCACCCCCACCCGCCGCACGCGCTGCCACTCTCCACGCGAGAGCATACCGGGTGGCCGAGACGGCGTCCGCGTCGCGTCTCCCTTGTTATCGAAGGCACGCGGCGGCCCACGGGATCCGATGCCGCGCGGTGTGATGACGCGAGCGCGTTCCCCACGGGGCGGCAGTTCTTCTCCCCGTTCGCGCGGCGGAAGTTTCTTGTCTCGGAGGCAGGCCCCGCGGTGTAAGATGGTGCGCAATTGGCTCTTTCCGTCGCCAAGGGGTTGTCATGCGCCACCTCATCGGTTCTGCAGTCGTTGCCCTCCTGCTCCTCGCGCCGTCGGGCGCGCTCGCCACGTCAGCCACCTACACCGTGAGCATGAGCGGAGCTCAGGAGATCGGCGGGGCGGGGGATCCGGACGGCACCGCCTCGGGGACGATCACGCTCGACGACGTGAGCGGCGTGATCTCCTGGAGCTTCAGCTACGCGAGCATCGATGCGCCGACGCTGATGCACATCCACGGCCCGAGTGCTCCAGCGGGAGTGAACGCGGGGGTTTTCATCGGCCTCGGCGTGGCGACCTCCGGCGGGGCGGGGACGCTCATCAGCTCGCTCGTGCACGGAAACCTGGCGCAGGTCACCCAGATCCTGAACTCCCCCGACACCTTCTATGTGAACATCCACAACGCGTCCTTCCCGGGCGGCGCCGTGCGCGGCCAGGTCCCGGAGCCCGCGACCGCACTGCTTCTCGGAGCCGGACTTGCCGGCCTCGGCGCGGTGGGTCGTCGGGTGCAGCGCCGCCGCTCCTGAACCGTCGCCCAGCCCCAGCCCAACTCGGTCTCCCAACCCCCCTCTCCAGCGCGACCTCACGGCTCGCGGCGGCGTTGGCGCACCCGTCCCCCGAGGGGCGGGTGCGCAGATCCTGCGCGCTTCGAGCCGAAGCCAGCCGAACCTGCGCGAGATTTCTTTCGACGCGCGTGACACATGTCCTTTCGCATCGCCACATCCCTCTTGGGTCGCCTCCACGATCGGAGCCGACAGACGGGGTGCTCCCATGCGGAAGCTGGCATCGTTCGTGGCACTGGCCTCGCTGCTCCTCGCGCCCTCGAGCGCGCTCGCCACCTCGGCCACGTACATCGTGAGCATGAGCGGAGCTCAGGAGATCGGCGGGGCGGGGGATCTGGACGGCACCGCCTCGGGGATGATCACGCTCGACG
>CAYPSI010000177.1:0-2603 GCA_964413375.1 uncultured Spirochaetales bacterium | reverse complement strand
CGAGCAGGCCTTTCGGGTGGAAGTCCATGACGAGTTTGTCAACGCCGTGCCGTGTGGTTACGACAAGGACAGTCCTGAGCGCCAACGCCCGCGGTTTCACCGCGGGCCGCTGCAGATGATCGGCTGGCTGGTAGCCTTGGTGTACAACGCCGTCGCGGACTTTGCCGACCAACTGCCAGGAGACTTTGCCGGCATGCATGTGAGCACCCTGAGGCGGAAGTTCTTCAATCGTCCAGGCCGGCTGTACGGCACGCCCGAGGCGTTGATCGTCTACTTGGATCCCTTTGCCGGCCAAGAGGCCCTGATCCCTCAGATTGATGCGTTCAATGCCGCTCAGCATCGTCTCCCCTGGCTGGAAAACCGACGTATCGTGATGTCGTTAAGCCCTGAAGCCAGAGCCGGACCGTAGGGTCGCAAAGTTAACACAAAAGAGGCAAAAAACCGTTTGGTGCTAGTGGAAAGCGAGGCCGTCCTGAAGTGCCTGACGGACAGTGTTAATGTCGATGTAGACTGAAGGCGAGCCCGGGGTAAAGACGCGCTTCTGAATGATGTCAAATCCAGCGATGATTTCCAGGTTCTCGTAGTAGCCGAGGAGAAGACTTAGCCCGTTCGGATTGAGCGCCAGATACTCCGGGGTCCGGGTGCCGCCATCGGTCCAGCCGACGGGAATGTTCTCATAGGGAACACCGACCTCCTTGGCGATCCACATCGAGCGCAGCGCGCGGCTGGCGGGGATGCCGTAGATCTTCAAGCTCATCTTTTCTTGCTCCTGTGGTGGACGGCAATCTAGCCGGTCGGGCAGGTAGGGGCGGGTTTGAACCTAGATCCGGCAGTTGGCGGTGAATAGTTCGGCATGATGGTCGATCATCTTCAATCTCCAATGGCATGTTCAGGGCGGCTGGGGCAGGAGCGGCGGCGCCAGCGGCCGGCCCTTGAGGTATTTGCGCAAGGCATGCGCGAGGATGCGCAGCCAGCGTTCGAAGTCGGTCAACTGCTCCGCAGTTGCGTGCAAGGTGGCGAAGAAGGCCGACATGGCGGACAGCGCGCGGCGTGCCTTGTCGGCCAAGCCGTGCAACGAGCCGATCGTCAGCCAGGTCTGTCCGGCATGAGTGGTCTGGCGGGCGATGGCGTGCAGCAGCAGCGGCCGGCTGGTGATGGCCTCGCGATGATGGTCGGGATCGGCCAGGCGCGCGTACAGGTTCCACCAATCGTAGGCAAGCGCGATGATGCGCGCCATCAGCCGGCAGCGCTCGAGGTCGCGAGTGGTGAAGCCGGCCCAGCCCCACTGGTTCTTCAGCTCGTCGAAGGCATTCTCGCAATCGGCGCGATCGCGATAGAGCTGGGCGATGGTCAGCAGCTCGTGACTGAGCGAGGTCACCAGCACGGCATATTCGTAGACCTCGCCGCGGCCGACTTCGCTGAAGCCGAGCGAGAGCTGGCCGGCAGCTTGACGCTGGGCCAGTTCGAGCGGCTTCTCGAGCCGCCGCCGCAGCACGACCACGCGCCGCGCTCGGCTCCAGCCCTCCAGCCGCAGCCGGTCCTCCTTGGCCTGCCAGCCGTGGCCCGCCGGCTGCCAATCCGCCGCGCTCATGGAGCGCTGGATCAGCCGCTTGACGTTGGGGGTGGCTTGCAGCTTGAAGAGATAGTCGAGGTTCCTGGCTTCAGCCGCGGCCATTACTCGCTCTTTGCCCCAGTCGGCATCACCGCGCAGCAGCCACGGCCAGCGCGCCCGCCCGAGCCGCGCCAACAGCTCCCACAGGCCCGGCGCGGCATGCTTGGCGGTGTGCTGATTGCCGGGCGCGACCTCGATCTCGAGCACCAGGCGCAGCTCGGCCATCATGTAGGTGTGATAGATGTGCGAGGGTCGCCCGCGGTACTTCGGATTGTAGCCGACCACCGCGCCTTCCTGATGGCCGAACAGCGGCTTGACCGTGGTATCGACATCGAGGATCCACGGCTCGCCCAAGAGCGGCCCCACGGCATAGTCGAGATGCCGGTGCAGCCAAGCGATGCCCTCCTCGGCCGGCACCTTCTTCAGCGCCCGCCGCACCGCGTCCTCGCTCACCACCTTGCGCATGCCCAAGAGCGGCGGGTTGACGCCGTCGCCGCGCAGGGCCGTGATGTGCGCGTAGCGCCAGTGCCCGGCCAGGACCGACAGCAGAATGGTGCCGAGAATGTCGCGCTTGCTCGGCGCGTTCGGGCTCGTCAGCACCAGCGGGCAATCGGCCACCCAGCCGTCGAACAGCCCGCCTTCCTTCAGATACTCGACGAAGAACGGCAGCTGTCCCAACGAGGTCAGCCTCCCGCTGTCGTCCCATTCCACGTGCACGCGTCCCCCGAAGGTCTCCACGCGCACCGGACCTGGCGTCATCGCAATCTCGCGCGCCGGTTGCTCACCCGACCGGTGAGCCGCGCCGCCCACTCCCTTCTTCGCCATCCTCTTGCTCCGGCTTCGATTCTCCATGCCCAAGCATAGCCCAACTGCCGGATCTAGGTTGAAACCCGCCCCTACGATGTCGCGCCCTTCGCGATTGTGGCCATCCACCTCATTCGGCCGTGACCGCGAAGCACGCCACGCGGCGATCGCGATCGATGGGCGCGAG
>CAYPSI010000176.1:0-6476 GCA_964413375.1 uncultured Spirochaetales bacterium | reverse complement strand
GGCCGCGTCACCGCGCGCGTCGGGCCGAAGCTGTGGAGCCCGAGCGCGTGCAGACTGCCGAGTCCTCCGCAGACGATCACGAGCACGTCCTCGGGTCGCTCGACGAGCGGCACGCGGCCGCGGCCGTCGACGCGCCCGCGCTCGCGCAGCCAGGCGCGATGCGGCGGGGGGAACCACTCCTCCGGAAGCGCCGCGTGCTCCCACAGGCGCGCCTGCACGGAGGCGAGGTCCGGGTGCAGCGCGGCGATGCGCAGCGCCCAGGGCGGCGCGATCGCCACCATCACCTCCGCGCCGAAGCCGGACAGAAATGCGTTGGTCCCCGGGTAGGCCAGCGACTTCCCGATCACCTCGAGCAGCTGCTCAGCGCTCTCCGACGGGATGTCGGCGATGTCCTGCGTGCCGATGCAGCCGTGCAGCGTGACGGCGTTCCCGCGCACGCCGCGCCGCTCGGCCAGCGGCGGCCACGGCGAGCGCTCCTCCCACTCGCCGACGACGATCCCGGTGACGCGCCCCGGCTGGCCGAAGACGCTCTTTGAGGTCTCCCCCACCACCTGACCGGCCACGTTGCGCATCACGAGACGCAGCGCGCGGCCGATGGCCGGCGCCGGCCCGGCCTCGCCTCCGAAGCAGCCCGCCTCGCAGGGGATGCGAAGCGCGCGGCGGGCCGGACCGTTCACGAACACGCCGGGCACGACGCAGCTCGTCGTGGTGTTGAGCGCAAAGAGATCTAGCGCGGGGTCGGCGCAGGCCTCGAGTGCCGCGCAGAGCAGCGGCATCGCCTCGGCCGGGGCACCCGCCATCACCGCGTTGATCGCGAGCTTCTCCACCGTACAGCGGCCCTCGCGCGGCGGAAGCAGCGCGAGCAGTGCGTCGGGCGCGCGCCCCGACGCTGCGACCCATGCGCGGACGCGCTCCTCCGTCGGCGGCACGAGCGGGAGCCCGTCGCCGAAGCCCGCGTCGGTCGCGAGCTTCGCAAAGGCCAGCGGATCGTCCTCGATCTCGAGGCGCGAGCTCGTGAGCGCGCTAGGCGCGCACTCCGAGGGCCCGCAGGAGCTCTCCGATATGGGCTCGCGCAATCTCGCGCACCTCCCGCTCTGGCAGGGTATCGAGCGGATAGGGGAGAGCCAGCACGCGGAGGCCGGAGCGTCCCGCGTTGCTGGCCATCGCGTGGGCCAGGCCTTCGAACTCGCGCGTCACGACGGCGACCGCCGTCTTGCCCCGGGCCGCCACGACGACGGCGTCGTGAACCGTCCACGAGGTGCACGAGCCTCAGTTGCCGAGGCCCACCACGGCGGCGTCGATGCGCCCGGCGAAGGACTCGAGCTCGGTCTGCACACGCAACCTGGCGTCGCCGGTGCGATTGCCGTCGCCGGCGCACCAGACGTCGGTCCCCGCTCCCGCCGCCGAGAGCGCTCGGCGCCACTCGTCCATCACCGAGAGGAACGAGCGCCAGGTGAGATCGTACCGGAAGCCCACGCAGCGGCCGGCCAGCGCTCCAAGATCGGGTCCGGGGTCCGGGTCGACCTGCGGCGGCGCTGCGGTCGGATCGAGAATCGCGATGCGAGCCACGTCTCCCTCCTCTTCGGAGCGGGAGTGTACCCGCGCGCGCTCAGACCACCCCCGCGCGCGCGAGTCGCGCGAGCTCTTCGCTGCCGAGGCCCAGCCATTCGCGGTAGACCTCCGCGTTGTGCGCTCCGAGGGCCGGCCCGCTCGAGCGGATGCTCCCGGGTGTGCCCGAGAGCCGGGGCACCGGGGCGGCCATCGCGAGTGGGCCGAGCGCCGGGTCGAGCACACTCGTCACGCTTCCGCGCGCGATGACATGTGGATCGGAGAGCAGCGCTGCGAAATCGTTCACGGCGCTCGCGGGGAGGCGCTCGCCCAGGCAGGCGGCGAGTGCCGTGTCTGCGTCGCGGGAGGCCACCCACTCTGCCACGAGCGCGTCGAGCTCGTCGGCGTGCGCCAGCCGCGCCGGCGAGCTGCCGAAGCGCGCGCGCGCCTCTGGCGTGTCGCACCCGAGCAGGCGCAGCACGCGCGCGACCTGCGCGTCCGTCGTGGCCGAGAGCGCGATCCAGCGACCGTCGCGTGCACGATAGGTGTTGCGCGGGACACCGCCCGCGACCCAGCTTCCCATCCGCTGCGGAGGCGGCTCTTTCGGGTCCCAGGCCACGAGCGAGCTTGCCAGCAGCTGGAGCACGGGCTCGAACATGCTGACGTCCACGTGCTGGCCGCACCCGGTCGCGTGCGGCCCGGCATCGCGCGACCAGCAGGCCGCGAGCGCACCCACGACGCCGGCCACCGCCGCGAGCGTGTCGCCGATCGGGACGGAGCTCAGCAGCGGTGGACCCAGGGCCTCACCGGTGAGATGCGTGAGACCGGCGAAGGCCTCCGCCACGCTGCCGGCGCCCGGCCGATCGGCATAGGGGCCGCTGCGCCCGTAGCAGCTGATGCTCACCACGACGAGCCGCGCTTGGATGCGCGCCAGCTCCTCGTAGCGACAGCCCCAGCGTTCGAGCAGCGCCGCGGGAAGGTTCTCGACGAGCACGTCGGCCTGCTCGATCAGGCGGCGGAAGAGCTCTCTACCCTCCGAGCGCTCGAGGTCGAGCGTGATCGCGCGCTTGTTGCGCGCGACCAGCGCCCACGGGAGCGAACGACCGTCCCGCGCGACGCCGATGCGCCGCATCGGATCGCCTTCGGGCGGCTCGATCTTCACCGCGTCGGCGCCGAGGTCGGCGAGCATCGCGGCTACCTGCGGCGCCGAGAAGAGCGTCGTGAGATCGAGGACGCGAAGTCCTTCGAGGGCGCCGGCCGACATCGAGTCGCTCCTGGGACGCGCGACGCCCGGTCCGAGGACGAAGTCATGATTCGAGTGGTGGCAGCCCACTCCGCTCGCCTTCGGCTCGCTGCGCGCTTCGCTTGCCCTGCCAGCGTATCTCACGGCTAGACTCGCGAGGGGAGGATTCGTGGGTGCCCCGCCCGCTCGGTGTCGTCGATCTCGTCTTTGCGCCGGCGGGGCCGGTCGAGGCGGCGCTGCGGGCGCGCGAGCTCGGCTTCGACCACATCGACCTCACGAACGAGTTCGAGGGTGCACTCGCGCTGCCGGTAGGGGATCGCATCGCGATGCGACCGGCGCCCGGCCGCAGCGTCGGTGCCCCACCCGATGCTCCTGGCATGTGGGGGCGCGCGGTGCGCGCCTATCGCCGCTGCCCGGGGATGCGCGTCGAGCCGTGGCCCGGCTCGATCGTCGACTCGATCGAGAAGGTGAAGGCGCTGCTCGACGAGGTTCCCGGGCTGCGCCTCACGCTCGATACCGGCCACGTGGCCTGCTGGGGCGAGGATCCGCTCGAGCTGCTGCCCTTCGCCGACGTGGTGCAGCTGCGCCAGGCGCGCAAAGGCGACCCGCAGACGCTCGAAGGCGACGTCGACTTCGCGCGCCTCTTCGCGCAGCTCGACGAGCAGGACTTTCGCGGTCCGCTCTCGATCGAGTACTTCGACCTTCCGGAGCGCGGCTGGCGCAACTCCGATCCGATCGGGATGGCGACGGCCCTCGCCGCGCAGCTGCGCCCGCTGCTCGGGCGCTGACGGATCGGGCGAAGCAGCGACTCGAGGAGCCTCGCGAGCCGGGCGCGCTGCGGCGGGCCTCAACTCGAGGCGGGATGAATGAGAACGAAACGTATAGTATCGTATTGTCCGGTTCGACCGGCGGCAGATGCGCCCGCGCGGGGGGACATCCACCCGATCGAGCGGCGCCAGACGAGGTTCATGGCCCCTTGAGCGCGAACGCCAGCAACACCGCAGCGCCGAGCGCCGGTCGCCCCCGCAGCGAGGAGGCGCACAAGGCGATCCTCGACGCGACGCTCGCGCTGCTGGTCGAAGTCGGCTTCTCGGCGCTCACGGTCGAGGGCGTGGCCCAGCGCGCGGGGGTCGGGAAGGCCACGATCTACCGGCGCTGGCCGTCGAAGCTGCCGCTGGTGGTGGAAGCCTTCAGCCAGCTCCCCGCGCTCGAGGAGGTGGACAGCGGAAACCTCGTCGAGGACCTGACGGCGATGCTGAAGAGCTACCTCCAGCTCTTCAACCAGACGCCGCTCGCCGCGGTGCTGCCGAGCCTCGCCGGCGAGCGGGCGCACAATCCGGAGCTCTCGAAGCTCTTCGATCCGGTGATGAAGGCGCGCCGCCAGCCGCTGATCCGCGCGCTCGAGCGCAGCGTCGCGCGCGGGGAGCTTCCCGCCGATCTCGACGTCGACCTCGCGGCGGACCTGATCGTCGGTCCGATCGCCGTGAAGGTGATGAACGGGAGCCGCGTGAACCCGCGCAGTGTGGGCCCCATCGTCGAGCTCGCGCTGCGCGGGATCCAGTCTTCGGGCCAGCGCATCGCCCGCGAGCGCAGCCTCGCACCGGTATGAACGCAAGCGAAGCGCGCAGCGAGCCGAAGGCGTGCGGAGTCGCATGGAGCCTCGCACCGGTATGAACGCAAGCGAAGCGCGCAGCGAGCCGAAGGCGAGCGGAGTCGCATGAGCTGGAAGCCCGAGGTCGACGAGATCGAGCGCCGCCGCGAGCTGGCCCGCGAGCACGGCGGCCCCGAAGCGGTGGCGCGGCAGCACGCACAGGGCCGCCAGACGGTCCGCGAGCGCATCGACGCGCTCGTCGACCCCGAAAGCTTCCAGGAATACGGCGGCATCACCGGCGAGGCAGAGCTCGACGCCGAAGGACGCGTGCGCGCGTTCACGCCCGCCAACGTGGTGGCCGGCGTCGCGCGGATCGAGGGACGCCCCTGCGTCGTCGGCGGCGACGATTTCACGCTCCGCGGCGCCGCCTACTCGGCGGTCGGGCTCAAGAAGGGCCAGTTCGCCGACGAGCTCGCGATCCGGCGCCGGATCCCGCTGGTGCGCCTGCTCGAAGGCGGCGGTGCCTCGATCACCGGTGCGACCGGCGTACGCGGTCGCTCGGGCTACGACATGACGGCGCCCTCGCCGCTGAACCTGCTCTGTGTCGAAGCGCTCGCCGCTGTCCCCGTCGTCTGCGCGGCACTCGGGCCGGTCGCGGGCTTCCCGGCGGCGCGTCTCGTGGCTTCCCACCTCTCGCTGATGACCCGCGATACCGCGCAGGTCCTGACCGGCGGCCCCGCGCTCGTGGAGCGCGCGCTGCGCCGGAAAGTCACCAAGGAAGAGCTCGGCGGGGCACAGGTTCACGCCAGGAGCGGCGTCGTCGACAACGTCGTGCCCGACGAGGCGGAGGCCTTCGAGCAGACGCGCCGCTTCCTCGGCTACCTGCCCCCGAACGTCTGGGAGGGAGCGCCGGTCCGCGACTGCGACGATCCGCCCGAGCGCGAGGAGGAGGAGCTGCTCTCGCTCATCCCGCGCGAGCGCAGGCGCGCCTACAAGGTGCGACGCGCGATCGAGCTCGTGGTCGACCGCGGCTCCTTCTTCGAGATGACGACGGGCTACGCGCGCGAGCAGGTCACCGGCCTCGCGCGCGCGAATGGACACCCGATCGGCGTGCTCGCGAACGACTGCTGCTTCACCGGCGGATCGATGACGGCCGAGGGCGCGCAGAAGGTCCGCCGCTTCGTCGACTTCTGCGACACCTTCCACCTGCCGATCCTGTCCCTCGTCGACGAGCCGGGCTTCATGATCGGACCCGACGCCGAGCGCGCCGGGACGATCCGCTACGGCATGCAGGCGCTCTTCGCCGCCTCGCAGAGCGAGGTGCCGTGGCTCGCGGTGCTGCTGCGCAAGGCCTTCGGCGTGGCCGCCGGGATCCACCTCGGTCGTTTCGCCACCGTGGTGGCCTGGCCCTCGGCCGAGGCCGGCGCGCTTCCGGTCGAGGGCGGCGTGGCGCTCGCTTTCGGGCGCGAAATCGCCGCCGCGCCCGATCCCGAGGCGCGCCGTCGCGAGCTCGAAGAGGAGGTCGCCAGCGCGCAATCGATCGTCCCACGCGCGGAGGATTTCGGCATCCACGATCTGATCGACCCGCGCAAGACGCGCGCGCTGCTCTGCCGCTGGGTCGACGAGATCCAACCGCAGCTGCGCCAGCTCCGCGGCCCGCGCACCCGCTCGCTCCGGCCCTGACCCGATCCCCACCGCGTGGCAAGCGCGAAGCGCGTGCAGCGAGGCAGGGGCGAGCGAAGCCTGATGCGCTAGCTCCGCAGCACGTACTCGCCAGTGAAGGTCGCCTCGCTGCGGTCGAGGTCGAGGAAGCGCGCGAGGTCCTCGAAGATCAGGGCCTCGCCCTCCGGCGAGTCGTAGAGGCGGGTCTGGCAGTCGAGCGCGGTCGGAAAGCCGACCACCGCGATGCCATCGAAGTCCGGAGAGCCCGGCGTCAGGATCTCCTGCACCGCGTTCTGGCGGTACTCCCACATCCCGGGGTGGTGCAGGCGCGCGAGCGGGACGTGACGGTCGCGCCAGTGCGCGTCGAACTCGGCGCGGCTGAGCGCCGGAAGGCGCCGCATCGCCGAGACCATCTCGACACCCGGCGACCGC
>CAYPSI010000175.1:0-5271 GCA_964413375.1 uncultured Spirochaetales bacterium | reverse complement strand
CCGGTGGATCGCCTCGCGATCCGAACGCACGTCTGCCGCTTCTCGGAATCGCTGGTCCGCGAGACGATCCTGCGCGAGCTGCGGCGCGGCGGGCAGATCTTCTACGTGCACAACCGCGTGCAGTCGATCGAGGCGGTTCACCAGATGCTCACGCGCAACGTGCCCGAGGCGCGCGTGCTCGTCGCACACGGACAGATGCGCGAGCGCGAGCTCGAGGACCGGATGCTCCGCTTCATGCACGGAGAGGCCGATGTGCTCCTGTGCACGACGATCATCGAGAGCGGTCTCGACATCCCGCGCGCCAACACGATCCTGATCGACCGCGCCGATGCCCTCGGCTTGGCACAGCTCTACCAGCTGCGCGGGCGCGTGGGGCGCAGCAAGCAGCGTGCCTACTCCTACCTGATGACGCCGCCCGAGGAGGTGCTCACGCGGGAGGCGAACAAGCGCCTCACGGCGATCCAGGAGCTCGCGGAGCTCGGGAGCGGCTTCCGACTCGCGAACATGGACCTCGAGATCCGCGGCGCCGGGAACCTGATGGGCCCACAGCAGTCGGGAAACCTCGCCGCCGTCGGCTTCGATACCTACATGGAGATGCTCCAGGACACGATCGACGAGCTGCGCGGCAAGCTGCGCGAGGTGGAGGTCGATCCGGAGATCCGCCTGCCGGTGGCCGCACGCCTCCCCGAGGCCTACGTACCCGACGTTTCCCAGCGCCTGATCCTGTACAAGCGGCTCGCGAGCTGCCGCGACGATGCGGAGGTCGCGAGGATCCAGGACGAGCTCCTCGACCGCTTCGGCACGCTGCCTTCCGAGGCGAAGAACCTGCTCGACGTGATCCGCGTGAAGATCCGCGCACGCCGCCTCGGCGTGGTCTCGATCGACGCCGGTCGCGGCGAGATCGTGATCAAGGCCGGCGACAAGACCCAGATAGACCCCCGCCGCCTCGTCAACCTGCTGACCCAGGCGAAGGGTGGCCTGCGCGTCACCCCGGGGCACAAGATCCACGCCCGCGTTCCCCTCGACGACCCGACGCGGCTCTTGGAGGCCATCTGCCGCCTGCTCGACAACCTCGCCCCGGCCTAGGAGAGGGAGCCCGTGACGAGTCGAAGCAACCAGCGCGACGCGCGCAGCAGCGCCGACTTTCCGATCGCGATCATCGGCGCGGGCTTCGCCGGCATCGGCACCGCGATCCGCCTCAAGCAGGCCGGTATCGAGTCTTTCACGATCTTCGAGCGCGCGGACGAGATCGGCGGCACCTGGCGCGACAACCGTTATCCGGGCGCCGCCTGCGACGTCCCCTCCCACGCCTACTCGCTGTCCTTCGAGCCAAACCCGGGCTGGACGCAGCGCTTTTCGCCGGCCGCGGAGATCCAGGCCTACCTGCTCGGGATCGTCGAGAAGTGGCGGCTGCGCGACCACCTCCGCGTCGCTACCGGAATCGTCGCGGCCCGCTTCGACGAGGAGCGGGGCCTGTGGACCCTCGACACCAGCCGCGGCGACAGCGTGACGGCGCGTGTCGTGGTCTGCTGCGTCGGCGGGCTCGTCGACCCGGCGCTCCCAGAAATCGACGGCATCGAGAGCTTCACCGGCGAGATCTTCCACACCGCGCGCTGGAAACACGACGCCCTGCTCGCCGGCAAACGGGTCGGCGTCATCGGCACCGGGGCGAGCGCCGTGCAGGTGGTGCCGGAGATCGCGCCCCGCGTCGCCCGGCTCGCCGTCTTTCAGCGCACTCCCGCGTGGGTCGTTCCGAAGCTCGACCGGCGCTACTCGCAACGCGCCCTGCGCCGCTTCGCGCGCTTTCCCTGGCTGCTGCGCGCGAGCCGCTTCCTTCAGCACGCGCTGAGCGAGCTGCGGGGGCCGATGATCTTCCTCGATGCCCCGCGCCTCTCGGCGCTAGGCGAGCGCATGTCGCTGCGGCACCTGCGCGCGCAGGTCGCAGACCCGCTGCTGCGCGAGAAGCTCCGGCCCCACTTCCAGTTCGGCTGCAAGCGAATCCTGGTCTCCGACGACTACTGGGCCTGCTTCGAGCGCGCGAACGTCGATCTCGTCACCGACCCGATCGAGAGGATCCTTCCTTCGGGGCTCGAGACGAAGGGCGGAACCGTCCACGCCCTCGACGCGATCGTACTCGCGACGGGCTTCGCCGTCGGCCTCGCCAGCGCGCCCTTTCGCGTGATCGGACGCGGGGGCCGCTCCCTCGACGAGGCCTGGAGCCGCGGCGCGGTGGCCTACAAGGGAATGAGCGTCTCCGGCTTCCCGAACTGGTTCATCCTGATGGGCCCGAACACCGGCCCGGGGCACACCTCGGTGCTGCTCTACACCGAGGCGCAGATCGAGCACCTGCTCGGGGCGCTTCGCACGCTCAGGGGCGATGGACTCAAGTACGTGGACGTCCGCGAGGAGATCCAGGACGCTTACGACGCCGGTATCCAACGGCGCATGAAGCACATGGTCTGGTCTTCCGGCTGCAAGAGCTGGTACCTCTCGAAGGACGGCAGCAACCACTCCCTGTATCCGGGCTTCGCGTCGGAGTACGTGCTCCGCACGCGCCGCTTCGAGCCCCGGGACTATCTGCTGAGGCCCGGAGGCCCTGGTTTGGAAGCCTAGAAGTTCCGACGGAGCTCGCGCGGGCGCGAAGAAGGAGACGCGATGGCCCAGCATCGGGAAGACGTCGGCCTCGAAGCGGACGCGCGCGAGGCACTGCTGCGCGACGGCCGCGAATGCAGCTTCATCTGGAGCACGCGCGAGGGCTGGCCGGTGGGCGTCACGATGGCCTATCTGTGGGAGCGCGAGCGCTTCTGGCTCGTCACCGGAGCGGAACGGCCGCGCGTCAGGCGCGCCTCTTCCCGGATCTGATCGACGCGCAGGCTTTCGGCGACCGCCTCGCGCGCCTGCAGCGAATGATCCTCGAGGTCACGCCCGAGCGGTGGATCAGTTACGACGCGCGGGGGACCGGGGACAGGGTCGAGATCTGAAGCCCTGAACTCCGTCCCCGCTCGACGCTAGCGGTCGAGCATCGACTTCACGATCTCGATGTAGCGCCGGTACTTCTCGAAGCCGGCGGGAACGGCATCCGGGTCGAGCGCGATCGGAACGTTCAGCCCGCGGCGGCAGCCGGGCCGCCGCGCCATCGAGGCGAGCCAGCGACGGAGGTTCGGGAAGGGCTCGAGCCCGATCCCCACCCACTCGCTGGTACCCACGTAGGTCCAGTTCGCGATGTCCGCGATGCTGAACGCGCCGGCCAGGTATTCGCGGCCCTCGAGCCGTCGCTCGAGCACCGCGTAGAGACCCAGCGTGCGCGAGCGAAAGTACTCGACTGCCTCGGGAATCGGCTTCGGGACCTCGTACTGGAGCACGTCGGCCCCGCCCTGGGTCGGCCCGATGTTCGCGGTGTGGAACATCAGCCACTGGATCACCTCGCTTCGCGCCCGGGCCTCCTGCGGCAGCAGGCGGCCGGTCTTCTCGGCGAGATAGATCAGGATCGCACCCGATTCGATCACCGCGAGGTCGCCGGCCTCCGGGTCGACGATCGTCGGCACGACCCCCCAGGGCGAGATCGCGAGATACTCGGGCCGCTTCTGCTCCTTCAGCGCCATCCGGACGTGATGCGCCTGATAGGGAAGCTCGAGCTCTTCGAGCAGCACCGATGCCTTCCAGGCATGCGGACTCTGATCGGTGTAGAGCTGGATCACGTGACCTCCAGGGCCCGGACCTCGTCCGGGAAGCTCGCTTCCGGAAGCTCAAGCCCGCTCGAGACCGCGCAGGATGATCTCGGTGATCGCGTCCGCGCTCTGCTTGGGGCTGCCGGCGAGTGCGGTCGCGGCCAGCTCCGGCCGCGAGAACTCGCGGCCGAGCCCGCCGAGCACGTGGGCCAGGGCTCCGCTGTCGACGGCGCCGATGTCGCCGTCCGCGACGGCGCGTTCGAGCAGGCTCCGGGTCACGGCCACCACGTAGCCCTCGTGGGCGTCGAGCAGTCGCTGCGCACCCGGGACGTCGGCGAACTCCCGTGCGAAGGCGACCGTCGTCGGTTGGACGGCCTCGTTCGCGGTGCGCAGGTAGGCGCGCAGTGCAGCGAGCGGCGGCTGGCGGGCATCGAGCGCAGCGATGGCGCGCCGTCCGATGCGTCGCAGCCGCCGATCGACGACGGCGAGCACGAGCTCGTCCTTGCTGGGCGAGATGCCGTAGAGCGTGCGCAGCGAGCAGTTGAGCCGCGCCGCGATCTCCGCCATCGTGAGCTCGGCGAAGCCCCCGTGCACGACGAGGTCCTCGAGCTCGTCGAGCACCTCGCGCTGTCGCGGAGTGAGCTGCCGCTCCGCCTCGGGAGCAAGCAGCGGCTTCGGCGCGCGCACACCCGCAAGAATCGAGTGCGTCGCTTCCGCCTCCGACGCGCTCACGGCAGCAGCGCCCGCGGCATCTCGACGAGGCGCGCCCGCAGCCACTCGCCGAGGCCCTTGGCCTGCGGATCCTGTCGCGTGGAGGCCGCGACGCCTTCTTCGAGCAGGCCGTGGATCACGAAGTTGAGGGATCGCAGCGCGGGCAGCCGGTGGCGTTCGATCTCGAAGTCGGCCACCTCGGGGAGCAGCGAGCGCAAGCGATCCGCGTCGAGGAAGGCGTCGAGCCACGCCCACGCCTCGTCGCTGCGCGCGAAGATCCCGAGGTTCGCATTGCCTCCCTTGTCCCCCGAGCGCGTGCCGAAGACCGCGCCGAGCGGTGCACGCGAAGTCGGCCCGCCGGGAGCCCTCGCGGTCGGACCCGGGGCCGGCTCGATCGAGAAGGGCGCCGCGGGGATGACGGAGTCCACCCGCCGGACCTCGCCGCCCGGCAGCACCACCTCCTGCGGCACGGCCGACGCAGCGATGAGCGCCGGCTCGTACACGCCGTAGGGCCTCCCCTCGCCGGGACCGCCGGAGAGCCCGAAGAAGCCCGGGATCGACGCGAGCGCCGTTTCGATCATCGCATTCGAGAACGCGCGACCCACTTTCTTGGCGTCGGGGTCCTTGACGCCGAGGTGCCAGACGGCGACCGCCTGCTCGTTCGTCTCGGGATCTTGCCGATCGATCCGATGCAGCCGCGTCCGCACCTGCGCGAAATCCTCGGGAGCGTAGGGGCAGGCCTCCCAGAAGGTCTGCTCGATCAGCCGGGCCTTCGCCTCGATGTCGAGGCCCGTCAACCCCATCCGGATGTCGTTACGGAAGCCGCCGTGGCGATTCAGGCAGACCTTGAGCGTAGGCGGCGGCGGCTCGCCCTGGATCCCGTGCATGCGCA
>CAYPSI010000174.1:0-20767 GCA_964413375.1 uncultured Spirochaetales bacterium | reverse complement strand
AGCGGGTCGTTCGCGCAGTGATCGCCGAGGTCGGGGCACAGGGTCCCCGCGACGTGGGCCGGGTGATGCGGCCGGCCCTCGAACGCCTCGGGCCCGCCGCAGACGGGAAGCTCGTGAACGCGACCGCACGCCGGCTGCTGGTCTCGTGAACTTCGTTCGGCTGCGCCTCGCTGCGCGCGCTTCAAACTTGCCTTTCGCTCGGCTGCGCCTCGCTGCGCGCGCTTCGCGCTTGCGTCAGCGGCCCTCGAAGCGCGGGGGGCGCCGCTCCTTCGCGGCGGCGAGGCCCTCCTGGGCGTCGTGCGTGGCGAAGCTCGCCGCCTGCTCCTCGGCCTCGAAGGCGAGCTGATCCTCGAGGCTCGCCCCCGCCGCCCGCGCGAGCGCGCGCTTCACGGCCCGGTTGGCGAGCGGGGCCATCGCCGAGAACTCCGCGGCGAGCTCGCGCGCGACGGGCATCACCTGCTCGGCGGGAACGGCGCGGTTCACGAGGCCGATCGCGGCGGCCTCCTCGCCCGCGAGCAGGCGCGCCGAGTAGAGGAGCTCCGCCGCGCGCGCCGGCCCCACGAGACGCGGCAAGGTCCAGGTTGCCCCCATCCCCGGATGGAGTCCGAGCGCGGTGAAGTTGAGGCCGAGACGCGCCGTGGCGCTCGCGATCCGCACGTCGCAGGCCAGCGCCAGGCACAGTCCGGCGCCCACTGCGGAGCCGTTGAGCGCGGCGATGGTGGGGCAGGGAAGCTCGCGTACCGAGAGGAAGAGCCGGTAGAAGGAGCGCATCCCGTCGCCTACCACCCGCCGCGCACGCTCCGGCCGGGCCGAGGCCTCGTCTGCGCGTGCCTGGATCATCGCGAGGTCGCCGCCGGACGCGAACGCCGCGCCGGCCCCGGTCACGATCACCACCCGCAGGTCGGGATCGCCGGCGAGCTCGGCCGTGCGCGCGACGAAGGCCTGCCCCATGGCCTCGCTCATCGCGTTGCGCCGTTCGGGATCGTTCAGCGTGAGGGTGACGACGCAGCCGTCGCGTTCGGAGAGGACGAGGGGATCCGGCATGGCGGGGAACGTAGGAGACCCGCCCGGCCCGACAAGCGGCGCAGGCTGGCGGTCGGCCCGAAGCTCCCCGGCCGGTCTTCAGTCGGCCGAGCGCCGCAGGAAGGCCGGCTCCTCGGCCTCGTCATCGGTCTCCGGGTGGCCGCCCCGCCGGATGAAGGTCGGGACGTCGAGCTCATCCTCGAAAGGCGAGACGAAGTCGTCACCCCCACGCCGGCGAGGCTCGCGGGCCGGCTCCCGGGTCGTGTTGACGAGATCGAGCTGACCCTCGGACGCCGCCGCACGCTCGGCGCTGGCGGCCGGTGCGGGAGTCTGCGCGGCCGGCGCGGCCTCGCGCCGCAGCGGCATCACGTTCGATCGCGACTCGGCCGTCTGGTCGGGGACGGACCGTCGCATCCGGTCGTCGCAGAGGCCGGTCGCGATCACAGTGACCCGGATCTCGCCCTCCGGCATGCCCTCGTCGATCACGGCGCCGAAGATGATGTTGGCGTCCTGATGGGCGGCCTCCTGGATCAGGGTGGAGGCCTCGTTCACCTCGTAGAGCGTCAGGTCCGGGCCGCCGGTGATGTTGATCAACACCCCGTGGGCGCCGTCGATCGACAGGTCTTCGAGCAGCGGGCTCGAGATGGCCGCCCGCGAGGCTTCGACCGCGCGGTCCTCGCCCCGGGCCACACCGGTGCCCATCAGGGCCACGCCCATCTCGTTCATGATGGTCCGGACGTCGGCGAAGTCGAGGTTGATCAGGCCGTGAATCGTGATCAGGTCCGAGATGCCGCGCACCGCGTTGAAGAGCACGTCGTCCGCCAGCCGGAAGGCGTCGCGGATCGCGGTGTTCTTGCCCGCGAGTGCCAGCAGCCGCTGGTTCGGGATCGTGATCACCGTGTCCACGACCGCGTGCAGGTCGTCGAGACCCTGCTCGGCGTTGCGCATGCGCACCTTCCCCTCGAAGAGGAAGGGCTTGGTCACGACGCCGACCGTGAGCGCGCCGAGCTCCTTCGCGACCTTGGCCACGATCGGGGCAGCCCCGGTGCCGGTCCCGCCACCGAGACCGGCCGTGACGAAGACCATGTCGGTCCCGGCCAGGAGCGACTCGAGGCGCTCGCTCACCTCGATCGCGGAGCTGCGCCCGAGATCGGGCCTGGCGCCGCAGCCGAGGCCGGAGGTGGAGTCCGGTCCGAGCTGGAGCTTCACCGGCGCCAGGTTGTGCTGGAGCGCCTGGGCGTCCGTATTGGCGGCGATGAAGTCGACGCCGTGGAGCCCCGAGCGGATCATGTTGTTCAGCGCGTTGCCGCCGCCTCCGCCCACTCCCACGACCTTGATCGACGCACGCAGCCGCGACGGGCCGTCGAAGGCGAGCATGTCGTCATCGCTCGCGTCGTCGTTGCGAGCGTGATCGGAGCGCTGCGGCGCGGGCACCTTTTGACCGCCCTTGCCGGACTCGTAGCGATGCTGCCTCGACATCTCACACCCCCCCCCGCGCGATGTCTCGCGGATTGGTACAGGAAATACCCTATCTTGTGCGGCTCCGCACGGCCCCTCCGCGCTCCCCGCTATTCGAGCCCTTCGTAGAACCAGTCCCGCATCCGCTGCTTCACACGACCGAAGATGGATTCGTCCCGGATTCGGAAGCGCGTTCCCGCGCGAGAGCGGGACTGCGATGCGCCGAAGAGCACCAGGCCTACCCCCGTGGCGTACATCGGGCCGCGCACCACGTCCTGCAGGCCGCCGATGTGCGAGGGTGTCCCCAGGCGGACCGGCGCCTCGAAGATCTCCTCCGCGAGGTCCGTGAGGCCTTCGAGCGCGGCGCAGCCACCCGTCAGCACGACCCCGGCCGGGATCTGCCCCTCCAGCCCGGCCTTGACCAGCACCTGGCGGGCCAGGGTCAGGATCTCGTCCACCCGCGGCTCGATGATCTCGCACAGGATCTTGCGCGAGACCTGGCGGGGCCGGCGGCCGCCGACACTCGGTACGCTGATCACGTCGTCACTCGCGAGCTGGCGGGCCGAGGCTACCCCGAACTTCTTCTTGATCCGCTCGGCTTCCTCGAAGGGCGTCCGCAGTCCGACCGCGATGTCGTTCGAGATGTGGTAGCCGCCGAGCGCCAGCACCGAGGTGTGCTTGATCGAGCCTTCGGAGAAGACCGCGATGTCGGTCGTGCCACCGCCGATGTCGGCCAGGCACACGCCGAGGTCCCGCTCGTCCGGCCCGAGCGTCGCCTCCGCGGAGGCGAGCGGTTCGAGCACGATGTCGACCACGTTGAGCCCCGCCTTGTTGGCGCACTTCACGATGTTCTGCGCGCTGGTCACGGCGGCGGTCACGATGTGGATCCTGGCTTCGAGGCGCACGCCGCTCATGCCCACCGGCTCGCGGATCCCGTCCTGCTCGTCGACGATGAACTCCTGCGGGATCACGTGGATCACCTCGCGGTCCATCGGGATCGCGACCGCCTTCGCGGCGTCGATCACGCGCCTCACGTCGCTGTCGCTGACCTCGCGTTCCTTCACCGCCACCATGCCGTGGCTGTTGAAGCCGCGGATGTGGCCGCCCGCGATGCCGGCGTAGACCGAGGTGATCTCGCAGTCGGCCATCAGCTCCGCCTCTTCGACCGCGTGCTTGATCGAGTCGACGGTGGCGTCGATGTCGACGACGACGCCTTTGCGCAGCCCCCGCGAGGGGTGCGTCCCGATGCCGACGATGTCGACGCCGGTCTCCGTCCGTTCCGCCACGACGACACAGATCTTCGTGGTGCCGATATCGAGGCCGACGATCAGCTCGTCCCTGCGTGCCATGCTTGCCTTCCCCCCATCGTTTGCGGCGGCCGGATCACCCGGAGCGCCTGCCCTCGGACGGAGCCGCGACGCTTCGCGCCTCCGCCACTGGTGCCGCCCCTGCCTGGGCCGGCTCGTGTCGCAGGACCGCCTGGTCCTGGAAGCGCAGATCCACCGTTGCGGCGAGGAGCACCTGCGGCGGGCCCGAGGCGATCAGCTTCGCCAGGCGCGGCAGCGCGGCATCGACGTCGCGCCCGAGCAGGAAGCGCGGCGCCAGACCCCGCAGGCGCAGCACGTTTCCGTGCGGATCGGTGGCGGAAGCGATGACGACCTCCGCGGCCGGCGGGAGCCCGAGGCCGGCGAGGCGCTCCGCGAGCTGCACGGCGGCGGCCAGCGCCGAGCTCGGCTCGCCGGGCGCGGGTGAGGCCGCGCACGCAACGCGCGGGAGCTCGGGAAAGGCGCCCTCCGCGACCGGCGCGAAGGGCGTTCCATCGGCATCGACCGCGTACGGCTGCGCGCCGGTCAGCACGGCGCGCGGCTCGCGTTCCTCGATCTTCACCACGAGGCTTCCGCTGGGAAGCCGAGCCACTCGGGCGCTGCGCACCCAGGCGTGCGCGGCCAGCCGTTCCGCCACCGCGTTGGCATCGATGTTCCGGAGGGCGTCCCCGCGCGCCACCCCCGCCGCGGCCGCGAGCTCCGGGTCCGAGAGCCGTGCGGCTCCCGCGACGAAGAGTACGCGCAGCTGCGGCACGGGCACGACGCGATCGCAGAGCAGCGCGCCGGCGAGTGCCGCGAGCGCGATCACGCCGACCCCGATGCGGCCTTCGCGCAGCCGACCCCGCGTCGCGGGCGCGCGGCGGGTCCCCGGACTCGCCTTGTCGGCATGGGCGGGGCGTCGGGTCTTCTTCGCGAGCCGGAACCTCACGCCGATCCCTCCGCGGCCGGGTCGCGGCCTACGATCCGGACCTCCGGCTCGAGATGTCGGCCCGTCGCGCGCAGCACCTCCGCGCGGGCCTCACCCATCAGCGCGAGTACGTCGCCCGCGGTCGCGCGGCCTACGTTCGCGATGAAGTTGGCGTGGACCTTCGAGATCTCGGCACCGCCGATGCGGCGCCCCTTCAGGCCCACGGACTCGATCAGCCGCCCGGCGAAGTCTCCGGGTGGATTCTTGAAGACCGAGCCGCACGAAGGAACGGAAAGCGGCTGGGTCCGGGCGCGGCGCTCGAGCAGGCGTTCCACCTCCGTCCGCACGGCGGCGGGCGTCGAGAGCTCCACCGCGAGCAGAGCCGAAACGATGACCGAGCCTGCGGCCAGGCCGCGAAGCGCGCGGTAGCGGAAGTGCAGTGCCTCACGGGCGAGGTGGCGGATCTGGCCTCCCGCCGGGCTCGCGAGCTCGACCTCACGGACGATGTCGCCGATCTCGCGGCCGGGGATGCCCGCATTCATCGCGATCCAGCCGCCGACCGTGCCCGGGACCCCGGCGGCGAACTCGAGGCCGGCGAAGCCGCGCTGCATGCAGAAGTTCGCGACCTGGCTGTGGGAGACACCGGCCTCGGCCCGCAGCAGCCGATCGGGGCGCTCCTCGAGCCGCCGCAGCCGACCCAGGTGGAGGAGCACGCCCTCGAGCGCACCATCGAGGCAGAGCGTGTTGAACCCGGCTCCGATCAAGGTGTGTGGCAGCCGGTGGCTTGCGCACAGCCGCAGCACGCCCAGCAGCTCCGCGCGGTCGGCGGGCTCGGCCACCGCCTCGGCCGGTCCGCCCACCCGAAGCGAGGTGAAGCGGGCCATCGGGACGTCGAAGCGCACGCGCTCCCCGAGCAGGGCTTCGAGCCCGCGGCGCGCGGCGGCTGCGATCACGGACGCTCCTCGAGCGCCGCGAGCAGGCGTCCGCCCACCTGCGAGATGCTGCCGGCGCCGAGCGTCAGCGCGAGGTCTCCGGCGCGCGCCGTGGCCGAGAGCTCGGCCACCACGTCGTCGAGGTTCGCCGCGAAGCGCACGTCGCGGTGCCCGTGAGCGCGGATCGCCTCCGCGAGGCGCGCCGCCTCCACGTCCGGAATCTTCGCCTCTCCGGCCGAGTAGACGTCGGTCAGTACGAGGACGTCGGCATCGTTGAACGCGGTCACGAACTCGGCCCACAGGTCGCGGGTGCGCGTATAGCGGTGAGGTTGGAAGGCCACCACGATCCGGCCGCTGTGGATCTCGCGGGCCGCAGCCAGCGTGGCGCGGATCTCGGCGGGATGGTGCCCGTAGTCGTCCACGACGCGGATGTCCGCCGCGATGCCCTTGGTCTCGAAGCGTCGCTCGATGCCGAGGAAGGCGCTGAGCGCATCCGCGGTCGTAGCGAAGGGCACCCCCTGCTCCAGCGCGACGGCCACGGTGGCGAGCGCGTTCAGCACGTTGTGGCGGCCCGGCAGGCGCAGCCGCACGTCCCCGAGCCGCTCCGAGCGGCGCCGCACCTCGAAACGGGTTCCGGGCGGCTCGTTGCGCAGGTTCGACGCGACGAGGTCTGCCTGCGATGCGAAGCCGTAGGTCGTGGTGCGGCGGGTCATGCGCGGCACGATCGCCTGGACGCCGGGATGGTCGAGGCAGAGCACCGTGAGGCCCCAGAAGGGCACCCGGTTCGCGAAGGAGACGAAGGCCGCCTCGAGCGCCTCGTAGGAGCCGTAGTGATCGAGGTGCTCGGGATCGATATTGGTGATCACCGCTACCACCGGGGCGAGGCGGAGGAAGGAACCGTCGCTCTCGTCCGCTTCGGCCACCAGCAGATCGCCGGCTCCGAGTCGCGTGGTCGAAGGCGCGGTATCGGGCGCGAAGACGCGGCCGCCGATCACCGCCGTGGGGTCGAGCCCCGCGGACGAGAGCACGTGGGCGATCAGCGAGGTGGTCGTCGTCTTGCCATGACTTCCGGCGACGGCGATGCCCTCCTTGAGGCGCATCGCTTCGGCGAGCATCTCGGCGCGGGGGATCACCGGGATCCCGCGCCGCTCCGCTTCGCGAAGCTCTGCGTTCTGGGGAGGGACAGCCGAAGAGTACACCACGACGTCGACTTCGCCGAGGTTCTCCGCAGTGTGTCCGACGCTGACCGCGATCCCGAGCGAGCGCAGCCGCTCGAGGATCGGACTCTCGCGCAGGTCGGAGCCGCTCACGCGGTAGCCCTGGTTGTGCAGCAGCTCTGCGATGCCGCACATGCCGATACCGCCCACCCCCACGAAGTGAACGTGCTTGATCCGGCGGCGCATGGGGTCAGCTCCCCGCTCCGAAGAGCCCGGCACACTCGTCGACGATCCGCTCGGCGGCGTCCGGCCGCGCGAGTCGTCCGGCGGCCTGGGCCATGGCTACGAGCTCCGTGGGCTTCTCGAAGGCGCTGGCCAGCGCGTGCGCGAGGTCCGAGGGCGCGAGCGGCCGCGCCTCGATCACCCGGGCCGCACCGGCCTCCGCCAGCTCCCGCGCGTTGGCGAGCTGGTGGTCGTCCGCGGCAAGCGGAAAGGGCACCAGCAGCGCCGGGAGCCCGGCCATCGCGAGCTCCGCGACCGTGAGCGCGCCCGAGCGACAGAGCGCGAGATCCGCCCATTGGTAGCGGCGCGGCATGTCCGGCTCGAAGTCGACGACCTCGGCGCGGATCCCAGCCTGGACGTAGGCCGTTGCGACCCGCTCCCGGTCGGCTGCGCCCGTCTGGTGGAAGATCTCGATCTCGCGCGGATCGAGCCCGCGGGCGACCTCGAGCATGGCTTCGTTGATCTGGTGGGCTCCCTGGCTCCCGCCGAAGACGAGCAGGCGGTAGGGCGGGGCCGGGATCCTGCGCGCAGGCGCGTCGGCGAAGGCGGCGACGAGCGATCGACGCAACGGGACCCCGCTCACCACGACACGGCGGCCCCGCGCGGCGGGTGCGAGCGCGCGTGCAGTCGCCTCGAAGCCGGCGAAGCAGACCTGCGCGCGTCGCGCCGTCGCGCGGTTCGCACGGCCCGGCACCGCGTTGGGCTCGACCAGGGCGATGGGTAGACCGCGGGCCGCGGCCGCCACGACGGCCGGTACCGAGGCGTAGCCTCCGACCGAGATCACGACGCCGGCGCGCAGCCGCCCGAGAGTCGACCACGCCGAGGCGCACGCGGCAGCGATCGCGGGGAGCGCCAGCAGGCGGCCCGCGGCTCCGCGGCCCATGACCGGGCGCGCCGGGAGGGCCACCAGCTCGAAGCCCGCCTGCGGTACCAGCCGGGTTTCGAGCCCTCGGCGTCCCCCGATGACCACGACCCGGTCGCCCAGCGCGGCGATGCGCTCGGCCAGCGCGAGCGCAGGCGTCACGTGTCCCCCGCTGCCCCCGCCGGCGACGACCCAGCAGCGTGCGGTCGGCTGCGTCACCGGGTCACCATTCCCGGCGTTCGCGCGTCTCTGATCTTCGCCCGCGGATCGGCCCCCTCGAAAGCCGCGATTCGCAGCAGCACGCCGACTGCGAGTCCGCACACGAGGAGCGAGTTGGATCCGAAGGAAAGGAAGGGCAGCGTGAAGCCGGTCGTCGGCAGCAGACCCATCACCACGGCCGCATTCACCGCCGCCGGTACGGCCACCAGCGCCGTCATGCCCGAGGCCACGAGCAGGGCGAAGGGGTCCCGCGCGCGGGCGGCGATGCGCAGGCCGGCGAGCGTGAAGGCGGCGAAGGCCCCGAGCACGAGCAGCACCCCGGCGAGGCCCAGCTCTTCGGCGACCAGCGAGAGGATGAAATCGGTGTGTGCCTCGGGCAGGTAGAAGAGCTTCTGGCGCCCATCGCCGAGCCCGGTGCCGAAGAGCCCCCCGCGTCCGAACGCGACGAAGGACTGCACGAGCTGGAAGCCCTCGTCGCGCGCGGTCTGCCAGGGCGACAGGAAGCCGCGCCAGCGGGCGAGTGCGTAGGGGCGGGCCGCCACGTACACCGCGACGCCCAGCGCGGCGACTCCGGCCGGCCCGACGAGCAGGCGCAGCGGCGTCCCCGCGACGAAGAGCAGCAGGCCCATCAGCGCGGTCAGGATCGCTGCGCTCCCGAGATCCGGTTGCTGGAGCAGCAGCGCCACCGGAAGCGCGACGAGGCCGATGCAGCCCAGGATCGCCCTCGGGTGGGGCGTCGCGCGTCCAGAGCGCGAGAGCAGCGCTGCCGCTGCGAGGACACCGGTCCACTTCGCAAACTCCGCCGGCTGCAGGTTGATGCCGAAGAGGCGCAGCCAGCAGCGGGCGCCGTTCACCTCGACGCCCACGAGCAGCGTGAGGGCGATCAGCGCGACGCAACCCGACCATAGCGGCAGCGCGGTGCGCTGCCAGACGCGCAGCGGTACCCGAAGCGTCGCGACGCCGCAGCCGAGCGCGAGGACGATCGCTACGACGTGCCGCACGAAGTGCGGAGGAACGGGTTTGTCCATCGCGAGCGGGGCCGTCGAGCTGTAGACCATCACGATGCCCACCGCGAGCAGGGTGACGACGCTCGCGATCACGCCGCCATCGAGCGCGAGCGCCGTGCGGGCCCACTCGGGGCGCGAGGTCCGGTGTTGCGGGCCCGCCGGCGGAGCGCCGCTGCGCCGGCCCGGAACGCGCGCCGTGTGGCGCCGCTCCACGACCGCGGCGCGGCGCGGTCCGGGTCTGTCCTCCCAGTGCTTCATTGCGCCTCTCGTGCGCCCGCGAGCGCGGCGACCGCCTGCCGGAAGCGCTCGCCGCGTTCCTCGAAATCGCGGAACTGATCCTGGCTCGCGCACGCGGGGGAGAGCAGCACGACGTCCCCGGGGCGAGCGAGCGCGGCGGCGCACTTCACGGCTTCGTCGAGCGCGGCGGCGCGATGCACTTCGATGCGTCCAGCGAGCGCGGCGGAGAGCTTGTCGGCCGCTTCCCCGATCAGCACGGCTGCGCGCACGCGGCCCTCGGCGCAGGCCGCGAGCTCCGAGAAATCGAGCCCCTTGTCGCGGCCGCCGGCGATCCACACCAGCGGCCCCGCGAAGCCTTCGAGTGCGCGGCAGGCTGCGCCTGGATTGGTTCCCTTCGAGTCGTTCACGTAGAGGACGCCGCGCACGCGCGCGACCGCCTCCGCGCGATGCGGGAGCCCCTCGAAGCCCGCCAGCGCAGCGGCCGCACGCAGCGGGTCCACACCGAAGGCCCACACCGCGGCAAGGGCTGCGAGCGCGTTCTCGCGGTTGTGGGCGCCTTCCAGGCGCAGGTCCGAGAGGGGGACGCGCTGCGGCGGGCGACCCGGCTCGCGCAGCAACGCCGCGCCTGCGTCGAGGCAGGCGCCCTGCTCGAGCGGGCGGCGGGTCGAGAAGGGGACGACGCGGGCGCGCGTCCCGCCCGCCATCGCGCGCACGATCGGATCGTCGAAGCTGAGCACGGCCGCGTCGGAGGGCTCCTGCCGGCACAGGATCCGCTGCTTGGTCGCGGCGTAGGCTTCGATGCTGCCGTGGCGGTCGAGGTGGTCCGGCGTCACGTTCAGCACCACCGCGACGCGCGGGCGGAAGCCTTCCGTCGCCTCGAGCTGGAAGGACGAGACCTCGAGCACCAGCACGTCGAGCGCCTCACCGACCAGATCGAGCACCGGTGTGCCGACGTTTCCCGCGGCGCGGGCGCGCAGGCCGGCCGCCCGCAGCATCGCCTCGACGAGTCGGGTGGTGGTCGACTTTCCGTTGGTCCCGGTGATCGCGACGATCGGGATCTCGAGCGCCCGCCACGCGAGCTCCAGGTCACCCCAGGCGATGCGCGCGCGCTCGCGCCAGCGCGCGGACGGGACGCCCGGGCTCGGCACGACGAGATCGAAGGCAGCCGGGTCGGGGAAGGGGGCCCCGAGGCGGAGATCCACGCCGGGCGGGATGGCATCGAGGCCGTCGATGCGATCCGCCGGCCCCTCCTCGGCGGCGACGACCTCGGCGCCGCGGGCCGCGCAGAAGCGCACGGCACTGCGGCCGGAGAGGCCGAGACCGAGCACGAGGACGCGCTTGCCGCGAAGCTCGAACATCAGCGCAGCTTCAGCGAGGAGAGGGCGACGAGGCCGAGGATCGCGGAGACGATCCAGAAGCGGACCACGATCTTCTGCTCCGGCCAGCCGAGCTTCTCGAAATGGTGGTGGATCGGCGCCATCAGGAACACGCGGCGCCCGGTGAGCTTGAAGGCGGCCACCTGGATGATCACGGAGAGCGTCTCGAGCACGAAGATCCCACCGACCAGGCCGAGCAGGATCTCCTGTCGGATCAGCACCGCGATCGTGCCGAGCGCGCCCCCGAGCGCGAGGGATCCGACGTCTCCCATGAAGAGCTGGGCCGGCGACGCATTGAACCACAGGAAGCCGAGCCCGCCGCCGATCAGCGCGCCGCAGAAGATCGCGAGGGCGCCGCTGCCCGCGACGAACTTGATCCCGAGGTACTCGGCGATGACGCCGTGCCCCGCGATGTACGAGAGCAGCAGGAAGGTTCCGGCCGCGATCATGATCGGGCCGATGGCGAGCCCGTCGAGCCCGTCGGTCAGGTTCACCGCGTTGCTCGTTCCCACGATGATGAAGGTTGCCACGGGGACGTAGACCCAGCCGAGGTGCGGGCTGAAGTTCTTGAAGAAGGGCACCGAGATGTGCGCGTCGAAGCCGGGGTCGTGGTAGATCGCCAACGCGACCGAGAGTGCGATCGCCGTCTGCCAGAAGAGCTTGGTCTTGCCCGAGATCCCGGCGCTGTGACCCTGGCGCACCTTGCGGTAGTCGTCGATGAAGCCGAGCAGTCCGTAGCCGGTCGTCACGCCGAGCACGATCCAGACGAAGCGGTTGTCGAGGTTCGACCACAGCAGTACCGAGACGAGCAGCGAGAGCAGGATCAGCAGGCCGCCCATCGTGGGCGTTCCCGCCTTGCCCTGGTGTGCGGGGCCGATGGCCCGAATCGGTTGACCCACGCGCATCCGCGAGAGCGCGCGGATCAGCGGCGGCCCGACCACGAAGGCGATGAAGAGCGCCGTGAGGGTGGCCGCACCGGTGCGGAAGGTGATGTAGCGGAAGACGTTGAAGACTCCGACATCCGACGCCAGGGGATAGAGGAGGTGGTAGATCATTCAGCTTCGCTCCCGCGCTCCCAACAGCTCGGCGATGCGCTCCATGCGCATCGACCGCGATCCCTTGACCAGCACCCAGTCGCCGGCAGCGAGCTCGCCGCGCAGGCGTTCTGCGACGTCCTCGTGGCTCGCGCCGACGTGTGTGCGCGACGCGCTCATGCCCGCCTCGCGCGCACCCGAAGCCACGCGCTCCGCCTGCTCGCCGAGCGCGAGCAGCCAGTGGATGCCGAGCTGCGCGGCGAGCCGACCCGCCTCGCGGTGCGCCTTGTCGCTCGAGTGACCGAGCTCGCCCATGTCGCCGAGGACCGCGATGCGGCGCCCCTCGGCAGGGCAGCTCGCGAGCATGCGCAGCGCCACCTCCATCGACTGGGGATTCGCGTTGTACGAGTCGTCGATCAGCACGGCGCCGCCGGGCAGCGCGCGCCTCTCGAGGCGTCCCGCCACCGGGCGGTAGTCGGCGAGGCCCAGCGCCACCTGCTCGAGCGTGGCGCCGGCGGCGAGGGCCGCGGCGGCAGCCGCGAGCGCGTTCGAGACCGCCGTCTCGCCGAGCCCCGCCACCCGGACCGTCGTGCGTCCCTCGGGTGTGGCGAGCTCGAAGCGGAACCCGGCGGCCTCCTCGACGGGCCGCTCGGCGCGGATGTCGGCGCCGGCGCCGCGTCCGAAGCGCAGGACGCGCCCGCGGACGCGCTCGGCGAGGGCGTCGGCGTAGTCGTCGTCTGCCGGGATCACACCGCTTCCGTCGGGCGCGAGCGCCGCCAGCAGGTCTCCCTTTTCGCGCGCGATTTCGTCGCGCGAACCCAGGTGCTCGATGTGCGCGCTTCCGACGTTCGTGACCAGCGCGACGTCCGGGCGCGCGATCGCGGCCAGCGGCGCGATCTCGCCGCGGTGGTTCATGCCGATCTCGACCACCGCGAAGCGGTCCTCCGGCGAGCGTCGCAGCAGCGTCAGCGGGAGGCCGTACTGGTTGTTGAGGTTCCCGAGCGTGCGCAGGCAGGGGCCGGCGGTCGCGAGGATCGCGGCGCACATCTCCTTGGTCGTGGTCTTGCCGTTGCTGCCGGTGATCGCGACCACCGGACCGCAGAAGGCGGCGCGGTGCCCGGAGGCGAGGGCGCCGAGGGCGAGTGTGGTGTCGTCGACCGCCACGACCGGCAATGCCTCCGGAAGCCCCTCCGGAAGGCTTCGCCCGCGAGCGACCATCGCGCCGGCGGCACCGCGCGCGGTCGCCGCTGCGAGGTGAGCGTGGCCGTCGTGGCGCGGGCCACCGATCGCGACGAAGAGCTCGCCCGCGCCGAGCGTGCGCGTGTCGATCGAAACCCCTTGCAGGATCGCGTCCGGCGATCCCCGCAGCAGCGAGCCCCGGGTCCAGCCCACTGCGTCGCTCGCGCGGAAGGGAGTGCCCATCACTCCGCCTTCTTCCGCAGCGCGCGCCGCGCTTCGTCGCAGTCGCTGAAGGGGAAGCGCTCGCGGCCGATGATCTGGTAGTCCTCGTGGCCCTTGCCGGCGAGGACGACGGTGTCGCCCTTGCGTCCGATCCCGATCGCGAGATCGATCGCGCGGCGGCGGTCGACGATGACCGTGTAGGCGCGCTCCGCGGCGTCGAGCGCCTCCGGCTCCACCCGCTCGAGCTTGCCGAGCCCGCGCTCGACATCCGCCAGGATCGCGACCGGGTCCTCCGAGCGCGGGTTGTCGCTCGTGCCGATCACGCAGTCGGCCCAGCGCGCGACGGCCTCCGCCATCAATGGACGCTTCGCGCGGTCGCGGTCGCCTCCGCAGCCGAAGACCGCGATCAGGCGGCCGCGCGTGAGCGGGCGCAGCGTGCGGAGCACCTTCTCCACCGCATCGGGCGTGTGCGCGTAGTCGACCAGAACGGTGGGAGCCTGCTCGTCCCCGACATCGATACGCTCGACGCGGCCGGGGACCTGAGGGCAGCTGCTGGCGCCGGCGGCGATCGCCTCCGGTGGAAGACCCAGCGCCACGGCGATTCCGCTGGCCACGAGCAGGTTCTCGAGGTTGAAATCGCCGAGCAGCGGAAGAGTCAGCTCGAGCGGGCCCGAGGGAAGGCGCAGCCTGACCTGCGTTCCGTCCATGCGCACCTGCGCGTCCTCGAGCCAGACCTCGGCGCTGCGGTCGCTGCGAGAGACCCGCAACAGCCGGGCGCGGCTCGCGCGGGCCGCCGCCTCGAAGACGCGGGCCGAGGGATCGTCGGCATTCACGACGGCGCCTGCACCCGGTCGCAGGTGGCGCTCGAAGAGCAACACCTTCGAGGCCCGGTAGGCGTCCATCGTCAGGTGGAAGTCGAGATGGTCCTGGGTCAGGTTCGTGAAGGCTGCCACGTCGAAGCGGCAGCCCTCGACGCGGCCGAGCTCGAGCCCGTGTGAAGAGACCTCCATCACGACCGCCTCGACGCCGTGGGTCCGCATCGAGCGCAGCGTGCGTTGCAGATCGAGGCTCTCGGGAGTCGTGTTGAGCGAGCGCTGGCTCTCGCCGGGGTGACGCACCTCGACGGTTCCGATCAAGCCGACGCGGCGGCCTGCGCGCGCGAGGATCGACTCGACGAGATAGGTCGTGCTGGTCTTGCCGTTGGTTCCGGTGACGCCCACGAGCTGCAGCTCCGAGGCGGGGTCTCCGTAGAAGCGCCGCGCGATCGGAGCGAGGCTGCGACGGCTATCGGCGACGAGCACGAGCGCGCGCCCGCGCAGCAGCGCCTCCGCGGGCCGGCGCTCGGCAGCGACCGCCACGGCGCCGAGGTCGACCGCCTGTCCGACGTAAGTGTGTCCGTCGACCGAAGCGCCCGGCAGCGCGAAGAAGAGGTCCCCGCCGGCCGCGGCGCGGGAGTCGTAGGCCAGGCCGCGAATTACCGGATCCTCGGTCGGCCGCTCGCGGACCGCGTCGGCGGGCAGCGCGTCGAGCAGATCCGACAGGCGCATTTCTAGATCTCGTCCCCCGCTGCCCTGAAGCGCACGCGCACGCGTGTGCCGCGAGCGGCGACCACTGTTCCCGGGGGGGGGTCCTGGGCAATCGCCCGGCCGTTCCCGGAGATTTCCACGCGAAGGCCGTGTCTCGCCGTGATCTGCCTCACCTCCGCGACGCTAAGTCCCTGAAAATCCGGCAGCAGCACGCGGTCGCCGCTCGTCACCACCTCGGGAAGCGCGCGCTGGGCCACCGCCTTGCGCGCGGCGACCGGCGGCAGTGGACGGGCCACCCGCTTCGGGACGCTTGCGGCCGGGGCGGCGGGTGCTTTGGCCACGACGGCCGGCGGCCGGGCAGGGACATCGATCGCGGGCTCCGTCTGAATCCCGAGCCGTGCGAGCTGCGCGGCAGCCACGCGGGCGAAGAGCGGGGCTGCGGCCGCCCCCCCAGTATGAGTAGGCCGTCGGGGCTCGTCGAGAGCCACGACCATCGCGAGCCGCGGAGCGTCGGCGGGAGCCACGCCGATGAACCACGCGACGAAGCGATCGTTCGAGTAGCGGCCGGTCGCGCGGTCGAGCTTCTGGGCGGTGCCCGTCTTGCCGGCGACCGCGAGGTCGCGAAGGGCTGCCCGCCGGCCGGTGCCATGCGGGCCCGTCACCCCCTCGAGCATGCGGATCACCGTCCGGGCCGTTTCCGGGCTCACGACGCGGCGCGGGCTCTCGACCGGCGTCGGCTGCCATTCCCCGCGCGGGGGGCGACGGGCGGCGATCAGCCGGGGGCGCATCCATTCTCCCCCGTTGGCGAGTGCGGCGGTCGCGGATGCGAGCTGCATCGCGGTGACCGAGATCCCCTGGCCGAAGGCGATCGTGGCCTGGTCCACCGGGCGCCAGGCCTGGCTCGGCCGCAGCACGCCTGCCGACTCCTCCGGAAAGCCGCTGCCCGTCGACTCGCCGAAACCGAAGAGGCGGAGCATCTCGTACTGGTCCCGGGCGCCGAGGGCCATCGCGATCTTGACCGAGCCGATGTTGCTCGACACGCGCAAGACGTCCGCGGGGTGCAGCCACCCGCTCGGCTTCACGTCGCGGATCGTCTTGCCGGGGACGCGGAAGTTCCCGTTCTCGCAATCGATCCAATCGTCCGGGTCTAGCGTGCCGCGCTCGATTGCCGACGCCACGAGAAAGGCCTTGAGCGCCGAGCCCGGCTCCACCGCGTCGAGGAAGGCGCGGGAGCGGGTAGCCGTGTAGGGCACCTCGCGAAAACGGTTCGGGTCGAAGCCCGGAGCCTCGGCGAGAGCCAGCACGTCGCCGTTCTCCGGATCGATCGAGACGACGATGCCGCCGCGCGCGCCAGTCTCGCGTATCGCCTCGGCGAGGCGCGCGGTCGCGTCGGCCTGCATCGCGGCGTCGAGGGTGAGCACGAGGTCGCCGCCGGCGGTGCTTCCGGGTGCCTCGCCCTCCGAGACGAGGTGGTGCCCGGATCCGTCGCGCTCGACCGGAAGTCGGCGGCCCTGGCCCCGCAGCCAGCGGTCTTCCTGCTGCTCGATGCCGCGCACGCCGTTGCCGTCGATGTTCGCGAAGCCGACGAGGGAAGCGGAGAGCTCGCCGACGGGATAGGCACGCCGCGCTTCGTGCAGGATGTCGATGCCCGGCAGCGCGAGCGCCAGGACCTCCGCCGCCTGCTCGCGGGAGACCCAACGGCTCAGGTAGCGGAAGGAGTGGCGCCCGCGCAGGCGCTCCGCGACGTCTGCCTGCTTCATGCCAAGAATCGGCGCGAGCTTCGCGGCAGCGCCGTCGGGGTCGCTGATCTCGACGGGCAGGGCAAAGACGGACGGAGCCTGGAGCGTGAGAGCGAGCTCGCTCCCGGAGCGGTCGAAGATCGTCCCGCGCTCCGGGGGAAGACTCATCGCGGTGCGGATCTGGCGGTTGCCCTGGTCCCAGCCGCGCTCGTCGAGGACGGCGAGGTGCGCCGCGCGCGCCGAGAGCGCGACGAAGGCAGCGAGCAGACAGCTGCGGGCCACCGCGACGCGGCGCACGGAGAGGATCGGCTGCGAGCGCCTCATCGCGGCGGCTCTCCCGCAGGCTCGATCTTGACCACTCGTTCGGGCCGGACGAAGCCGCGCTCCTCGGCCAGGCGCGAGAGCCGGGCCGGATCGCGTAGCGCGCGAACGCGCGCGGTGAGCTCGCGTCTTTCCTCGAGCAGCGCGCGCTCTTCCTTCATCGCCGCCGTCAGGCCGTAGCGCATGTGGATCAGGTCGTTGCGCAGCGCGACGACCGCGAGCCCGACGAGTACGGCCGCGCTGAGCAGGTAGGGGGTGGCGCCGCGGTGCAGGGAGCCGCCGCCGCGTTGCCGAGCGGCGAAGTCGCGTCCGACGATCGGGCCGGAGATCGCGCGAGGGGCGCGGCGAGCGGGTGAGGGAGCGCTCATGCGGCCTCCGGAAGGCGCTCCGCTGCGCGTAGCCGCGCAGAGCGTGCGCGAGGGTTGCGACGGATCTCGTCCGTTCCCGGACGCACGGCGCGGCGGGTCTCCACGCGCAGGCGCGGTTGGCGACCGCAGATGCAGACGGGCGTGCGCGGCGGACACACGCAGCCTCGCTGCTCGTCGCGAAATCGGTTCTTCACGATGCGGTCTTCGAGCGAGTGATAGGCGATCACTGCGACGCGCCGGGTCGGAGCGAGGCTCGCGATCGCTGCTTCCAGGCCCTCTTCGAGCGCCCCGATCTCGTCGTTCGTCGCGATGCGCAGCGCCTGGAACACGAGCGTTGCGGGGTGATGCCGGCGACCGCCGCCCACGCCAGCGCTTTCGATCACGGCGAGCAGATCACGGACCGTTCGCAAGGGCGCCCGCTTGCGTGCGACGACGATCGCCTTCGCGAGCCGCCGGGCACGCGGAAGCTCGCCGTACTCGCGTAGCCAGGTCTCGAGCTCGTCCTCGTGGGCGCTTGCGAGCAGCTCGGCCGCCGTCCGAGGCGCGCTGCGGTCCATCCGCATGTCGAGCGGCGTCGAATCGGCGGTCGCACCGGCGAAGCGGAAGCCGCGTGCTGCCGCGTCGATCTGCGGCGACGAGACGCCGAGGTCGAGCAGGAGGCCGTCGACGCGGGGGATCGCCAGATCGGCGAGGACGCTGCTGAGGTGGCGGAACGATGCGTGGACGAGGCAGACGCGCTCGCCGTAGCGAGCGAGCCGCGCCGCAGCGGCCGCGAGCGCCTCCTCGTCCCGATCGAGCCCGACGAGGCGGCCGGCAGGAGCCGTCCGCTCGAGGATCGCCGCCGCGTGGCCGCCCCCGCCGATCGTGCCGTCGACCACCGTTGCATTGGGAAAGAGTCCCATCCAATCCAGGGACTCGTGGAGCAGCACCGGCTCGTGAAGGAAGGAGCTGGTCACGGGAGAGGGCCGCCTCCGACTTCTCGCGGAGGCTCGCGCTTCGCTCGGCTTCGCCTCGCTGCGCGCGCGCACCACGCGCTTGCGGCTCGAGGGCCCGCACTCGGTTCGACTGTTCTGGAGAAGCCTGGGGTGCCCCGGAGCACCTCGCACCCATCGGTGCGGTTTGTCCCCCCCAGTAACGCCCCGCCCGCAGGGCGAGGTACTCCGGGGACACCCCAACCTCTAGCCGGAGGAGATCTCCTCCTCCGGCCCCCCCAACCCGGTAGGACCCTGAGAAGCCATCCTGGGCGCCAGCGACCTGCGCAGGTCCCGGCTGCGCGCCCAGGTTCTCGCCTCGTCCTCTTCGTACGAGGACGGGTTCCAGAGCTGGATGAAGTACCCCATGCCCGCGAACACGATCTCGCGCTCGCACTTGGCGTGCTCGCGCAGACGCTGCGGGATCAGGATTCTGCCGGCGCGGTCGATCGGGCAGGGCGACGACCCCGCGATCGTGAGCCGCATCAGGGCCTCGCCGTCCGGATCGAAGGAGGCGGCCTCGATGATGCGTCGCTCGTAGTGGTTCCAGTAGCGGTCCGGGTACAGGCAGAGGCAGTCCTCGCCCTTCGTGATCATCGGAGGTTTCGTCGTGTCGACTTGCAGCTCCATCCGATACTCCGCTGGAATACTCACGCGACCTTTGTTATCGAGCGTATGGACGAAGTGACTTCGAAACATCCGTGGGATCCCAGTTCCTCATGCGCTTCGTGAATCCGCTCTCCCACTTCATCCCGCTTCATCCCACGCGGGCGTACTGATACGCCACTCTTTTCTCTCGAGCAAGTTCTTTTTGTCAGCTGGGTCGAGATTTTTTTGATCGACCCACGCTTTCGCCTCACTTGCGCATTCGCTGGTGCGAGATGCGAAGAGCGGCGATGGCTCTAGATCTTGGGGGAAGCAGGCTCTGCTACCTACAAGATGCTGCGGTGGATCAATCGAACGCTGTTTCGAGAAGTGTGCGAGGGAAGACGGATCAGGCCGCGCCGAGATCGGGGTAGCGCTGGCTGTGGACCGAAGCGACGCGGTCGACGATCGCCGAGAGAGTGCGCGAAGTGCCTGAATTCACGGTGGGATGGGGTGGGAGGGGCGTGTCCGGAAGCAGCGCTTCGAGCACCGCGGCGGTGCCTTCGCGCAGGCCGGATGCGGCGTAGCCGCCTTCGAGCACCAGCGCGAGCCGGCCTTCGCACAGCTCGTCCGCGAGTGCGCGCACGAGCGCGGACATGCCGCGGAATCCCTCGCGGGTCACCTGCATCTGCGCGAGCGGGTCGTCCTCGTGCGCGTCGAAGCCGCACGAGACGAGCAGCAGCTCGGGGCGGTAGGCCCGGGCCACCGGTGCGATCACGCGCTGGAACGCACCGAGGTATTCCGCGTCTCCGCATCCGGCCGGCATCGGGACGTTCACCGTGAAGCCCGTCCCCGCGCCGCTCCCAGCCTCGCTCGCCGCTCCGCTTCCCGGGTAGTAGGGGAACTGGTGAGTGGACAGGTAGAGCACCGTCGGATCGTCCTCGAAGCAGTGCTGGGTGCCGTTCCCATGATGAACATCCCAGTCGAGAATCAGGATCCGCTCGACGCGATCCTCGGCCTGGAGAGCGCGCGCGGCGATCGCCACGTTGTTGAACAGGCAGAAGCCCATCGCGCGCGTCGCTTCGGCGTGGTGCCCGGGCGGTCGCACCGCGGCGAGCCCCGTCGTCCCGCCTCCCGCCGCCACGCGGCGCACGAGATCGATCGCTGCGCCAGCGGCGAGGAGCGCCACCTCGTAGCTCGCCGGCGAGACGTAGGTGTCCGGGTCGAGGTGGAGGGGTGCATGCCGCGCCGCCTCGGCCACCCGCTCGAGGTGTTCGCGCGAGTGGACGCGCAGGATCTCGTCGGGGGACGCGGGGCGGGCCGGGATCCGCTCGAGACCGGGCTCGCAGGCCTGGATCGCAGCGTGCACCGCGTCGAGACGAGCCGGGCGCTCGGGATGGCCCTCCGGGCCGCGGTGCTCGCGGTAGCGCAGATCCTCGGCAACGACGGTTGCCCGACGAGCGTGCATCGCCGAGGATCTTAGGCGGAGGGCTCCTTGAGCGCACCGGGCGTCATCGCGGTCACGGGTCTCGGCACCTTCGTCGGACGCCGACTGGTCGAGCGCCTGCTCGCCCGGTCGCCGCACCTGCGCATCGTGGGCCTCGACCAGCGCCGTCCCTTTCGGCTCGACGGACGCGTGCGCTTCCACCGCATCGATCTGACGGAGCCCACCGCGGACGGGCGCATCGCGGAGATCCTCGAGCGTGAGCGGGTCGAGGCCGTCGTGCACGCAGCCTTCCGCAACGAGCCCACCTCCGATGTGGAGATGGACCACGAGATCGAGACGATCGGGAGCCTGCACGTGATGCACGCGTGCGCCGCCGCCAAGGTGAAGCGCCTCGTCGTCTCCTCGAGCACGATGCTCTACGGCCCGCGTCCCGACAATCCGAACTTCCTCTCCGAGGCCCATCCCCTGCTCGGGCATCCCGAGGCGCACTGCGTCGGAAACCGCACGCAGATGGAGCAGCTGCTCGCGGAGTGGCGTACCCGCCATCCGGACACCGAGGTCACGGTCCTGCGCCATTGCTGGACGATGGG
>CAYPSI010000173.1:0-17226 GCA_964413375.1 uncultured Spirochaetales bacterium | reverse complement strand
AGCACCTCCGCCGTGCTCTCGATGTCGAGGTCGGCGCGGAACTCGCCGCCCGCGACACCGCGCGCAAGCAGCGCCACGAGCTTCTCGCGCCACTCGGCCATGCTGCGGCGCGCCGCGTCCTCGAAGCTCGCGAGCAGCGCGGCGTCCGCGAGGATCGCGTGCAGCAGCGGGCGCCTGCGCGTATCGGAGAGATTCACGCGCAGCCAGGCCTCGAGCGCGTCGCCGGCCGTCGTCGCGCCGGAGATCGCGTGATCCACCGCCGCGGACCACTCCTCGAGCATGTGCTGCTGCACCTGCTGGGCAAGCTCTTCTTTCGAGCCGAAATGGTGGTGGACGAGGGCCCGCGAGACGCGGGCCTCGGCCGCGACGTCCTCGACCCGGGTGCGCGCGAAGCCGTGCTTCGCGAAGCAGCGCGCAGCGGCCTCGAGGATGCGCAGGCGCCGCGCGGCCACCGCGGGGGCCGCGTCCGACGCGCGAAGGTCGGCCGGAGGCGCGGAGGGGGATCGGGCGGGCTGGGCCAAGGGTCGGCAGTCTAGACGAAATGGATAGTTTTAGTCAATCCGTCACTTTCCGCACTTCGCTCGCCTGCGGCTCGCTGCGCGCGCTTCGCGCTTGCATCATGCGGCCGGACTCAGCTCGAGGCGGCTGGGACCGCGCACCAGGAAGGAGTCGAGGACGCTGCGCTCCGGGCTCGTGCGCCGGGCGTGGCGCAGCTGCGGAACGAGCGCCTCGAGGGCGATGCGGGCCTCGAGGCGAGCGAGCGAGGCCCCGAGGCAGAAGTGCGGGCCGAAGCCGAAGCCGAGGTGGCCGCGCACGTCGCGGCCCACTTCGAAACGGTCGGGGTCCGGAAAGCGCCGCTCGTCGCGGTTGGCCGCGCCTAGCATCACCGCAACGATGGCGCCCTTGGAAATCGAGACCTCGCGCAGCACGACATCGTGCAGCGCGGTCCGGAACACGATCTGCACCGGAGCGTCGTAGCGCAACGTCTCCTCGACGAGCTCCGGGACGAGCGAGAGATCCTGCGCCACCCGCCCGAGCTCCGCCGGGTGGTCGAGCAGCGCCGACGCAGCATTTCCGATCAGGTTGGTCGTCGTCTCGTTCCCGGCCACGAGCAGCAGCATCACGAACTGCATGATCTCCATCGTCGAGAGCTTCTGGCCGCCCGGCTCCTCGGCGAGGAGCGCGCTCACGAGATCGTCGCCCGGCTCGCGGCGGCGGCGGCGGATCACGCCGGCGAGATAGCTGTCGAGCTCGAGGAAGACCTCGATCGTCTCCGGGTGCGGCGGGAAGGCGCGCAGCGGGCCGGTCATCGCGGAGATGATCGCGTCGCTCCAGCGCTTGAAGTCGGCGAGGCGCTCGCGCTCCACGCCCAGCATCTCGGCGATGATCGTGACCGGAAGCGGAATCGCGAGGTCGCGCACGACGTCGAAGGGTTCGCCGCTCGCGAGCCGGGCGACCCGCTCCTCTGCGATCGCCCGGATGCGTGGCTCCCAGGCCTGGATGCGCCGCGGCGTGAAGCCCCGGTTTACGATCGCGCGCAGCGTGCCGTGCACCGGGGGATCGGACGCGATCAGGTTCCGGGCCGTCGTGAAGCCGAGCGGGCTCACGCGCGTGCGCAGCGCGAAGCGGACCAGGAACGAGATCATCCGCCACGAGAGGGGCGGCGGCCCGTCGAAGCCGGCGTTCATCAGCACCGTGAACATCGCGCGCGACGAGAAGGTCTCGGGATGGTTCAAGATCTGGAGCACGTCCTCGTAGCGCGAGACGCACCAGCAGCCGGATTCCGGGGCGAAGTGGACCGGAGCGCGGTCGCGGAGCTCGCGATAGGCGGGGTAGGGGTCGCCACGCCAGCGGGCCGAGAAGGGCTCGTATTCGATCGCCATGGGGCTCCCTGGGGCGCGGGGAAACAGTAGCGCCTCCCCGTACTAGCCTCGGTGGGGGTGGCAAGACCCAGCATGCCGAGGTGACGACTATGTGTTCATGCAAACGCCATTGAATCGCCATCGGACCTCCACCTAGACTGCGCCCCTGCCGATGCATCCAGACAGGGGAGGGCGTGCCATGGCGCGTTTCCGGCTGATTCCGCGCGAGGAGAAGTTCTACACGGAGTTTGTCGCGGTCGGCGAGGAGCTCCGGCGGGGGGCGGGCCTGCTGGTCGAGATGCTGGCCCCCGATCACCCGATCTGGGACAAGGCCGACGAGATCAAGGAGGTCGAGCACAAGTGCGACTTCCTCACCCACGACATCATCCAACGCCTCAATCGCACCTTCGTGACGCCGATCGATCGCGAGGACATCCACGAGCTCGCCTCCTCGGTCGACAACGTCATGGACGCGATCGACCACTGTGCGGCGGTGGTCCGCCTGTACCGGATCGACCGGGTGCGCGCCGGCGCGCGCGACCTGGCCCGGATCATCGTGGCAACCGTCGAGCAGCTGCACACGGCCCTGCGGGCGCTGGAGGAGCGCGGGGGCGTCTTCGACGGGGTGCGGGAGATCAACCGCCTCGAGCAGGAGGGCGACCGTGCCCACCAGCGGGCGGTGAGTGCGCTCTTCGAAGAGGAGCGGGATCCCATCGCCGTGATCAAGTGGAAGGAGATCCTCGACTTCCTCGAAGGCGCCATCGACCGCTGCCGCGACGCGGCCAACGTCCTCGAGGGCATCGTCGTGAAGCACGGCTGAAGCCGCGATGGACTCCCAGCTCTGGATCGTCGTCGCGCTCGTCTGCGTCGCGCTGGCCTTCGACTTCATCAACGGCTTCCACGACGCGGCCAACTCGATCGCCACCGTCGTCTCGACGCGGGTGCTCTCGCCCGGCAAGGCCGTGGTCTGGGCGGCCTTCTTCAACTTCGCCGCGGCCTTCCTGTTTGGCACCGCGGTTGCGAAGACCGTCGGCAGCGGGATGATCGACCTCCAGTTCGTGACCTTCTCGGTGATCTTCGCCGGGCTCCTGGGCGCGATCATCTGGGACCTGATCACCTGGTACTACGGGCTCCCGACGAGCTCTTCCCACGCGCTCTTCGGCGGCTACGCCGGCGCCGCGGTCGCCAAGGCCGGCTTCGGGGCGGTGATCGTCTCGGGCTGGACCAAGACGCTGGTGTTCATGGTGGTGGCGCCCACGATCGGGCTCGTCGTGGGCCTCGGCGTGATGACCGCCATCTACTGGGTCTGCCGCAACATGGTTCCCTCGCGGGTCGAGCGCTGGTTCCGGCGCCTCCAGCTCGTCTCCGCCGCCGGCTTCAGCCTGATGCACGGTGCGAACGATGCCCAGAAGACGATGGGGATCATCGCGGGCGTGCTCTTCACGGCCGGCTATCTCGAAAGCTTCGAGATCCCCTTCTGGGTCGAGATGGCCGCGTACACCGCGATCAGCCTCGGAACGCTCTCCGGAGGCTGGCGCATCATCCACACCATGGGGTCCAAGATCACGAAGCTCCAGCCGATGGGTGGCTTCGCCGCCGAGACCGGGGCCGCGATGGCGATCTTCACGGCGACCCTGTTCGGTGTCGGGATCAGCACGACCCATACGATTACCGGCGCGATCGTCGGCGTCGGGGCGACGCGGCGCCTCTCGGCCGTACGCTGGGGAGTCGCGAGAGGGATCGTCTGGGCGTGGGTGCTCACGATCCCGTGCGCTGCGCTGATCGGTGCGGGGACGTTCTGGCTGCTTCGCGCCGGCGGCGCCGGCTGATCTCGAGGGCCCCCGCCGGGCCTGCGAGCGAACTCTTCGGGCAAGCGCGAAGCGCAAGCTACGGGCAAGCGCGAAGCGCGCGCAGCGAGCCGCAGGCGAGCGAAGCTCAGCTAGGCGGCTGCGGGCCGGCGTCCCGAGGCACGAAGCGCTGCGGCGGCCTCGTGCAGCAGCTCCGCGGTCTCGTCCCAGCCCATGCACGCGTCGGTGATCGAGACGCCGCGGCGCAGCGCTGCACCAGGGCTCCAGCCCTGTCGGCCGGCCTCGAGGTTGCTCTCGAGCATCAGGCCCAGGATGCAGGACTGTCCGTCGCGGATCTGGGCGAGGACCTCGCGGCAGGTGGCGCCCTGCCGGGTGTGGTCCTTCGCCGAGTTGTCGTGAGAGCAGTCGACCATCACCGGTCGTGCGAGGTCGAGATCGGAGACCAGCGCGAGCGCTTCGGCCACGTCCTCGCGCCCGTAGTTCGAGCGACCCCCACCCCCGCGCAGCACCATGTGCCGGTCCGGGTTGCCCGTCGTCGAGACGATGGCCGAGCGCCCTTCGGCGTCGATGCCGAGGAAGCTGTGCGGATGCCCGGCCGAGACCATTGCGTTTCGCGCGGCGTGGAGATCGCCGCTCGTCGCGTTCTTGAAGCCGATTGGTGTCGAGAGCCCGCTCGCGAGCTCGCGATGAGTCTGGCTCTCGCTCGTGCGCGCGCCGATGCTCGCCCAGGAGAGCAGGTCCGCGACGAACTGCGGTGTGAAGGGATCGAGAACCTCGCTGGCACAGGCGACGCCCCGCTCGTTGATCTGGAGCAGCAAGCGCCGCGCGATCTCGAGGCCCGCCACCACGTCGCAGGAGTCGTCGAGGTGCGGGTCGTTGATCCGCCCCTTCCAGCCGACGGTCGTGCGCGGCTTCTCGAAGTAGGTGCGCATCACCAGCAGCAGCTCGCCCGAGAGCTCACGCGCGAGCGCGGCCAGGCGGGCCGCGTAGTCCAGGGCTGCCTCGGGATCGTGGATCGAACAGGGCCCCGCGACCACGACGAGTCGGGGGTCGCGCCCGTGGATGGCGGCGCGGATGCCGGCGCGCGCCGCGCTCACCGTGTCCGCGGCTGCCGCGGAGAGCGGAAGCCGCGCCTTGAGCTCCCGCGGAGCCGGGAGGGGGCGGATTCCCGCGAGGTTCCGGTCTTCGATCGCCTCCATGGTCCGGACTCCTTCGCTGCGACAGGGGACAAAAAAAAACCCCAGGAGATTCTCCCAGGGCCTCGGGGGTCCGTCCGACTTCGCCGTTAGCGGCTCACGCACCCCCCCGGGCCCTGGTCCTGAACCAGGCGAAAAACCCGAACGGGAAAGCGGAAGACATCTCTAAGAATATAGCTCGGAATCCGCCGCCGCGCTACTGCGCCGCCGCCACCGTGCTGCTGGCGCGTACGCGCTGCCACTTGTCCTGCTGGGTCTCGCTGACCCGCATGAGGACGAGCCAGGTCAACGCGACCGCGGCGCAGGCCGACAGGTCCGCGAACGCGGAGAGTGTTACCGCGAGCCGCAGCCGGCCGAGGACCATGCCGGCAGTGGCCGCGGTGAAGGCGGCCATGCCGGCCGCGATCGCCCAGACGACGACGACGCTCCACCAGACCCGTAGCAGGCGTGGCACCGGCGCCCCGCGCCAGCCGAAGGGGTCGAGGATCGCCGGGTCGCTCGCCTGCCAGATCTCGGCCATGACGGCATGGGGGCGCACCAGGTTGAGCCCGGGGATGAGGAAGGCGCCGACGGAGCCGCCGCGGGTGAAGCGTGGCCGGCGCACGCCGAGCGCACGGACGTTCGCCCGCGCGGTGTGGACCCAGATCAGGAACAGGGTGGCCGTCGCGGTGAAGATCGCGAGCCGCAGCGCGAGCAGGGAGCCCCCGGTCGCGCTCTGCGCGGTCCGCGCGAGCCAGCGCGCGGCCTCGCCTTCCACCGGCTGGAAGAGGAGTCGCAGGTGCGAGAGCTCGACCCCTAGCGACACGGCGGCCAGTGCACCCGACAGCACCAGCAGGCGGGCGGTCCAACGCGTGAGGCTGCGCAGCGACACGTAGGGCGGGAGCAGAGCGAGCCCGCCTGCGGTGAACTCGACAGCCTCGCTTGCCGTCTTTCGCGCGTGTCGCCGCAACTCCTTCCCCCCGGCCCGCAAGACTGCGCCGACCCGAGACTGCCGGCAAGCCCCTCCGAGAGGGTCGAGCGGCGATGGGTGTTCGATCTAGCGCGGCGCCAGCGCGAAGTAGCGATTCTGGCACGCCTCGTGGCCGTCCGCGCGCCAGCTGGCGACGACCGCGCAGGGCAACGCGCCGAGCAGCAGCTCGAGCTCGGCGTCGTCCGAGAAGTGGCAGTAGCGCACGGCCTGCCGAGCACTGCCCCAGGCGAGCAGACAGTCGCCGGGCTCGAGCTCTGCCGGGTCCACCGGCTCCCGGGCGCTTCGGTTCCACTCCTCCCAGGGGATGATGCGAGCGAGATGGCGGTCGGCGCCGCTGCTCTGCCACGCGGCGAGCACGAGGAGCCCCCGGCGATCGACGCGGCGGACCAGCGCATCGACGAGCGCGCGGCGCCGCTCGCGTCCGGGGACGTGATGGAGCACGCCGAAGAGTACGACCAGTTCGAAGGAATCCGCGGGAAGCGCGACTTCGGGATCCCCGGCGACGAGGTCGCTGACGGCAAAGCTCGCGCCGGGCAGCGCACGCTCCCGGGCGTGGCCCAGCAGCTCGGCACTCGCGTCGATACCGACGTAGCGGCGCGGGGGGCAGGCCTCGTTGCACAGGAAGGCCCCGAAGCGGCCGTTGCCGCAGCCGACGTCGAGGACGTCGAAGTCGCGGGCGATCCCGCGCGTGTGCAGGAGGCCCAGGAGCTTCGTCCAGCCCGGCCAGGGGCTCTGGCGGGCGGCGCTGAACTCTTCGGCGTGGTCGCGATAGAAGGCGAGATTGATGGCGTTGAGCCGCCCTGCGGTGATCGGGTCCAAGGCCCGGTACCGTAGCCGAGCCGTGTCCACCCGAGCCGAGCTTCCGGGTCCGCCCGCCCGTCGTCGGCGCTTCGCCTTCGATCCCGAGCCTTTCGCCCCGCTGCTGCGAGCAATTCTCGCTGAGCTCGCGTCGCAGCCGGAGCTCGAGTTGCGCTCCATCGATGCAGTCGTGCGTCGCCATCCGAAGCAGGGCCGCGGCTTCTTCTCGCGCAGCGAGCTGATTGCGGGCGCCCGCCACCTCGCGGCGCTGGGCGCGCTCGAAGGAGACGTCGAAAGCCTCGTCGCGCGCCTGCGCCTGCGTCCCGTTCGAACACAAAGTGGTGTTACTCCCGTGACCGTGCTGACGCGGCCCTACCCCTGCCCGGGGGCGTGCATCTTCTGCCCCAGCGACGTGCGAATGCCGAAGAGCTACCTGGCCGATGAGCCGGGCGCGCAGCGCGCCGAGGACAACCGCTTCGATCCCTACCTCCAGACCTGGAACCGCCTGGCCGCCTATCACGCGATGGGCCACCCCGTGGACAAGGTCGAGCTCTCCGTGCTCGGCGGCACCTGGTCCGCGCATCCCGAGGAGTACCAGATCTGGTTCGTCGAGCGTTGCCTCGCCGCCCTCAACGACTTCGGGGCAGGGGTGGACCTCCGCGACCGGGCCGGAGTAGCGCCCTCGCACTACGCCGCGATCGGCGAGCGCGTCGACGGCCACGCCGGCGATCCGGGCGCCTACAATCGCATCGTCGGCTCCTTCCTGGGGCAGCAGCTCGGGGGCGCCTGGCTCCACTCCTCCGAGGCGGCGAGCTGGGACGCTCTGCTGCGGGCGCAGCTCGCCAACGAAGGGTCGGGCGCGCGCTGCGTCGGGATCGCGCTCGAGACGCGTCCCGACGCGATCACGCCCGACGAAGTGCTTCGCCTGCGTCGCCTCGGGGCGACGAAGATCCAACTCGGGGTCCAGAGCACCTCGGACCGCATTCTCGCGGCGAACCGGCGCGGACACGACCTCGCGGCGACGAGGCGCGCCTTCCGCTGGCTGCGTGCTGCGGGGTTCAAGATCCACGCGCACTGGATGCCGAACCTGCTCGGGGCGACGCCCAGGGAAGACCTCGCGGACTTCCGCGTCCTCTTCGAGGATCCGGAGCTTCGGCCGGACGAGCTCAAGATCTACCCATGCCTGCTGGTCGAGAGCGCGGAGCTCGCCCGCCACCACGCGAGCGGTGCCTGGCGACCCTACTCCGACCCCGAGCTCGTGGAGCTGATCGCCGCCTGCCTCGAGCAGACGCCCCGCTGGTGCCGGGTCACGCGCGTGATCCGGGATTTCTCCGCCGCCGACGTCGCGGCGGGAACGCATCGCGCCAACCTGCGCGAGCTCGCCGAGCGGGCGCTGGCGGAGCGCGGCGTCGTGCCGCGCGAGATCCGCAGCCGGGAGATCCGAGGCGAGCCCTTCGACCCGGACGCGCTTCGGCTGGCAGAGACGGACTATGCGACCTCGATCGGTCGCGAGGTCTTCCTCGAGCAGCTGACGCCGCAGGGTCGACTCGCGGGCTTCGTACGCCTCTCGCTTCCGAGTGGGAAGGCGCCGCTACGGGAGCTCGAGGGCAGCGCCCTCGTGCGCGAGCTCCACGTATACGGTGCCGCGCTCGGGATCGGGCGGCGCCCAAGGGGCGAGGCGCAGCACCGCGGTCTCGGTCGCGCGCTGCTCGCGCGCGGTGCAGAGCTGGCGCGCGAGGCCGGCTACCGCAAGCTCGCGGTCATCTCCGCCGTCGGGACGCGCGCCTACTATCGGCGCCAGGGCTTCGCCGACGGGCCGCTCTACCAACACCTCGCGCTGGACAACCCCTAGACCGGTGAGAGCTCCAGCGCATCGCCAGCGGGGCGCGCGTCGACGCGGACCTTCGAGCCGTCCGGGAACGCACCTTCCAGGATCTTCATCGCGAGCGGGTCCTGGAGCATGCGCTGGATGACGCGTTTGAGCGGCCGCGCCCCGTAGTGCGGGTCGTAGCCCTTTTCCGCCAGCAGCTCGCGCGCCGCGTCGCTCACGTCGAGCGCGATGCGCCGCTCCTCGAGGAGCTTCTGCACCCGTTCGAGCTGGATGTCGACGATGCGCCGGATCTGCCCGCGCTCGAGCTGGTGGAAGATGATCGTCTCGTCGATCCGGTTCAGGAACTCGGGCTTGAAGTGGGCCCGGAGCGCTTCCTGCACCCGATGCTCCAGCTCCGCGCGCTGGCCCGGCCCGAGATCGACGATCAGCTGGCTTCCAATGTTCGAGGTCATGATCAGGACCGTATTCCGGAAGTCGACGGTGCGGCCCTGGCCGTCGGTGAGGCGTCCATCGTCGAGGATCTGTAGCAACACGTTGAAGACGTCGGGGTGCGCCTTCTCGATCTCGTCGAAGAGCACCACCGAGTAGGGGCGCCGGCGTACCAGCTCGGTCAGCTGACCGCCCTCCTCGTAGCCCACGTAGCCCGGCGGGGCGCCGATCAGCCGGGCGACGGTGTGCTTCTCCATGTACTCGCTCATGTCGATGCGGGTCATCGCGTGCTCGTCGTCGAAGAGGAAGCGCGCGAGCGTCCGCGCCGTCTCCGTCTTGCCCACGCCCGTCGGCCCCAGGAAGACGAAGGAGCCGATCGGCCGATTCGGGTCCTGGAGGCCGGCCCGCGCGCGGCGCACCGCAGCCGAGACCGCCGCGAGGGCGTCGTCCTGGCCCACCACCCGCAGCCGCAGCTGGTCCTCCATCTGCAGCAGCTTCGCCTGCTCGCCCTCGAGCATCTTCGCGACCGGGATTCCGGTCCATTTGGAGACGATCTCGGCGATCTCCTCGGCGGTCACCTCCTCGGAGAGCATCGACCCCCCGCGCTGGAGCTCCTCGAGGTGGGTCTGCTCGGCCTCGAGCTCCTTCTCCAGCTGCACCCGGTCGCCGTAGCGCAGCTGCGCGGCGCGCTCGAGATCGCCCGCGCGCTCGGCGCGCTTCAGCTCCACGTCGAGCTCCTCACGCCGCTTCTTGCGCTCGCGGACGCGTCCGATCGCTCCCTTCTCGTTCTCCCAGCGGGCCTTCATGCCGCCGCAGCGGTCGCGCAGCTCCGCGATCTCCCGGTCGACGCGCTCGAGGCGCTCGAGGCTCGCCGCGTCGCTCTCCTTCTTGAGCGCCTCGCGCTCGATCTCGAGCTGCACGCGCTTGCGCTCGAGCTGATCGAGCTCCTCCGGCATCGAGTCGATCTGTACGCGGACGCGACTCGCCGCCTCGTCCATCAGGTCGATTGCCTTGTCGGGGAGGAAGCGCTCCGTGATGTAGCGCTTCGAGAGCGTGGCGGCCGCGACGATCGCCGCGTCCTGGATGCGCACGCCGTGGTGGACCTCGTAGCGCTCCTTGAGCCCGCGGAGGATCGAGATCGTGTCCGGGAGGCTCGGCTCGCCGACGAAGACCGGCTGGAAGCGCCGCTCGAGCGCGGCGTCCTTCTCGACGTGCTTGCGGTACTCGTCGAGCGTCGTGGCGCCAATGCAGCGCAGCTCGCCGCGGGCGAGTGCGGGCTTCAGCATGTTGGCGGCGTCGGCCGCGCCCTCCGCGGCGCCGGCGCCGACGATCGTGTGCAGCTCGTCGATGAAGAGGATGATCTGGCCCTGGGCTTCGGAGACCTCCCGCAGCACCTCCTTGAGCCGGTCCTCGAACTCGCCGCGGTACTTGCTGCCCGCGATCAGCGAGCCGATGTCGAGCGCCACGACCCGGCGCTCCTTCAGCGACTCCGGCACGTCGCCCGCGACGATGCGCTGGGCGAGGCCCTCGGCGATCGCGGTCTTTCCGACGCCCGGCTCGCCGATCAGCACGGGATTGTTCTTGGTGCGCCGCGAGAGCACCTGGATCACGCGGCGGATCTCCTCGTCGCGCCCCACGACCGGATCGAGCTTGCCGCGGCGCGCGAGATCCGTGAGGTCGCGGCCGAATTTTCCGAGAGCCTGGTACTTCGACTCGGGGTCCGGATCCGTCACGCGCGCGCCGCCGCGCACCGATGCGAGCGCCTTGAGCAGCGCATCGCGGCCGGCGCCGAGCTCGCGAAGGATCCGCCCGGACGGGTCCTGCTTGTCCGAGGCGATCGCGAGCAGCAGGTGCTCGGTCGAGACGTACTCGTCCTTCAGCTGGTCGGCCTCGCCAGAGGCCGCCTCCAGCACACGGGACGCAGCGCGCGAGAGGTTGGGCTGCGCACCGCCGGACACCCGCGGCGCCGCCGTCAGGAGCTTCTCGACCTCCTCGAGCAGCCCTTCCACCGAGACGCCGAGCTTTTGGAGCAGCGGGGTCGTGAGCCCCTCCGGCTGCTGCAGCAGCGCGGCGAGCAGGTGTGCCGGGGAGACCTCCGAGTGGCCGTGCTTCGAGGCCTGCGTCTGGGCGCCCTGAAGGGCTTCCTGGCTCTTGATCGTGAGCTTGTCGAATCGCATGGAGGAAAGGCTAAACACGCTGGCTCCCCGGGCAAGCGCGCGCAGATCTTGCGGTGGCCGTGATCACTCTCGGAGTGACGCCGGCAGGTCGATGAACGCGAAACAGGCGCGCGATCCTCTGCTTCGGCGCGCCACTACTCCACCAGGGATGCGCAAATGACACGCAGCCGCGCCTCGATGTATCTCGCCGCCGCACTGACGCTACTCGCCGGCGATCGCGCCGTCGCGCAGCCGACCCTCGTGGACCCCACGTTGGTGGTGGAGATCCTCTCCCCCCCGGGGGTCTCCTCCCCTACCGGCATGCGCTTCCTCGGGGCAGATGATTTCTTCCTGATCGAGAAGGACTCGGGGAAGGTGAAGCGCGTCCACGGGGGCGCCGTGGACGAGGTGCTCGACCTCGGCGTCGCGAATGATAGCGAGCGGGGTCTGCTCGGGATCGAGCTCCATCCGGATTTCGACCAGAACGGCTTCGTGTACCTGTATTCGAGTGTGCGCAGCGTGGCGGGCGACGGCAGCGGCTCGTGGTCGGGAAACCGGCTCGATCGCTACCTGTGGAACGGCTCCGCGCTGGTCGTCGATCCGTCGTTCACGTCCTTCTCGATCCCCTTCGACTCGGCGCAGGCGAACGGGGCGAACCACGACGGTGGCCCGATGCATTTCGGGTCGGACGGGAAGCTCTATCTGGCGACCGGAGACCTCAACCGATCCCGGATCGAGCAGAACAACAGCGCGGCCAGCACCAGCGCGAGGACGGGCGGCATCTACCGCTTCAATGAGGACGGCACGCGGCCGGCAGACAATCCCTTCGCGAGCAATCCCGACGTGTTGCTCCAGAGCCTCTTCGCCTACGGCGTCCGCAACTCCTTCGGACTGGCCTTCGACCCTGTGACGGGGAACCTTTGGGACACGGAGAACGGTCCCCAACGGATGGACGAGATCAACCTCGTCGCGTCGGGCATGAACAGCGGCTGGTCGATCCTGATGGGCCCAGAAGCCCTCGATCCCGAGGGCCAGACGAGTCAGGACCTGGTGAACATCCTGATGCAGTCGACCTACAGCGATCCGGAGTTCTCCTTCGCGCAGCCGGTCGGAATCACGTCGATCGCGTTCCTCGCCGGATCGGCGCTGGGTGCCGGCTACGACGACGCGGTGCTCGTGGGCGACAACAACACGGGCTCCCTCTACCTGTTCCGCCTGACCGGGACGCGGGACGGCTTCGTGCTCTCGGGAGGTCTCGCGGATCTCGTGGCCGACGGCGCGGAGCGCTCGCAGGTGCGCTTCGGTTCCAACTTCTTCGTCACGACGGACATCGAAGTGGGGCCCGACGGAGCGGTGTACGTCGTCTCGCTGGGCCAGAGCCGCATCTATCGCATCCTGCCCATTCCGGAGCCCAGCACCGCAGCGACCCTCGCGCTCGGTCTGCTCGGGCTCGCTGCGCTGCGCCGCCGCGCGACGGGGCGGAGCCTCAGCCGCGCTTGATCGGGACGAAGACGGTGGCGTCGCCGCGCCGGATCAGCAGCAGCGCGCCATCTCCCGACTCGCCGAGGTTCTTCTCGAGATCGGCCACGCTGCGGATCTCGGCCTTGTCGACCTCGAGGATCACGTCCTGGCCGCGCAGCCCCGCACTCGCTGCCGGGCTCCCGGGTGCGACGCCGGTGATCACGACGCCGTGGTCTTCGTCCATGCCGAGGTTCTTGGCGATCTCCGGGGTCAGATCCTGGACGAGCAGGCCAAACTCGGCCACGCTGCCCTTCTCGGCGGCCGCAATCGTGGCCTCCTTCGGCTCCTCCATCGCAGCGACGTCCACCTTCAGGGTCGTCTCGTCGCCGTCGCGGAGTACCACGACCTTCACTTTCTTCCCGACAGGGGTGACGGCCACCACGCGCGGCAGGTCGTTCATCTCGTCGATCGTCTTGCCGTCGAAGGAGAGGATCACGTCGTAGCGCTTGATCCCGGCGTCGGCGGCCGGTCCCCCCGGCATCACCTTCGAGACGAGCGCGCCGACGTCCTTTTTGAGCTCGAGATGCTGCGAGATCTCCGGCGTGATCTTCTGGATCACCACTCCGATCCAGCCGCGCGTCACGTGCCCTTCGCTCCGCAACTGCGGGAGGATCTCCTTGGCCATGTTGACGGGTACCGCGAAGCCGATCGTGTTGGCCGCGGGCCGGATCGCCGTATTGATGCCGACCACCTCGCCCTTGAGGTTCAGGAGCGGCCCTCCCGAGTTGCCCGGGTTGATCGCGGCATCGGTCTGGATGTAGTCGTCGTAGCTGCCCTGGCCGATGACCCGGTGCTTGGCGCTCACGATCCCGGCCGTGACGGTGTGCTCGAGACCGAAGGGATTGCCGATCGCGACCACCCACTCGCCCGGGCGGACGCGATCGGAGTCGCCGAGGGGAAGCGCGAAGAGCGGCTTCTCGGGCTCGACGCGGATCAGTGCGATGTCCGTCTTGGCGTCGCGGCCCACGACGATTGCGTCGAGTTCCTTCCCGTCCTCGAAGATCACCTTGATGCTCTCGACGTCCTCGATGACGTGTGCGTTGGTCACGATGTAGCCATCGCTCGAGATCACGACGCCCGACCCGAGGCTCGGAACTTCGCGCTCCTCCATGCCCTGGCCGAAGGGGCCACCGAAGAAGAACTCCTCGAAGTTCTGCGGCATGGCGGCGCCGCGGATCTTCTTCGAGGTCTGGATGTTCACGACGCCCGGCGACGAGCGCTCGGCGAGATCCGCGAAGCTCCCCGGCACTCCCTGGGGCACGATCGCTTGCGCCTCCCCGTCCTCCTTCCAGAAGCGCTCCTCGGCGGGCTTCTCGGAGGCCTCGGGCTCGCTCGAGCCGAACAGGTCGATGGCGTGGGCGGCTCCCTCGCGCCAACGCAGGTCGACCTGCAGTCGGCCGGCGACGACGAACGCGGCGATTCCCACCGAGGTGACCAGCAGAGCCGATACGACGCGACGTGCCTTCATGCTTGCGATGCTCCGATCTTCCGACGTTGTGATTCGCGGGCGCTTTCGACGATCCATTTCGAAGGCCCGTTCGCAGGCCCGTTCGCAGGCCCCTTCCCGGTGGCCAGATCCCGGGAAACGGCGCGTGCCAGAGTCCGCACACGGGCGGATGCGCTTCGTTCGACGCCGCACCCCCGGATTCCGTTCATCGCCTCGTGGTGCGGGCAGACCCTCAGGCGAAGGGAATGGTCACATGATACCGGCCGTTTCCGCGTTGAACCACGACGAGGGCTCCCGAGAGGCCGCGCAACGCGAGGGCGGCGCGCCGGAGGGCCTCCGCGCCATCGAGCGGGCGCCCGTTGATGCCGAGCACGAGATCCCCGCCGCGGATCCCGATCCGCTCCGCGCCGCTTCCCTGCCGCACGGAGGTCACTTCGTAGCCCCCGTTGAGGGCCGGCCGAAGCTCGAGTCCGAGCTTCTCGCGCAGCAGCTCCTCGGGCAGATCGACCGGGGCTTCTTCGGCCCGCACCGAGAGAGTGATCTCGTTGCCGTCGCGCCAGAGATCGAGCGGGAGCTCCTGGCCGGGAGTGGCGGTATCGAGGATCTCGAAGACGGAGCGCGGTGAATCGACCGGGTGACGGTCGAGTCGGGTCAGCACGTCGCCGCGCCGGATGCCGGCGCGGTCGGCCGGGCTGTCTTCGCGGACCCGATTCACCACGACACCCCGGACACCCCGGCGCAGCTTCATCGCCTGCTGCAGGCTCTCGTCGAGATCCTGGACCTCGATCCCGACCCAGACGGGTGCGAGCTCGCCGTGCGCGATCAGCTGCGTCACCACCCGCCCGGCGACGTCGATCGGAATCGCGAAGCCGATGCCGTCCGCACCGCCGTACACGGCGGTGTTGATCGCGACGAGTCGGCCCTCCGCGTTGAGCAACGGCCCCCCGGAGTTTCCGGGGTTGATCGAGGCGTCGGTCTGGAGGAAGCCGTGGTAGACCCGCGCCTCGGAGCGGATCGAGCGATTGAGCGCCGAGACGACGCCCGTCGTCACCGTGTGGGAGAGGCCGAAAGGGTTGCCGATCGCGATCACCGGCTCTCCGACCATCAGGTCCGCCGAGGAGCCGAGCGGGATCCACGGGAGCTCTTCCTCGGTCTCGAGCCTCAGCACCGCGAGGTCGTTGTTCGGGTCGGCGCCCACCAGGGTCGCGTCGAACTCGCGGCCATCGGCCAGCGTCACGCGGATCCGGCTCGCCCGCGCGACCACGTGCTCGTTGGTCAGCACGCGGCGGTCGGCGTCGATGAGCACTCCGGAGCCCAGGTTCTGCGCCGTCTGGGGGAGCCGGGGCTCGAAGAAGTCGCGGAAGAAGCGATCGAAGAAGGGGTCGCCGCCGAAGCGCTGGAAGGGGCTCTGCCGCGCGACCGTCTGCTCGCTGGTGATGCTGACGACGCTCGGTCCCGCGCGCTGCACCACGTCGACGGTCACGGTGTGGCGCAGGAAGGGATCGCTGGCGGCGGCCGGGCCGGCCGCCAGGCCGATCCCGAGAGCCGCCACGGCCCCCCGACGCTGCCCGATCCTTCGCATCGTGCGAATCAGACGCAAGCTCCCGCCCCCTGCTTCCATCAGTGCTTCCAAGGTGCTTCCATGGGCGGGGGTCAGGGTAGCGCGGGCGAGGAGGGCTCCGTGCAGGCAATGCTCGCGGCCGAGTTCCGGCGCTGCTTCGGGTCCGAGCCCGAGGCCGGCGCGCGCGCGCCCGGTCGGGTGAACCTGATCGGCGAGCACACGGACTACAACGACGGTCTGGTCCTGCCCTGCGCGATCGATCGCTACACGCTGGTGCTGGTGGCGCTGCGTCCGGGGACCGGTGTGCGCGTCTTCTCGCGCGAGATGGGCGGCGAGGCCGCCTTCGACGCGGCGCACCCGCGGCCGACGCGCGGCTGGGTGGACCACGTGCAGGGAGTGGTCGCGGCGCTCGCCGAGCGCGGCGTCGAGCCCTGCGGCTTCGACCTCGCGGTGGCGAGCGAGCTGCCGCCCGGGTCGGGGCTCTCGAGCTCGGGCGCGCTCGGAGTGGCCGTTGCGACGGCGCTCGATGCCGCCCTCGGCCTGCGCCTCGACGCGCGGGAGCGAGCGGCGCTCGCCCACCGCTCCGAGACCAGCTTCGTCGGCGTGCCGTGCGGAACGATGGACTCGCTGGCGAGCGCACTCGGACGCGCCGGGGCGGCGCTTCGCATCGACTGCCGCAGCGGCGAGATCGAGTCGGTCGCACTCCCCGCGCTACGCCTCCTGGTGGTCGACTCGGGCGTGCGCCGGCGCCTCGTCGCATCCGCTTACGGCGACCGACGCGAAGAGTGCCGCCGCGGCCTCGAGGCCGCGCGATGCGCCGGAATCGCTCCGGCCGCGGCTCGAACGCTGCGAGACCTGGCGCTCGGGGATCTTCCGGCGCTCGAGCGAGTTCTCGATCCCGTGCTCTTTCGCCGGGTTCGACACGTCGTGACCGAGAACGCGCGCGTCGACGCGACCGCGCGCGCTGCGCGAAGGAGACCTCGCCGCCGCGGGGAGCTTTCTGCGAGAGGGGATGCGGAGCCTGCGCGACGACTTTGCGGTCAGCCTCCCCGAGCTCGACGCCCTCTGCGAGATTGCCGACAGGCTCCCGGGTGTCCACGGTTCGAGGCTCACCGGCGCAGGTTTCGGGGGATGCACGCTTCACCTGGTGGATCCCGCGTGTGCAGGCCCCGTTGCCGAAGCGCTGGCCGAGGGCTTCGCGGGTCGCTTCGGGCAGCGGCCACCGATCTGGAGCTGCGTCGCGTCCGAGGGCGCGGCGGCGCTAGCGCGGCGCGGCGCCGGGTAGCGCCGCAGGTCCGGGGACGCTCGGTTCGTCCTCGGCGCCGGGGAGCACTTGCGGCAACCACGTGAACAGCAGGTACATCGTCTCCTCGCCGCGCCGCGCGACGACGAGGAAACGCAGCTTGCTGGCCGCGGCGATCATCGCCTGGCGGAAACCGGCGAGGTCCGTCACCTCGCGGTCCTCGATGCGCTGGATCACGTCGCCAACCAGCAGGCCCGCCTCGGCGGCCGGCGAGCCCCGCTCGATGAAGTGGACGAAGGCTCCCTGATCGGTCGAGAGCCGGTTCTCGCGGATCAGGTTTGGCGTGAGCTCCTGGACGTGGAAGCCGGCGTCGGTCTCGACCTCCGCGGGCTCGACGCGCGGCT
>CAYPSI010000172.1:0-15126 GCA_964413375.1 uncultured Spirochaetales bacterium | reverse complement strand
TTCTCCTCGCCGTAGGAGACCGGATCGCGGCTGGGCTCGACCTCGCGCAGATCCTCGCCGCGCGCGAGGCGGGCCGCCTCGGCGCCGAAGCTGCCGAGCGCGCGCTCGAGGCCGCGCGGGTCTGCGCGCGCGAGGTCTCCGATCGTGCGCACGCCCCGCGCCGCGAGGCGCTCGCGTGCCACCGGGCCGACGCCCCAGAGTCGCTCCACCGGCAGCGGATCGAGGAACGCGCGCACGCCATCCGCGGGAATCTCGAGCAGGCCGTCGGGCTTCGCGAGCTCGCTCGCGATCTTCGCGACCATCTTCACGGGTCCGATGCCAACCGACACGGCGAGATCGATCTCGGCGCGCACCTGCGCGCGCAGTCTCCGGCCGGCCTCGGCGGGGGGCCCGTGCAGGCGCGCAGTCCCAGTGAGATCGAGAAAGGCCTCGTCGAGGGAGAGCCCCTCCACCAGCGGCGTGAAGCGCCGGAAGATCTCGAAGATCCGCTCCGATTCGCGCGCGTAGCGGCGCATGTCGCCGCGCAGGAAGACGCCCTCCGGGCAGAGCGCGCGGGCCTGGGCCGTGGGGATCGCCGAGCGGACGCCGAAGCGGCGCGCCTCGTAGCTCGCCGCCGCCACGACACCTCGCGGCCCGGTACCCCCGACGATCACCGGACGGCCGCGCAGCTCCGGCCGGTCGCGCTGCTCGACCGACGCGTAGAAGGCGTCCATGTCCGCGTGCAGGATCACGCGCATGTCCGGGGGAGTCTATCGCGGTATCGTCGCCGCCATGTCGCAAGCCGTGCACGCAGCCGGAGGGTTCGCCTCCGCCGGGCCCGCCGCCGGGGTGAGCTGGGATCTCGCAGACCTCTACGCGGGTCCCGACGACCCGCGCATCGAGTCCGATCTCGCCGAGACGCTCGCTGCGGCGGAGCGCTTCGCCACGCGCTGGCGCGGGAGCCTCGCCGACACGAGCGCGGCCGAACTCGCGAACGCGGTCGACGCGCTCGAGCGCATCCAGGAGCCGGTGGCGCGGGTCGGGAGCTTCGCGGGCCTGCTCTTCGCCGGGGACACCAGCGCGCCGCGCCACGGAGCGTTGCTCCAGCGCGTTCAGGAGCGGGCGAGCGAGATCCGCAACACGCTGGTCTTCTTCGAGCTCGAGTGGGTCGGGCTCGAGGAAGCCCTGGCGGATCGCCTGCTCGCCGATCCGGCGCTCGCGAAGCGGCGCCACTGGCTCGCCTCGCTGCGGCGCTACCGGCCACACGTGCTCTCGGAGCCCGCGGAACGCCTACTCGAGGAGACGGCCAACACCGGGAGCCGCGCCTTTTCGCGCCTCTTCGACGAGATCCTGGGCCGCCTGCGCTTCAGCGTGCGCCGCGGCGGCGAGACCCTCGACCTCGGCGAGGAGGAGGTGCTGGCGCTGCTCCACGCGCCCGAGCGCGAGCTGCGCCGCGAGGCGGCGCAAGAGTTGACGCGCGTCCTGACCCAGAACTCGCACACCCTCGGCTACGTCTTCAACACGCTGGTGCAGGACAAGGCCGGCGACGACCGTCGGCGCCGCTATCCGACGCCGATGTCCGCCCGCCACCTCGCGAACGAGATCGATCCGGAGAGCGTCGAGTCGCTGCTCTCGGCCTGCGTCGGGCGCTATCCGCTCGTCGCCCGCTACTACCGGCTGAAGGCGAGGCTGCTCGGACTCGAGAAGCTCACGGATTACGACCGCTACGCACCCATCGGCGAGCCGCCCGGGAGCGTCGATTTCGAGCTCGCCCGGCGCATCGTGCTCGACGCGTACGGGGACTTCACGCCCGCGATGGCGGAGATCGCCGGGCGCTTCTTCACCGATCGCTGGATCGACGCGGAGCTGCGGCCCGGGAAACGCGGCGGCGCCTTCTGCGCGTCGACCACCCCCTCCGTGCACCCCTACGTGCTGCTCAACTACACCGGCACGCCACGCGACGTGATGACGCTCGCGCACGAGCTCGGGCACGGCGTGCACCAGCAGCTCGCCGGCCCGCGCGGACTCTTCGAGCAGGACGCCCCGCTCACGCTGGCGGAGACGGCGAGCGTCTTCGGCGAGATGCTGGTCTTCCGGCGCCTGCTGCGCGAGCAGCAGGACCCGGCCGCGCGGCTCGCACTCGTCTGCGGCAAGCTCGAAGAGGCCTTCGCGACGGTCTTCCGCCAGGTCGCGATGACGCGCTTCGAGGAGAGCCTGCACGCGGCGCGCCGCAGCGAGGGCGAGCTCCCGGTCCCACGCATCAACGAGCTGTGGATGGCCGCAAACCGCCCGATGTTCGGCGACTCGGTGGAGCTGCGCGACGACTACGCGTGGTGGTGGCTCTACATCCCGCACTTCGTGCATTCGCCCTTCTACTGCTACGCGTACTCCTTCGGCGAGCTGCTCGTGCTCGCGCTGCTGCGCCGCTACGACGCCGAGGGCCCGGCCTTCGTCGACCGCTACCTGGAGCTGCTGGCGGCCGGCGGCTCCGACGCCCCCGCAACCCTGCTCGGGCGCATCGGACTCGACGTGCGCGACCCGAAGTTCTGGGACGGGGGTCTGGCGCTGCTCGAAGAGCTCCTAGAGGAGGCCGAGCGCCTCGCCCTCGTCGTTCACCCCAGCGGAGGATGAAGCGATGCCGACGATCCGCGCGATCGACGCCGACGGACACGTGCAGGAGCCTGCCTCCGCATGGGAGCGGCACCTGGCGCCGCGCTACCGCCCCTTCGCACCGCGCGTGCTGCGCGACGACCAGGGCCGCGTACGCCAGATGATCGGCGGTGAGCTCAAGCCCTACATTCCGGTTCCTGCCAGTGGAGACTGGGAGATTCCCGCCGGCGGCCACGATCCCAAGCGCCGGCTCGCCGACATGGATGCCCAGGGCGTCGAGTCGAGCCTCCTCTTCCCGACCTTCGGGCTGATGTTCGCCGGCCTCGAGCGCACGGACGTGCAGGTGGTGCTCTGCCGCGCCTACAACGACTGGCTCCACGAGTTCTGCGGCGCCGATCCGAAGCGCCTGCTCGGCGTCGCGGTCGTGCCACAGCACGACCTGCTCGAATCGCTCGCCGAGGCGCGGCGCTGCGTCGACGAGCTCGGCTTCCGCGGCGTGATGATGCGTCCGAATCCGGTCCGCGGGCGCTCTCTCGACGATCCCCTCTGGGACCCGCTGTGGTCGCTGCTCGAGGAGCTGGGCGTCCCGCTCGCGGTGCACGAGGGCACCACCCAGGACCTCCCGCAATCGGGCCGCGATCGCTTCGACAACTTTGCGCTGCGCCACGTCTGCTCGCACCCGCACGAGCAACAGATCGCCTGCGTGGGCCTCGTGATGGGAGGCGTGCTCGAACGCCACCCCGCTCTGCGCGTGGTCTTCCTCGAGAGCGGATGCGGCTGGCTCCCGCACTGGCTCGAGCGCATGGACGAGCACATGGACGCCTGGGGCCACGCCACCGCGAAGCTCCCGCTGCGTCCGAGCGAGTACTTCCGCCGCCAGTGCTTCGTCTCCTGCGACCCGCAGGAGCAGACGATCCCGAGCGTGGTCGAGCTCGTGGGCGAGGACTGTGTCGTCTTCGCGACCGACTACCCGCACCCCGACGCGATCAGCGGCGACCTCGTCGCGAAGATCGCGGACCGCGAGGGGCTCCATACGAGAGCGAAGGAGAAGATCCTCCGGACGAACGCCCTCCGCTGTTTCGGCCTCGGGTAGCGGGACGGCTCGGCCGCCCCTGGTTCGTCACCTCCGGGAAATCGGCCTCGAAGCCCGGAACCCGGATGCGCGGGACCGGCGCGCCGAGCATGCGCTCGATGGACGCGACCATCGCCCGGTCCTCGCCGGTGACGAAGGTGCAGGCCTTGCCCTCGCGCTCGGATCGCCCGGTGCGGCCGATCCGATGGGTATAGGCCTCCGGTACGTTCGGGATGTCGAAGTTGATCACGTGGGAGACCTGGCTCACGTCGAGCCCGCGGGCGGCGATGTCGGTGGCGACGAGCACGTCGAAGCGCCGGTCGCGAAACCCGCGCATGGCCCGGTCTCGCTGGCTCTGGCTCATGTTGCCCTGGAGCGCCACCGCCCGATGGCCGGCGCGGTCGAGCTGCTCCGCCAGGCGCCGCGCGCGGTGCTTGGTGCGCGTGAACACGATCGCAGACTCGGAGCGGTCGGCCGCGAGGATGTGCTCGAGCAGATCGCGCTTGTCGTTCTCGCGCACCGGGTAGAGCGCGTGCTCGATGGTCGTCGCCGGTCCCACGTGATCGAGCTCGACCACGTGAGGCTCGGCCAGGATCTGGTCCGCCAGGCCCCGGATCGCCTCGGGCATCGTCGCCGAGAAGAGCAGATTCCTGCGGCGCGCCGGAAGCGCGGCGAGGATGCGGCGCAGGTCCGGCAGGAAGCCCATGTCGAACATGTGGTCCGCCTCGTCGATCACGAGCGTCTCGATGCGATCGAGCCGCACCACTCGCTGCTGGAGCAGGTCGAGGAGTCGCCCGGGGCAGGCCACCAGCACATCGGGCCCGCGCCGGAGACCCGCGATCTGGACGCGGGAGGAGACGCCGCCGTAGATGGTGAGCGTCGAGACACGCGTGAACTTCGCTAGCGCCCGGAACTCGGCATCGATCTGGGTGGCGAGCTCGCGGGTCGGAGCCAGCACCAGCGCGCGCGGGCCGGGGCCGGGGGCCTCGATCAGCCGCTGGAGGATCGGCAGCGCGAAGGCCGCCGTCTTTCCGGTGCCGGTCTGGGCGAGGCCCAGCACGTCGCGGCCCGAGAGGGCGGCGGGAAGGGCTCGCAGCTGGATCGGACGCGGCTCGCGGAAACCCAGCGCGGAGACTCCGCGCAGCAGGGCGGCATCGAGGCTGTACTGCTCGAAGCCGCTGGTTGAAGGGACGGGAGAAGCTGACATGCTTGTATACACTCGCCGCGTCGCCGCACGTTTCGGTGGCGACGCGGTCGCGATTCCAACCCACACAACAGCAGGGCTGAGAGAAAGACGATTTAGCGGCGGGATCGGGGGTGATCCTGTTGTGCGCCGCTGCCGGGTAGAAACCCGGTCGGATGGCCAGTGAATAGCGCTCCCCGCGACCCCCCGCCAGCCGGGGTCCCTACGCTCCCCTCCACCGGGAGCTGGAGCGAGAACGGGGACGGTCTTCAGAGTCTCGGCTTCTCGGGAAAAAATCTGAAACTCTGAAGATCGTCCCCCCCGGCCAGCACGCTGCCGGGCATCACGCAGAAGACGTGCGCGAGCCCGGTCGCGACGATCCGCTCGCCCGACTCGGGATCGAACCAGCGATCGACCGTGGCCCAGTGGTAGGGGTGGACCATGTAGTCGGACTGGAGCCCCTCGAGCGCCTCGAACTCCTGCGCCCAGACGTGCGTCCAGTGCCCCGTGGGCGAAACCTGGCTCCCGCAGGTCCCGGCGACGCGGGCGAGGTGCCAGTTGCGGATGGCGGGGATGTGGTCGGGCATCGCGGCCAGCTCGCCCTCGAAGCGCAGCACGCGGTCTGCCGGCGCCGACGGTTCGACCCGCAGCAACAGAGTCCGCTTGAGCGGCGATGCGATGCGCGGTGCGTCGAGTCCGCTCTCGAGGGGCGCGTAGTGGACGGCGTCGACGCTGGCTACCGCCGCATCCCACTCCGCGCGCGCGGCGAGATCGGACCAATCTGCGCTGAGCCAGCGCGCCGCGCGGTCAGAGTCCTCGAAGAGCAGGTCGAGCGTGTAGTCGCCGCCGTTCACGGTCCCCGGGAGATTGCTCCCGAGCGCGCTGCGCAGGCAGCCGGGGGCGCAGCGCGGGAGCGCCCTGGCCACCGCCTCGAAGCGGATCCGCGTCGCCTCGCCCGCACCCGGCACGAGCGAGACGAGTGCCGTCGCGCAGTGGCCGCGCCAGGTCTCCGGCCCGAGGTGCCTGCGCGCCTGCGCCCTGCCCGGTTCATCGCTCCGGGGCGCCAGCATCCGGCGCGTCCGGCGCTCGAGCCCTGCATCCGCATCGCGCCAGAAGCTCTCGACCTGCGGATCGATGCCCGCCTGCGCGCGCATGCTCCACCACGCCGCGACGTCCGCGACACCCCAGAGCAGGATCCACTCTCCGGCCCGCACGTCGGGCTCGACGCCGGGAGCAACCCACTCCGACAGCAGGCTCATGCCGCGCGCCCGTGCACCCGGGAGGTAGCGGTGCAGCAACAGATCTCGAAGCTCGTCCAGCCGGCCCGGCTTCGCGACGAGCGCGTCGAGGATGTGGATCAACCGTGCCCCGCGCTGGCGCTCACAGCGCGCGCACGACGTCCGTTGCGGCGCGCATGCCGCTCGTGGCCTCACCCTCGAGCCCGGGGCCGATCAGATACTCGCCGGCGAAGGCGAGCCTCGGCGAACGGTCCACGCGGGACTGGAAGATCGCGAGGCGGCGAAGGCTGCCGGGGGCGAAGCGCGGAACGCCGTGCACGCTCCGGCGCACGACGGCATGAGCGACCTCGGCCCCGGCGAGCGGCGTGCGCGCGAGGCCGCGCAGCGCGTGCGCGACGACGTCCGCGTCCGTCGCCTCGCGCAGCTCTCGCGCGGACGCCTCGTCGAGAACGACGCGCAGCAGGCACGCGCCCGAAGGCGCGGCGTCCGGCTCGAGCGACAGGGCCGCGAGGCCGAGACCCGCCTTTTCGGGAACCAGCACGAGCGGCGGGCCCGGCGCGGGAATCCGATCGAGGAGTAGCTGCACCGCCGCATGCGGGGCATGGACTTGCGCCTCGAAGAAGCCCCGCTCGCCCGGTGTGAGCTTCGGGCACAGCGCCGCGACGAGCGGACCCGGAAGCGCCATCACGACCGCGTCGGCCAGCACGCTCCTCTCGTGCCCCCGGCCGCGGTAACGCACCCGGGCGCCATCGGTTTCGGTCTCGACGCGGAAGACGTCGCAGCCGATGCGCAGCTTGATGCGCGTGGCGAGCGCCGCCACGAGACGCGAGGCTCCCCCCTCGAGGCGCTGCGGCGCGAGGCCGGCGGCGGCGCGACGCAGCCACAACAACGCCGCGGCCTCCGAGAGCAGCGCGGGCGCGGTCCCGGTCGCCGCGGCCAGCGCCGGCGCGAGGATCCAGTCCCACGCCTCGTCGCCGACTCGACGGCGCAGCTGCGTCCTCGCGCTGGGATCGTCGAGGGGCGCCGCAGCCTCGGGTCGCGAGGGATCGAGCAGGCGCCGCAGGCGCGCGAGGTCGAGCCCGAGACGCATGCAACGCAACAACGACCCGGGGCCGACGGGGGTGGAGACCAGCAGGCGCAGCAGCGAGCTCGCGTCGCAGGCGTGGATGCGCCCGTCGCGCAGGATGCCGACGCTGGGCCGGGCCACCGGAACGAGCGAGGCCTCGAGCCCGAGCGGCGCCAGCAGCGTGCGCAGATTGCGGTCCCCGCGCAGCACGAAGCTGGGGCGGCGGTCGAGCCGGAAGCCGAGCCGCTCCTCGCTCCGCGCACTCCCGCCCGCTTCGTCCTCGCGCTCGAGCACCTCGACGTCGTGCCCGGCGCGTCCGAGGCGCCAGGCGCACACGAGGCCGGCGAGGCCCCCTCCGACGACGACGACGGAGGCCACGCCTAGGCGTCGGGCCGCGACGACGCGGCCGGGAGAGGCGCGGGAGGCGGCCTCTTGGCGCTCACGAGCGGAGCATATCGACGCTCCGCGTCGCGTCCAAGCTCGGCTGCGCCGTCGAGGCCTCAGCGACCGCGGAAGACCGGCGTGCGCTTCTCGACGAAGGCCCTGACCGCGTTGCGGTGATCCTCGGTGAGGCCCGTGTGCACGTGGTGCGTCGCTTCGGCATCGAGACACTCGTAGAGCGCCCCGCCACTCGCCGCGCGGGCGATGTTCTCCTTCATGTAGCGGTAGGCGACGCCCGGCCCGCGGGCGAGGCGCGCGGCGAGCTCGCGCGTCTCCGCCGCGAGCTTCTCGTCGGGCACCACCCGGTTCACGAGGCCGACGCGCTCGGCCTCGCGCGCGGGGATGCGCTCCGAGAGGTAGTAGAGCTCGCGGGCCTTCGCGGCGCCGACGAGCTGGGTCATGAAGAAGCTGCCGCCGAAGTCGCCGCTGAAGCCCACGTTCGCGAAGGCCGTGAGCAGGATCGCGCGCTCCGCTGCGATGCGCAGATCGCAGGCGAGGGCCAACGCGAGCCCCGCGCCTGCGGCGGCGCCGGGGAGCGATGCGACGACGGGTTTCGGCATCTCGTAGAGGCGTGCCGAGGTGGCGCGGTGCCAGAGCCGTTGGCGGTGGATCGCGGCGTCGACGCCGCCGCCCGGGCCTCCACTCCCGTGGCTCTCCGCCATCGCCTTCACGTCGCCGCCGGCGCAGAAGGCGCCGCCCGCGCCGGTGAGCACCACGCAAGCGACGTCGGCGGCCGTCTCCGCATCGTCGAGCGCGCGTTCGAGCCCGTCGAACATCACCGGCGAGAGCGCATTGCGCCTTTCGGGCCGGTTCAGCGTCACGGTCAAGACGCCGTCCTCCACCTCGGCGAGGACGAAGTCGGTCCCGGTGTCGACGCGGCGCGAATCGGCCATGGCGCTCCCTCCTACGACCTTGGATCCAGGATAGCCGTGCGGCGCACCGCGATCACGCGGAACCGCTCTTCGCGCGTAGACGGGAGGCGCCAGGGCCGGGCAACCGAGGCGTGCGCCCTCACTTCATGCCGTTGCGCACGTCGCGCAGAAGCTGGTCCGCGGCGTCGACGCGGATGAACCCCCGGCGCGGATACTCGAGGTCCCAGATCACGTACGCGGTACCCGAGAGCACCAGTGCGAAGACGGCTGCGTGGACCCAGCTGCGCGACTTGCCGCCCGCCATCGCGTAGCCCGCGATCAGCGCGCTGGCGAGGATCAGGCCCCACAGCATGCCGAAGATGATCGTCGGCGGATGGGTCCGAAGGGCGGTAGTGCGCCTGGTCGTGACGTCGATCATCTCGTTGACGGCGGGCAGCAGCAGCATGCACGTCGGGGCCTTCTCGTCGGCGCGGCACGCGGCGACGCTGCCGGCCCAGATCTCCCCCTGCAGCGCCTGGGATCGCTCAAACTCGGCGAGCGCCGCCCCAGCGTCGGGCAGCCGGCGATAGACCTCGAGTCGCGAATCGACGTAGCGCCGGAAGAGGTCCCGCAGCGCGGGTTGGGCCGATCCCGGCAGCAGGTCGAGCCGGAGGTACGCCGTTCCGACCGCGTTGGCCTCTTCCACCACGAGCAGCCGCCGCGTGTCGAGGCGCGACGCCGCCCCCGAGAACGTGAACGCGATCAGCAAGCCCATCAGAGCGAAGATCGCGGCCTCTACCACGCCCTGGCCGGCGCGTGCCCCCTCGAGGTCGGCTGCCAGACGCCGCGCGCCGATGCGGCTGCCCACCTCCAACAGCACCAAGGTGCCGATCAACAGACCGGCTCCGACGATGATCCCGAAGAAGGCGATACCCATGCGAGCGTTCTCCAGCCACGCGCTTCGGTGGCGCGTGGCGCAGGGCGCGTCAGTCGGCGAGCCACTCCACCCAGCGCGCGTGGTGGTGCGCCCGGGCCAGCAGGCGCTCGCTGCCCCCCGGCCAGCTGCGCAGGCGCAGCTCCACGTAGTGCAGGTTCGGCGCCTCGGAGCGCAGCCAGAAGAGCGGCGCGTCGCGGGTCGCCCGGGCGCCCGCCGTCTCGATCGCGGCCTCGACGGCGGCCCGGTCGTCGGGCGAGAGATACCACCACATGTTCGAGTGGAAGAGCACCGTGGCCGCGCCGGCCGAGGGCTCCGCGAGCTCGCGCTCCACGAAGGGGCGCGCGCCCACGCGCTCGATCGGTGCGCCCGCGGGCGGCAGCGCGGCGGCAGCCGCGCGTAGCAGCGCGTGGCGGTCGGTCTGGTCGGCCCACAGGAACGACTCGATCCGCCGCAGCTGCTCCGGGTCGCGCGCGTCGAGGGGGAAGAGGTCGCAGCCGAGACGCGAGGTCACATGCAGCGGTGCCGAGAGGTCGGGCGCCGGGCCGCGCCAATCGCAGTCGAGCCGCACCGGCGAAGCCGCGTCGCCCCAGCGGTGCGGGCCGAGCGCGTAGCGGTAGCGGTCGAAGAAGAGATTCAGGCCGGCGCTGCTTCCGATCTCGCGCACGCGCAGCGGCAGTCCGTCGGCCTGCCGGGCCGCCACGAGGAAGCCGCCGAGGAGCCCCGCGCAGCGGCGCACCTCGTTGGTCTGCACCTGCTGGTCGAGACGCGGGCGGATCTCCTCCGCGTGGCGTTCGAGGGCTCCCACGAAGGCGTCGGCGGTGTCGGGCCAGGTGGCCTCACCGCCGAGGCAGGGGTAGCAGCGCGCCAGCTCGGGCGCGCGCCCCGAGAGGGCCAGGCCCTGCACGGCGCCCACCACGCGCTGGGGCAGCGCGTCGAGAATGGGGTGCCCCTTCCAGTCCTCGAGCAGGCGCGCGAGCGCTCCCCCGGTTTCGAGCTCGGCGACGCAGCGCTCCATCAGCCGCGCCGTCAGCTCCGAGCCGGCCTCGCGGCACGCGGGGCCCTGCCGGCGGAACGCGTCGAGGATCTCGGGGCGCAGCATGCCCCTAGGCTCTCACGTCCGAAGGCGCACTGCCACGCGGGGACGCCGCCTCGCGAGCGCGCTCCGCCCTTCCTCGACCCAGCCGGCGACCCGGCATCGGCTCGAAGTCCGTCAGCGGCCAACGATCGCCGACTCCGCGAGTGCCCGCTCGAGCAGCTCGGCGAGGCCGAGCGCGGCGGCCCAATGGCGGAGGCGCGCGAGATCGAGTCGCTCGGCCTGGACCTTGAGCACACCCAGCACGTCGCGCCACTGGCGGTCCGAGACGCCCCCTCCCTGCCGGTACCAGTCGAGCTTGCGCAGGATCAGGTCTTCCGGGCTCGAGACGAAGACGCGGCGTTCCGATCCCTCGAGCGCGGGCGAGAGGCGACGCCCTTCGAGCTGCGCGCGATCGAACGGGGTATCGCCGAGCACGAAGAAGTCCACCTTCAAGACGGTCGGCTGATGGATCGCGTTGAAGGATGTATGCCCTTCGACAGCCTGCCGCACGGCACCCTCGTCGACGTAGAACTCCGAGCCGAGCGCTGCGACGAGGAGCGGCACTTCGGTGCCGCTCAGAACGATCGCGAGATCGATGTCCACGGTCGAACGCGGCTCGCCCAGCATCGAGCTCGCCAGCGAGCCGCCCAGAAAGTACGGCGTACCGATCCGATCGAGCAGCTCCGTCACGTGCAGCAGCACGCGAATCGGATCCGAGGGCACTCAGTAACCCTGCTGCTCCGGGTCCCACCCGAAGACGCGGACCATCGTGTCGCGGTCGAGGCGCAGCGCACCAAGTCGCAGCTCGATCTCGCGCTCGCTTGCGTTCGGGTGGCGCTCTCGGATCCCGGCGCGCGCCAGCTCCTCGCAGGCGAGCGTCAGCTGCGAGACGATCGCGAGCTTCTGTGCGGAGTTCATCGCGCGCCACGCCTCGATCTGGCGTCGCTCGATCTCGGCCGAGGTGTCGCGGGATTGCGTGCGAGCCGGCATTCGCATCAGGATAGGTGGACCGGGCGTCTCGCCGCGAGGCGTCATCGAAGGGATCCGCGCTTCGCGGCTTGATTCTGGCTGGGTCTTCATCTAAACAGGAGGCGAAAACAAGACGAAAGTTCACTCGTGCCCCCCGCTCCGCCCGTCCGCCCCGCACCCGTTCGGCTCGCCGGAGCGGACTACGTGGAGCTGCGCTGCCGCAGCGCCTTCTCGTTCCTCGAGGGCGCCTCGAACCCCGAGGACCTCGTGGAAAGGGCGGCGGAGCTCGGCTATCCCGCCCTCGCACTCGCCGACCGCGGCGGGCTCTACGGGGCGCCCCGCTTCCACCAGGCCGCAACGGCGGCAGGGATGCGCGCCCTCGTCGGAGCCGAGGTCGACCTCGACGGCGACGCACGCGGTGCGCGGCTCCTGCTCCTCGCCGAATCGCAGCGCGGCTACCGCAAGCTCTCGCGCCTGCTGACCGTCGGACATGCCCAGGGCGGAAAATCCCGGTGCCGCGTGACCTGGGATGACGTCGAGGAACACGCCGGCGAGCTCGTAGCACTGCTGCGCGGTGACGCGACGCTCGCGGCAGCGTCGCTCGACCGGGCGCGCGGCTGCTTCGGGCCGGGACGCCTGTGGGTCGACGTGTCGCGCCACCTCGACGCCGCGGCCGAACGCGAGTCGCGACGAGCCGTGGCACTCGCCGAATCCGCGCATGTGCCGCTGGTGGCGAGCAACGACGTGCGTCACGCACGCCCCGAGGGCCGCAGCGTCCTCGACGCGCTCAGCTGCCTGCACCAGCGTACCTCGCTCGATGGCGCGGGGCGCCGGCTCGCCCGCAATGCGGAGCGCAGCCTGCTGCCGCGCGAGGAGATCGCGCGCCGCTTTGCCGATCGCCCGGAGTGGATCGCAGCCTCGCGCGAGATCGCCGAGCGCTGCAGCTTCGGCCTGCGCGAGCTCGGCTATCGCTTTCCCGACTTCCCGACGCCACCGGGCGAGACGCAGGCCGGGCTCTTGCGCACGCTCACCTTCCGTGGCGCGCGCGGGCGCTACGGGGACCCCCTCCCCTCCCGCCCGCGCGCGCAGCTCGAGCGCGAGCTCGTGCTCATCGAGAAGCTCGGGCTCTGCGGCTACTTCCTGATCGTGCACGACATCGCGCGTTTCGCGCGCGAGCAGGGGATCCTCTCGCAGGGGCGCGGCTCCGCCGCGAACAGCGCCGTCTGCTACGCGCTCGGCATCACCGCGGTCGATCCCGTCGGCATGGATCTCCTCTTCGAGCGCTTCCTCTCCGAGGAGCGCGGCGAGTGGCCCGACATCGACATCGACCTCCCGAGCGGCGAGAAGCGCGAGCGCGTGATCCAGTACGTCTTCGGTCGCTACGGCGAGCGCGGCGCCGCGATGACCGCCGTCGTGATCAGCTGGCGCACGCGGCTCGCGGTACGCGAGATGGGCAAGGTGCTCGGCATCGCACCCGACACCCTCGATCGGATCGCGCGCACGCTCTCGTCGCTCGAGCACCGTGAGGATCTCGACGAGCTCCAGGAGATGCTGCGCCACGCTGGCGTGGACCCGCGCGCGCCGCGGGTGGCAATGCTCCTCGATCTCGCCCGCCGCGTGCAGGGGCTCCCGCGCCACCTCGGCCAGCACACCGGCGGCATCGTGATCGCGGCCGGACGCCTCGACGAGGTGGTGCCGATCGAGCCGGCCGCGATGCCCGGGCGCCGCGTCGTGCAGTGGGACAAGGACGACTGCGCCGACCTCGGCATCATCAAGATCGATCTGCTCGGCCTCGGCATGCTCGAGGCGCTCGAGACGACGATCGAGCTCGTGGGCCGCTGCGAGGGTAGGAGCGTCGACCTCGCCCATCTCCCGCCCGACGACGCGGAGACCTGGGCAATGATCCGCGCCGCCGACACGATCGGCACCTTCCAGATCGAGAGCCGTGCCCAGATGGCGACCCTCCCGCGCATGAAGCCCGAGCGCTTCTACGATCTCGTGGTCGAGATCGCGCTGATCCGGCCCGGCCCGATCGTCGGCCAGATGGTGAACCCCTACCTCGAGCGGCGCGCCGGGCGGCAACCCGTCCACTACCCCCATCCCTGCCTCGAGCCGATCCTCGCGCGCACGCTCGGCATCCCGATCTTCCAGGAGCAGCTGCTGCGCATCGCGATGGTGGCGGCGGGCTTTTCCGGGGGCGAGGCCGAAGAGCTGCGGCGCGCGATGGGCTTCAAGCGCTCCGTCGAGCGGATGGAGAAGCTCGAGGCGCGCCTGCGCAGCGGCATGCTGGCGCGAGGCATCGTCGGAGAGAACCAGGAGAGCATCGTGCGCGGCATCCACTCCTTCGCTCTCTATGGCTTTCCGGAGTCCCACTCCGCTTCCTTCGCGCTGATCGCGTATGCCTCGGCCTATCTCAAGTGCCACCACCCCGCGGCCTTCCTGGTGGGGCTGCTCGACGCGCAGCCGATGGGCTTCTACGGCCCGGCGACGCTGGTGAAGGACGCGCAGCGCCACGGCGTCGAAGTCCGCCCGATCGATGTCGCCCACTCGCACTGGCGCTGCACCCTCGAACCGGCCCGAGCAACTTCGCTCGCCTCCGGCTCGCTGCGCGCTTCGCTTGCTCGGCCGCCCGGCAGGAGCGCGCCTTCGGGTGGACCGACGGTCCGGCTCGGGCTGCGCTTCGTCGCGGAGCTGCGGGAGGCGGCGGGCAAGGCGATCGAGACCGAGCAGGCGCGCGCGCCCTTCGCGAGCATCGCGGATCTCGCCGCGCGCGTCGCGCTGCGGCGCGACGAGCTCGAGGCGCTCGCGGAGCTCGGAGCGCTCGCGGGGATCGACGCCAGCGCGGGCACGCGCCGCGCAGCGCTCTGGCAGGTGGCGGCCGTGGAGCGCGACCCGCGCTCGCTCTTCGCGGGCCGGCGCCCCTCCGACGAGCCCTCACCGCTGCGCGAGCTCGACCCCTTCGAGCAGACGCTCGCCGATTACCGCCACAGCGGCATCACGACCGGCCCCCACGCGATGGCGCACCTGCGCGCCACGCTGCGCCAGCGCGGGGTGCTCTGCGCCGCCGAGCTGCGCGAGGCCCCGAACGGGGCGCGCGTGCGCACGGCCGGCCTCGTGATCGTGCGGCAACGCCCGGGCTCCGCGAAGGGCTTCTGCTTCCTCACCCTCGAGGACGAGACGGGAACCTCGAACGCGATTCTCACGCCGCAGGCCTTCCGCCGCTTCCGCGTCCCACTCCACGCGAGCTCGCTCGTCCTGATCGAAGGTTCGCTCCAGAACGTCGACGAAGTGGTCCACGTGCGCGTGCATCACCTCGAAGCGCTCGCCGCACGCCAGGGACTCCCGGACTCGCACGATTACCGCTGAGACCGCCGGTCGCACCACATCGAAGACCCATGACAGCCGCCCCCGTCCGTGTCAGAGTGAACCGAACCGCGCCACAGGAGACCGCGCCCCATGCGTTGGCGCCAGGGTAGACGCAGCCAGCACGTCGACGATCGGCGCGGCGCCCGGGTGCCCGGCGGAGGCCTTCGCGTCGGGCTAGGCGGCCTCATCGGGATCGTACTCGTCGGTTGGCTGCTCGGCGCGGACCCGCTGACGCTGCTCCAGGTCCTCGGCGACGGAGTCCAGACGGTGCAGGTCCCGGAGCCGCTCCCGGGTCCGGGCAGAAGCGGCGCGCCGGGGCCCCGCGATGAGCTGGCCGAC
>CAYPSI010000171.1:0-12105 GCA_964413375.1 uncultured Spirochaetales bacterium | reverse complement strand
CATTGCGGCGATCCTCGACGCACCAGAAGGGACCGGAAGCTACACGTACACGGTGCCCTTCACGACCGAGACGGCTGCGGCGAGCAACGCGCAACGGACGGACTCGATCGCGGTGAGCGGGATGCGGCTCGTGGACGGCGTCTGGTACGTGCAGATCGTGGGGGGCCACCACGAACAAGGAGAGCGCCTTCCCGGAGCCGGGTGCGGCCGAAGAAACGCCGGGGCAGATCCTCCGGCGCTTCAATGGGCGCGGCATCGACGCGGCCCCGCGAGCCATTGTGCTAGAGGTTCGATTGACCATCACTGGCACTCCGCCATCAAGAGGATCAGAGCAGCCAGATTGCGGGACTTAGCTTGACCACACCGCTCTGTTACAGAACCGGATCGACCGACGCGCTCGAGCGCCGGGAGCGGATGGGGGTCGGCGCGAAATAAAGCGCAGGCCGCCATCGATTCTCGCTGGTCGAGGGCCTCGCGTCGTTCGTGAGCGTCGGGTCGTCTCGGGTCGCGTTGGCGGCCGAGCCATTCGCGCCGGCCCCCATCCGCTCCCGGCGCCCGCCGCGCCCGATGATCTACGCTCGCCTTCGGCTCGCTGCGCGCCCGCTTTGCGGCCTTGCTTGCGTGGCACCGGCGCGGTCAGAGGCGGTGGCGGGCGAGGAGGGTTTCGATTGCGTGGGCGGTCCGTTCGGCGGTGGCGTCCCAGCTGAAGCGGCGGGACCAGGCCAGTGCGCCCTGGGAGAGGCGCTCGGCCAGCGCGTCGTCCGCCAGCAGCTCGCCGATACGCTCGGCCAGTCGCGCCACGAAGGCCTGCGACGGGCCGTCGGCGACGAGCAGGCCCGTCTCGCCGTGCCGCACCGCGTCGCGGAGCCCCGGGGCGTCCGTTGCGACCACTGGCGTGCCCACGGCGTTCACCTCGATCACCGTGATCCCCCATCCCTCCTTGATCGAGGGACACACGCAGACCCGCGCCTCGGCGAGCAGCGCATCGCGTTCGTCGTCGGGCACGAAGCCCGCGAAGCGCGTGCGTGCGCCAAGGCCCAGCGTGGCGGTCAGGCGCTCGAGACCGACGCGCGCGCTGCCGCGCCCGATCAGCACGATCTCGAGGTCGGGGAAGCGCGGCACGAGCCGCGCGGCCGCGCGCAGTAGCAGGTCCACGCGCTTGTAGGGCTCGAGGCGCCCGAGGTACGCAATGCGCGGCGGGCGCTGCGACCAGGGGCGCGGAGTTACGCTCGGGGAGCGAATCCCATTGTGAACGATCTCGATGTGCTCGGCCGGGATGCCGCGCCGGGTGAGATCGTCCTTCGAGCTCTCCGAGACCGCGAGAAAGGGGACCTCGTTGTAGTAGCGCGGGATCAGGCGCTCGAGTGCTATGACCCCCGCCGCGATCGGCCAGGCGACCTGGAGGAAGGCGCTGCGCCCGAAGAGGTGGTGGTTCACCGCGAGCACCGGAACCGCAGCGTAGGCTGACGCACAATAGGGTAGCTTGTTCAGGTGCTCGACGACCACGTCGAAGTGGCCCCGGCGCGTCTCGCGCGCCGTCGTCCACGCGACGCGCGGGTAGTAGACGCCGAGCGGGCCGAGGCGCCACACGCTCAGGCCGTCCAGCTCCTCGCGCTCCGGGGCGCCGGCGAAGCCGCAGGCCGCCTGGGTGATCTCGAAGCCCATTGTGGCCATGCGCCGCGAGACCTCGGCGACGTGCACCTCGGCCCCGCCGGCGGCGGGGTGCAGGGGGTCGCGCTCGTTCAACACGAGGACGCGGTGGGGGCGATGCATCGGGATCCTCTACAGCCGGCCGAGCCAGTGCGCGAGTCGTAGCCACCACACCATCCAGAGCGCCTCGAGCGCGATCCGGAGCGTGAGCTTCGAGGTGCCGCGCTTGCGGTCGAGGAAGAAGAACTCGATCTCCTTCACCCGCGCCCCATGCACCTGGAAGCGGTAGTTCATCTCGATCTGGAATGCGTAGCCATTGGAGCGGATCCGCTCGAACTCGATTGCCTCGATGGCGCTCCGGCGCATGCAGCGGAAGCCGCCGGTCGTATCGCGAACCCGCAGCCCGGTGACCGCGCGCGTGTAGGCGTTGCCGAAGTAGCTGATCAGGATGCGCTCGATCGGCCAGTTCACGACGGTGATGCCGTGGATGTAACGCGATCCCATCACCACGTCGTAGTTCTCGATCTCCTGCAGCATCGAAGCCAGCGTCTCGGGGGGATGCGAGAAATCCGCGTCCATCTGCACCACGAGCTCCGCCCCGAGGTCGAGCGCGCGCCGGATTCCGGCGCGGTAGGCGGGCCCCAGGCCCTGCTTCGCCGCGCGGTGCAGCACGTGTACGCGCGAGTTCGCCGACGCGAGCTCGTCGGCGAGCTTCCCGGTCCCGTCCGGCGAGGAATCGTCCACGACGAGGACCTCGATGCGCGGGTCCTGCTCGAGCAGCTGCGGCACGAGCAGCCCGAGGTTCTCCACCTCGTTGTAGGTGGGCACCACGATCACGACGCGGCTCAACGGCTCTCCTCCTCGCCGAGCGGCAGAGCGTAATCCCGGGCCCGCGGCGGGGCATCGCCGTCCAACGCCAGCGAGGCGCTCCCGGGCGGCAGCGCGATGCGCGGGCTGCCCCACCAGACGAGATCGGCGTCGGGGTCGATCGCGACCTCCGGCACCAGCTCGAGGCGCAGCGTGACCCGCTCTCCCGCCCAGGCCGAGAGATCGGCCTCGAGCGGGGTCCAGCGCCGACCGGCGTCGCGCGAGTCGTCGATCCGGGCCGAGACGAGCTCCTCGAAGCTCGCGCCGGGCCGACGCACCAGCACGCGCAGGCGACTGCGCCGCGGGTGTTCGTGGAGATCCTCGAGGGAGACCATGCCGCGGAAGCCGACCCCGGCCTCGAAGCGCGCCGATTCCGGCAGCTCGACCTCGTAGTCGAGCCCGCCGCCGAAGCGACCGAGCCACATCGCCAGTGGGCGCCGATTGTGACGCGCCACGAGGCGTGGGGGCGGGCGGGGCTCGTCGCGCTCTTCGTCGGGCGAGTCGCGGACGAAGGCGCGGGCGCGCGGGCGCTCGGCGACCAGGTCGATCGCGGTGGCTCCGCGATCCCGACCGCGTTCCAGGACGATCAACCAGCTCGCGTCGTCGAGGCGGAAATAGGGCGGGATCTCGTAGTAGCGTTCCAGGTGCTCCTGGACGCGGGGCAGCTCCTCCGCGTAGTAGGTCCAGCTCGGCTGGTCCACGTCGCTCATCACCACGTAACGGACCTTCGGCAGGGCCGCGAGAATGTGCTCCTGCTGCTCCTCGTTCAGCACCGGGAGCACGCCGCCGTAGGGCGTCGGGTTGGTCGCGTCGGTCGCGAAGTAGAGCAGCGGCTCGGCGCGGGCGACGAAGATCGGCTCGCCCGGCCGAAGGCGCTGGCGCAGGAAGTGCACCACGCGGGGGACGCTGGGGATGCGGTAGACGGGGCTCACCGGCCGCAGCGGGATGCGCGGGCCCCACGACGGCCGCCCGGACTCGGAGTGCAGCCAGCGCGTGATCCAGAGGCTCGCGCCGCCAAGGACCAGGATGCACGCAGTGGCGCCGAGCGCGAGTCCGCGTCGACGGGGGCGTGCGTTCGCGCGCAGCGCCGTGCCCAGCAGCAGCAGCAGCTGCACGCCGGCCGAGGGGAGCGCGTAGACGAGGTGCCCCCAGTCGGTGCGCGGGACGAGATTCGTCGCGAGCGCAAGCAGCAACGCTCCGTTGCAGACCACGCCGAGCGGAAGCGGAGCGGCGACCCGGGCGAGAGCGGTGGCGAGCAGCGCCAGGATCGGGAGCGCGTAGAGGAGCTGGGTCGCGAGCACGATGCCGAAGCTCGCCGGGGCGAAGACGCCGTGGCGCAGCAGCCACAGGTTCGGCAGGTAGAGCACCTTCTGGGCCTCGACCTCCGGAGCGAAGCGACCCGGAGGCCACAGGTTGACGAAGGGCGACCGGTATCGATCGCCGAGCGAGAGCGGCACGTCGACGAGGCAGCGCACGAGATCCGCGAGATCGCCCCGCGCCGCGTAGAAGCCGATCGTGAGAGCGGCCACCGCGGCGGCGGCGAGCAGCATGCTGCCCGCGCGCGCGCGTCGGGCGAGAGCGGGCGCGCCCGCGACGACGCAGACGAAGAGGCTCGCCGCGAGAGCGACACCGAGGGTCTGTTTGCAGAGCGCGACCCCCGCGACGAGCGCTCCCACCGCTGCGGCGAAGCCGTTCGAAGCGGCCGCGCGTGCGGCGGCCCACGTCGCGAGGGTTCCGAGCGAGAAGGCCAGCGGCGTGTAGTAGTAGATCGAGAAGAGCGGGAAGAGCAGCGCAGGGGCCGCCGCCACGAGCGCCGCGGCGAGGTGGGCGAGGGCGCCTGCCCCGGCGCGCCGCGCGAGGGCGAAGGTCGCCGCCGTGGCGGCGCCATGCGTGGCGGCCTGCGCGACACGCCCCACGCCGATCTCCTCGCCGAAGGCGCGGAAGAGCGCGCCGAGGAGCTCGAAGGGGAGCGGCCCGGTGAAGAAGACCACGTCGCGGTAGAGGTGTTCGCCGCGCACCAGCCGCTGGGCCACGTGAACGACGAGCCCCTCCTCGACCATGTTGGGCTCGAGCGATGCGACCGCGAGGCAGGCTCCGGCGCCCGCTGCGCCCCACAGCCACGCCGCGACCGAGCGCAGTGCGCGCGCAGCGGTTCCGGCTTCGACCTGATCGCTCATCTGCGTGGGCATCCTACCCCACCGATCGACCCATCCCAGATCGGCATCAGGTCGACCGCGGAGCAGGCCGAAAAGCGCCCGAGGAGGCGCACGTGGGCGGAAGGCTCAAGCTCGGCCAGATTCTGGTGAACCGGGGACTCCTGCATCCCGACCAGCTTGCGGCGGCCCTCGCCGATCAGCAGGAGAGCGGCGCGAGGCTCGTGATAACGCTCGTTCGCCTGGGCTTCGTGGATGAGGAGACGCTGATCCGCACGCTGGCGGGCCAGGTCAAGCTTCCGGTGGCCCGCATCCGCGGCAAACGGGTGAGCCCCGACGTCCTCGAGTGTATTCCGGTCGATCTCGCCGAGAAGCACCGCTGCCTGCCGCTCTTCTTCAAGCAGGAGGGTGGCCAACGCGTGCTCTTCGTCGCGATGGAGGACCCGTCCGATAGCGAAGCGATCGATGCGATCGCGAGCGACTCGGGTCAGGTGCTGCGACCCGTTCTCGTCGGACCGACGGAGCTCGAGGAGGCCCTCCAGAGGCACTACCACTGGGCGTCGCTCACGGGTGAAGCGCCCGAGTGGCTCTCGGTCCGCTCGCCCGGCGAAGGGAGTGCGTCCGGGGGCGCCGAGCCGGAGCCCTCGGCGGCCTCTGAAGCGACCGCTCTGCCCGAGGAGGCAGAGGAGGGCGGCGAGGAGTGGGCGGAGGAGCCCGACTCCGACGCGGACGAGGATCTCGACACGGACGACATCGGACTCGGCCTGGACTTCGACTCCGATCCCGGGGACGAGTCCCTGCTCGAGGAAGACTCCGATCCTCTCGCTGCGGCCCTGCCTCCGGAGTCCCAGTATTTCGGCGCGTTCGCCGAGGCGGATACGGCCCCCGAGCTGCCGGGGAGCGCCACCGATCGCATCGGCGACGGCGACGCCGGCGACCGCTTCGAGATCGACGCGGATCTCGGCCTCGCGCTTCCGCCGCCGGAGCCGTCCGCCGACCGCGTGCCGCGTCCGGAGTCGCTCGATCCCGGCATCATCTTGCGGGCCCTCTCCCAGCTCCTGGTCGAGAAGGGCGTCATCAGCAGGGACGAGCTCGTGCAGCGACTCGGCGAGCTCGCCGCGCGCGAGGCCGGCCGGGGCTAGACTCGCGCCAGTCGAGCCAGCCGCTCGGCGCCGCGTGCGCGGTCCGGTGCCGCCGCGGCCGTAGGGCAGTGCTGCCACGGGAGGATGGGGATGCGTCTCGAGTACGGGTTCGAGCTCTCGGAGGTGGAGGTCCCGCGCTTCTCGGTGGAAGCGGTCGAGGGAATCGGGAAGCTCTTCACGCTGGCGACGCTCGTGCTCAACGTGCTGGAGGTCCGCTCGCAGGTCGAGATCGTCTTCCACGGGCTCAATACCGAGGATCCGGAGAACAAGCTCGAGGCCTTCAAGCAGATCATCTCCGGGTCGAGCTCCCCGAAGACCCTTCGCTACGCGCTCGGCAAGGGGGGCCGCATCCCCGGCTCCTCGAGCGCCTTCCGCTGGATCACGATCTCGAGCTCCTGAGGACGCGGCGGGTACGCTCCGCCCGCTCAAGCGCGCGGCAGTCCCGGCGCAGCGCTGCGACGGCGCCCGAGACCGATGCACGCGAGGGCCGAGGCCGCGAAGCCGAGGGGTCCGCTCCAGCTCGAGGCGGCAGCCGTCGCGCAGCTCGATCGCGTGCAAAAGGCACCGGGCTCGAAGTGCGGGCCGGGGAGCGCCGCACTCGCGGCGGGGGCAGAGGCCAGCAGTCCCGCCACCGCGATGCCCGCGAGCAGCGACACTGCCCGGGCCCGTCCGTCTCGCCTCGCAGCATGCATCCACCGAGCATATCGGCAGGGCGGCCATCCGTCAGTCTCGGGCGCCGCCGGAACCGGGCCGCGAGCCACGGTGTCCATGCGAGTTGACCCGGGCGGGGGCGCTTCTTATATTGCGCGCCCGAACCCAGTTGGAACGGAAGTGCGTGTGCGTTCGACCCTGCGCGCATCGCGGCGGAGGTGCGATGATAGAGGCGCGCCATCTCTCGAAGCGCTACGGCGACGTGGTTGCCGTCCACGACGTTTCCTTCGAGGTGGGCCGCGGTGAGGTAGTGGGCTTCCTGGGACCCAACGGGGCCGGCAAGACCACGACCATGCGGATGCTGACCGGCTTCCTGCCGCCCACGGACGGGACGGCGGTGATCGCGGGACACGACATCTTCTCCGACCCCCTCGCCGCGCGGCGAGCGATCGGATACCTCCCGGAGACCCTGCCGCTCTACCCCGAGATGAGCGTCCGTTCGTACCTGGACTACGTCGCGCGCATCAAGGACGTTCCGCGTCGCGCGCGCCGCGGGTCCGTCGACCGCGCTCTCGAGCGCTGCGGGCTGGCCCACGTGGCGCGGCACGTGATCGGCACGCTCTCCAAGGGCTACCGCCAGCGCGTCGGCCTGGCCCAGGCCATCGTCCACGATCCCGCGGTGCTGATCCTCGACGAGCCGACGGTGGGCCTCGATCCGCTCCAGGTGCGCGAGATTCGCAACCTGATCCGAGATCTCGCAGCCCCGCGCGACGGCGAGTCGCAGCACACGGTCATCCTCAGCACGCACATCCTTCCGGAGGTCGAGGCGATCTGCCGGCGCGTGATCCTGATGAGCGGCGGGCGCAAGGCCGTCGACGCGCCGCTCGCGGAGCTCACGCAGGGCGGGCGCAGTCTCGACGAGATCTTCGCTCGCGAGACGGCGCGCGACCTCGCGTCCGAAGCCGCCGAAGCCGCCGAGGCCGCTCGATGAGGCACGTCGCGAACGTCGCCGGTCGCGAGCTGCGCGGGCTCTTCGTCTCGCCGGTGGCCTACGCCGTGCTCTCGCTCTTCTCCGTGCTCGCCGGGCTCTTCTTCATCGTGACGCTCGCCGCGTTCAACGAGTGGATCTTCCGGCTCCAGCAGTTCCAGGCCTTCGACCAGCTCGCGGAGCTCAACCTGAACGAACACCTGATCGGTCAGTTCTACCACTCGATGGCCGTCGTGCTGCTCTTCCTGGTCCCCGGGATCACGATGGGCCTCTTCGCGTCCGAGAAGACCAACGGCACGCAGGAGCTCCTGCTCACGAGTCCGCTCACCGGCTGGGACATCGTCCTCGGCAAGTTCCTGGCCGGGGCGGCCTTCGTGCTGGTGCTCGGCGCGATCGTAGGGGCCTTTCCGGCGCTGCTCTTCGTCTATGGCGACCCGGAGCCTCTCCCGACCCTCTCCGGCCTGCTCGGCGTCGTGCTCGTGGGTCTCACCTACGTCGCGATCGGCGCCTTCGCGTCATCGCTGACGCGTAGCCAGACGGTGGCCTTCCTGCTGACTTTCGTGGTGCTGCTCGTGCTGCTGATCCTGCCCGCCATCTCCGACCTCGGCGTGACCGGTACGGGGGGAGCGGGCGGCGCGCTGCGCTGGCTCTCCACGGAGACGCACCTCGAGGAGCTGGTGAAGGGGCTCGTCGACACCCAGCACCTCGCGTACTTCGCCGTGGTGATCGGGGGCTTCCTCGTGCTGACGAAGGCCTCGGTCGAGTCGGTGCGGTGGCGCTAGGAGATCCAGGATGACGTCCTCGCTCCTCGGGGCCCTCGGCCTGGTCGGTCTCGTCTTTGCGATCCTGCACTTCCTGCTCGGCCTCTTCGGCGCGGGCTTCGATCCGCTCTGGGTCGGCGGGAACCTGGTGGTGGGCATCGCGCTGCTCCTCTCCGCGGCGGCCGTGAACCTCGACGGGCTGCGCGAGCGGATGTCGAGCGGCGAGGCGCGCCGCGCAGGGAAGTACGGCACGAGTGCGCTCCTCGGTACGGGCTTCCTGCTGGTGATCCTCGGCTTCCTGGGCTTCCTCTCGACGCGCTACCACTGGCGCTTCGATTGGAGCGAAGCCAGGGTGCACTCGCTCTCCGACCAGACGCAGAAGCTCCTCGCGGGGCTCGACTCGGACGTCGAGGTGATCGCCTTCTACCCGGCGCTCGACGCGCGTCCGGTGCGCGAGATCCTCGATCGCTACGCCTACGAGAGCCCGCGCTTCAAGGTCCAGTACGTGGATCCGAACGAGCGCCCGGAGCTGCTCGCGCGCTACGAAATCGCTCCCGAGAAGCTCGGCAAGGGCCTCGTGTACATCGGTCTCGGCGGCGAGTCCGTGGAGGTGACCGAGCTGACGGAGGAGAACCTCACCAATGCGATGGTGAAGCTCTCCCGCAGTGGCGAAAAGAAGGTCTACTTCGTCGAGGGCCACAACGAACACGCGATCGAAGGCGAGGCGGGCAGCCAGAAGGACGGCTTCGAGCGGGCCGCCGACGCGCTGCGCAACGAGAACTACCGCGTCGAGAAGCTGCTGCTCGCCGCGAAGGGCGACGTGCCCGAGGACGCCGATGCCATCGTGATTCCGGGGCCGACGCGCCCATTCCTCGGCTCGGAGCGCGAGGCGCTGCAGCGCTACCTCGAGCGAGGCGGCGCCGTCCTCGTGCTCCTCGATCCGCGCGCGCAGACGGATCTGGTGGACGACGTGCGCAGCTGGGGTGTCGAACTCGGTGACGACATCATCGTCGATCGCCAGCTCGCGGTCTTCGGGCGGGCCACGACGCCCTTCGCCGGGAGCTACGCGCCGGACCACGAGATCACGAAGGACCTGCGCGATGTCACGCTCTTCAGCACCGTGCGCAGCGTGCGCAGCGCCGGCGACGGCAGCGGGACGCTCACCGAGCTCGTCTTCACCGGTGAAGAGTCGTGGGCGGAGACGGATCTCACGCGCTTCTACGGCGAGGGCAAGGCGGACTTTGGAGACCCAGATCTTCGCGGACCGGTTGCCGTGGCCGTCGCCGGTACCCTGAGGCTCGGGGCGGGTGGCGCGCAGGCCGCAGGGTCCCCGGGCGAGGCGCCGGAGGGCGACGCGCCCGCCGCCGGGTCCTTCAAGGAGGCCCGCATCGCCGTGTTCGGCGACTCGGACTTCGCCACCAACGAGCTGATCGAGGCCTATCGCAACCGCGATCTCTTCGTGAACACGGTGAACTGGCTGATCGGCGACGTCGAGGCCATCTCGATCCGGCCGCTTCGCTCGCGGGCGTCGCGTTTCGAGCTCTCGGCGGAGCAGTTCCTCTCGATCCGATCGCTCTCGCTCTTCGTCCTTCCCGAGGCGATCGCGATCGCCGGGGTCCTCGTCTGGTGGTCCCGGCGACGATCGCCCTCCCGGTAGCCGGATGAACCCTCGCACGACGGGGCTCCTCTTCCTGGTGGCGGCCGCGCTCGGCGCCTTCGTCTGGTTCTACGAGATCGAGGGCGGCGAAGCGCGCAAGGCCGACGAGGCGGTCGAGAAGCGCCTTTTTCCCGCTCTCGAGTCCGACGACGTCGAGTGGATCGCGCTCACCACTGCCGATGGGCACGCCGTCCGCTTCGAGCGCCAGCAGGGCGGCTGGCGCTTTGCACTGCCGCTGGCGTTCCGGGCCGATGGCTTCGCGGTCGACGGGCTCGCCGCCTCGCTGGTGCAGCTCGCGAGCGAGACCAGCTACCCGGAGCCGCAGCCCCCCGAGGTCTACGGTCTCGGCGACGGCGCCCAGGAGTTCGCGTTCGGAGTCGGCGGCGAGGAGCACCGCGTCCGGGTCGGCGCCAAGACACCGATGGGCGGCAACTCCTATGTCTCCGTAGCCGGCTCGAACGAGGTGCATGCGCTTCGCACCTATCGGGTGAGCGCGCTCGCGAAACGCCTCGAGGAGCTGCGCGACAAGCGCATCGTCGAGTTCGAGCCGGATGCGGTGCAGGGCGTGACGCTCCGCTGGCCGGAGGGCGGTGTCGTGCTGGCGCGCGAAGCGGGCGAATGGCGGCTGCGCGAGCCGATCGCCGGCAAGGCGGATGCCAGCAGCGTCGATAGCCTGCTTTCGAACCTGTCCTACCTGCGGGCCAGCGGCTTCGAGGACGCGCCGCCCTCCGACGTGGAGAGCGGGCTCGAGCCTGCGGAGCTCGAGATCGAGCTCAGGCTGGCCCCGGAGCAGGAGGGCGGCGAGCCGCGCCGCGTAGCACTCGCGATGGGCAAGGCGCTCCCGGGCGGCGACCGTCTCGTGCGCGCGGAAGGCGATACGCGCTTCCGGGTGCCCGAGGCCCGCATCGACGACTTCCCGCGCAAGCTCGTCGCCTGGCGCTTCAAGGACGTGACGCATTTCGCCGTCGAAGACGCGCGGCGCATCGAGATGGGCTTCCGCGATGCCTCCGGCGCATCGGTCGGAATCACCGCCACGCGCGCCGAGGACGAGACCTGGAGCTCGGCGCCGGAGGCGATGGCGCCGGATCGCATCCAGACCCTCGTCGACGAGCTCGCGCGCCTTCGGGCCCGCGACATCCTCGCCGACGAGATGGGCCCCGAGGAGCTGCGCGGCCTCGCGCTCGAGCCTCCGAACGCGAGCCTCGTCGTGCATGGCGCCGAAGCGGCCGCGCCGCTCGCCGACCTTCGCATCGGCGTCGTGCGCGACGGCGGCGGCATCGTCGCGCAGGCGGCTGGCAACGCGACCGTCTTCGAACTCGACCCGGCGCTCGCACGGGTCGTACCGCTGAGCCTCGACGCGTTCCGGACCGGCTTCATCGCGACGGAGCCCGCGGCGTCGGACGACGCGGCCGGCGAGGACGAGGGTTTCGAGCTGCCCGGGTTCGGGACAGACGGCGAGGAGACAGCCGCCGAGCTGCCCTAGCGGTCGGGGCTCGCCCACGCTCAGCGCGGAGGCTTGCCGCGCTCTTCGTCGGTCACGCCGGCGCGACCCGATGCGAGAGCACGTCGACGAGCACATCGTGGATCAGTCCGTTGCTCGCCAGCACCTCCCGACCGGAGCGCGGGGCGGCCCCTCCGCGCAGGTCGCTCGTCCGCCCCTGCGCCTCCTCGACGATGAGCAGCCCCGCGGCGACGTCCCAGGGTTGGAGCTTCAGCTCCCAGAATCCGTCGAAGCGGCCCGCCGCCACGTAGCAGAGGTCGAGCGCCGCGCTCCCGTCGCGGCGCACCGCGCGTGAGCGCTTCACGAGCGCGGCGAAGTGGTCGAGGTTGTCGATCTCACTGCGCTGCACGTCGTAGGCGAAGCCGGTCGCGAGCAGCGCCTCGCCGAGGCTCGCGGTGGTCGAGACGCGCAGCCGCCGCCCATTGCGCCAGGCGCCCCGCCCGCGGACCGCCGTGTAGAGTTCGTCGAGCAGCGGGTCGTAGACGACGCCAAGCGTGCGCTGGTCTTCGCACTCGACGCCAATCGACACGCAGAAGCGCGGGTAGCCGTGCGCGTAGTTGGTGGTGCCGTCGAGCGGATCGATCACCCAACGCCAGCGCGCCCCGTCGCGATCGCGTCCGCTGCCCTCTTCGGCGAGGACGGCGTCGTCGGGGCGCTCGGCCGCGATCCCCTCGACCACGAGCTTCTCGCAGGCGTGGTCGACCTCGGTCACCAGATTGATCGGAGTGGTCTTCG
>CAYPSI010000170.1:0-42974 GCA_964413375.1 uncultured Spirochaetales bacterium | reverse complement strand
CATCGGCGCTCCGGGAACGTTCTTCGACAACAGGGGCACGCAGCAACCGAAGGTCGACCTGCGGGTCGATCAGGAGATCGGCGGCGGGCGGCTGACCTACAACGCGGGTTACGCGGGCACGCAGGGCCTGATTCACACCGGCATCGGCCCGTTCCGTTTCGAGAGCGGTTCGTACATGACCTACGGCAAACTCGGCTATTCGAAGAACGCTCTGCGGATCACGACGTTCGGAAACTTCCTCGACGCGGAGGCGCCGAACCTGCTGCTCGTGGATCCCGCGACGCTCCGGCCGGTCCTGCTCAACTTCAAGACGCAGACCTTCGACCTCGAGCTGGCCAACAGCAACGTGCTGGGCGGAAACCACATCCTGAGCTATGGCGGCAACGCGCGCCGCAACAACTTCGAGATCACGCTCACGCCCAACGCCGAGAACCGCAGCGAGTTCGGCGCCTACCTCCAGGACGAGTTTCACCTCGACAAGTTCCGGCTCTCGGTGGGGGGCCGTGTCGACAAGTTCGGCAACATCGACAGCGCGGTCTTCTCGCCCCGCGTGAGCGCGATGTTCAAGCCGACCGAGGATCACTCGTTCCGCGTCTCCTTCAACAAGGCGTTCCGGGCGCCCTCGGCCGTGAACAACTACCTCGACCAGAAGATCTTCGCCCCGATCCCTCCCATCGACCTGACGTCGCTCGCGGGGCTGATCCCGCTTCTCGTGCCCGGGCCTGCGGGCCAGTTTCTCGCGTCCCTCGTCCCGAAGACGCCGATCAGCCTGATCGTCAACAACGTGGGCAATCCGAATCTCAAGGAAGAATCGATCCAGGCCTACGAGATCTCCTACACCGGGACCTTCAACAGGAAGACGACGATCGGCCTGGCTGCCTACCAGAACGACAGCGACGACAACATCAACTTCACGACGATCACGCCGAACGCTCAGTACCCGCAGGGCATCCCCCCGTTCGACACCTACACGCCTCTCAATTCGAACACGTGCTGCGCGCCAACCGGCATTCCCGGGCCGCTCTATGGGTTCCTGGTCGCGGCCAGGATCCCGGCGTTCCCGCTGCCGCGGACCGTTTCGACGTATCTGAACCTCGGCCCGATCCGGCAGCGCGGTTTCGAGGCGTCGATCGACCACCGCTTCAACAGCACGTTCTCGGCGTCCGCCAACTACTCCTATCAGGAGACGCCGAAGGTCCTGACGGCGGCGCCGGACCAGATCCCGTACCTGACTGCTGAGATCGCCCTGCCCGCGAAGAACCGGTTCAACGCCGCGTTCAACTGGAACTCAGAGCGCTTTCTGGGCAGCGCCGGGGTCAACTACGTGGACAAGGCGCTGTGGACGGACGTTCTCTCGAGCACCTTCCACGGGTTCACCGACGCCTACACGCTGGTCAACGCGAGCTTCGGGATGAAGTGGGCGGACGGCAAGTTCACCACGACGCTCAAGGGCACCAACCTGCTGAACGACAAGATCCAGCAGCACGTGTTCGGCGACATCCTGAAGCGCTCGGTCGCGCTCGAGGCGCGCTTCAACTTCTAGTCGGAAAGTCCGGGGGGGTCGTTCATCGACCCCCCACCCTAATTCCGGGCTCTGGCCCCGCCCCAAGCGCAACCCGGCGAGCTGCTGCTTCAAGCCGACCGGCCGGGTTTCACCCGCAGGCGCCGCCGGAACGCCTTCTCGAAACGCGGCCCAATGCGTCGCGGCCGCCAGCCCACGAGACCCCGCACCGAGAGCTGGATCTCGCGTTTCCCGATGCGGCAAGCGAGGCGCACCTGCGCGCCGGGCGGGCAGCGCTCGATGATGTCGTCGGCGAGAACCAGCAGCACCGCGGCCCGCTCGATCTCGGGCACGTCGGCGGCATGCAGCAGCGGCTCGTAGCGCGCGAGGTCGCTGCCCTCGTCGCCTGCGCTCGCGACCACGGCGGAGAGCAGCGCGATCTCGGGGTGCGAGAAGCCGAGCAGGTCGGTCTGCAGCACGATGCTGGCGACGTGCTCGTGGCGGTCGAAGAAATCGATGCTGCGCCCGATGTCGAGGATGCGGGCCGAATCGGCGAGCGCCTCGCGCAAGCGCTCGCTGGCGTTCGGCATGAGCTTGCTGGCGAGTGCTACGGCCAGCGCCTCGCGGCGCGCCGCGGCGGCCGGGCTCCACTCGCGGAAGCTCTCGGCGAGCGCGCTGATCGACGCCCGCCGAACCGCGCGCGTGGATGGCATGCCCGCCGTCGCCAGGCCGACCGCGAGGCCCTCGCGAACGCCCTGGCCCGAAACCTGGATGGCCGAGGCGTCGAGCGCGTCCATGAGAGTCAGGATCGCGAGGCCGCCGCCCACGATCGAGTCGCCGCGATCGTCGTTGAGGCCGGCGATGCCGGCGCGGCGCTTGAGCCGCCGCGCTGCCACGAGGTCGAGAACCGCCGACAAGCGCCGGCGGGTGAGCAGATAGCCGTGCAGGCGCGCGATCGGGTAGGGGTGCTGCCGAGCGTCGATCTTCGCCAGGTTGCGCAGCGTGCCGCCGGTCCCGACCAGGCTCTGCTTGCCGCGCAGTCTGGGAAGCTTCGCACCCGCTAGCTGCTTGCGGACGTGGCGGCGCAGCCGCTCCAGCTCCTGGGGGCGAGGCGGATCGGAGCGCAGAAAGGCGTCGGAGAGGCGCAGCGCGCCGAGCGGGAAACTGTAGCTGCGTCCCAGCCGGCGGCCCTGGAAGAGCGAGACTTGCATGCTGCCGCCGCCCACGTCGAAGAGCGCTCCGTCGCTCACCGGGAGGCCGCGCACTGCGCCGAGAAAACCGTAGTGGGCTTCGTCCCGGCCCGACAGGATCCGGACCCGGATCCCGAGCTCCTTCCGGATCCGGAGCATGAAGCCCGGTCCGTTCTCCGCGTCGCGCACGGCCGCGGTTGCCACCGCGATCACGCTCCGGGCGCCGGCGCCCCGCGCGATGGCGTGGAAGTCGTGGAGCGCGTCGAGGGTCCGAGCGATCGCCTCAGGGCTCAGGCGACGTGTCTGGTCGAGCTCCCGCACCAGCCGCAGCGAGGCGCGGCTGCTGGCCAGGATGCGCAGATGCCCGTCGGGCCGCACGCTGTAGACGACGACGCGCCCCGAGTTAGACCCGATATCGATGACCGCGACGGGGCCCCGAGGTGGCTTCGCCATCTGGCTCTGCGCTTCTGTGTCTAGAACAAGGTGTAGATGAACGGCGCGACCGCCGTGCCCTGGGTGAAGACCACGAGCAGGCCGAGCAGCGCCAGCATCACCACAATCGGTCCGAGCCACCACTTCTTACGGACCTTCATGAAGGCCCACAGCTCGCCGACGATTCCGAATTTCTCGCGCGAATCCTCAAACGCCATTGGCCCCTCTAGTCCAACTCGAACTGCGTGCGCCAGTCTACATCCTCGCGCAGCGGCGGTTGTTCCTTCTTGTCCAGCAGATGATGCCCCATCACGAGGTAGTCCATGTGGGTCCGCATGAAACACAGGTACGCGTCGTGGGGGGTGCAGACGATCGGCTCGCCCCGGACGTTGAACGACGTGTTGATCACGATCGGCACGCCGGTGAGCTTCTCGAACTCCTCGATCAGCTCGTAGTAGAGCCGGTTCTCCTCGCGCGTGACGGTCTGCAGGCGCGCCGAGTTGTCCACGTGGGTCACCGAAGGGATCACGCGCTTGCCCTCGCGCACCTGGGCCACCAGCAGCATGTACGGGCTGTCGCAGTCGATCTCGAACCACTCGGAAGCCTTGTCCGCCAGCACCGAGGGCGCAAACGGGCGGAAGCCCTCGCGGAACTTGATCTTCATGTTGAGCGTGTCGCGCATCTTCGGGTCGCGCGGGTCGGCCAGGATGCTGCGTGCGCCCAGCGCTCGCGGCCCGAACTCCATGCGCCCCTGGTACCAGCCGATCACGTTCCCGTCGGCGATGTGCTTCGCGGTCGCCTGGGTCAGCTCCGCGTCCCCGAGCACGCGGTACTTCGTGGCGTGCGCGTCGAGGTAGGCTTGGATCGCGGCGTCCTCGTACTCAGGGCCCAGGTAGGCGTGGAGCCAGGCCGGACCGCGCGGCTTCTTCTCGATGGTGTTGTAGAGGTAGTGCGCGACGCCCACGGCGCCGCCGGCATCGCCCGCTGCGGGCTGCACGAAGAGGCTCTTGAAAGGCGTCTCGCGGATCACGCGCCCGTTCGCCACGCAGTTGAGCGCGACGCCGCCTGCCATGCACAGCCTGTCGAGGCCAGTCTGCTCGTGGATGTAGCGGGCCATGCTCAGCACGATCTCCTCGCAGACCTTCTGCACCGAGGCCGCGATGTCGAACTCACGTTCGCCCATCCAGGTCTCGGGCTTGCGCGGTGGTCCGCCGAAGAAATCGGAAAAGGCCTGGTTCGTCATCGTGAGGCCGTAGTCGTAGGAGAAATACCTCATGTCGAGCTTGAAGGAGCCGTCCGCCTTCAAGTGGACCATCTCCTTCATGATCCGCTCGAAGTGGACCGGCTTGCCGTACGGGGCGAGGCCCATCGCCTTGTACTCGGCGCTGTTGACCTTGAAGCCCAGATAGTAGGTGAAGGCGCTGTACAGCAGGCCGAGGCTGTGCGGGAAGCGGATCTCTTTGAAGAGCGTGATGTCGGTGCCCTTGCCGACGCCGAAGCTGGCGGTCGCCCATTCGCCGACGCCATCGACCGTGAGAATCGCCGCCTCCTGGTACGGTGAGACGAGGAAGCACGAGGCAGCGTGGCTCATGTGGTGTTCGGCGAAGAGGATCGGCCCCTTGTAAGGCCGAAGCTGCTTGCGGATCATGGACGGCATCCACAGCTTTTCCTTGACCCAAAGCGGCATTGCCTTGCGGAACGAGCCGAACGAGCGCGGGAAGGTGGCGACGTAGGTCGAGAGCATGCGCTCGAACTTGAGCAGCGGCTTGTCGTAGAAGCCGACGGCGTCCAGCTCCTCAGGGCGGATGCCGGCCTCGCGGAGCACGTACTTGACGGCGCGGCCGGGGAAGCCCGAGTCGTGGCGCTTGCGCGACAGCCGCTCCTCCTGGCAGGCCGCGACGATCTTGCCATCCTGCAGCAGCGCCGCCGCCGAGTCGTGGTAGAAGCAGGAAAGGCCTAGAACGTTCACCCGACTCGCCTAGAACTGGTGCCGGACGGCCGCCCGTGGCCCCAGCGGGTTGGGCTCGTGGCTGCGCCAGAAGCTGGGCTCGTGGTCGAGCACGCGGTCGAGCGGGTCTTTGCCCAGGAGCCTCATGAACAGGGCGACGAACGACACCGAGAGGAAATAGACGATCGAGAGGATGATGGCGGTCCAGAACACACCGAGCGCCTCGAACAACCTCGTCCAGCGCCTGTAGGCGTTCGACTTCGGCGCGAAGCGGCGGAAGAACAGCTCCAGCAGCAAGATCGACGTCGCGAGTGTGAGCAGGAGGCGAGTGTGCGGAGGCCGGGCCGCGTACCAGTGGCTGATCCGGGCCAGGATTTCGTTTGGATCCAAGACGCTCCTTTCGGAAGACGGGACAATCCGCTATTTTACAGCGTCGGGAGCGACCGCGTCCACGCGCGGGTCAATCGAGAGAACGCCGGAAAGCCTCGTCAAGGCCGCCCAGTATAATGAGGCGCTGACATGACGAAGGACACGCGCGCCGAAGACTTCCTGCACGGCCAGATGCGCCAATGGATGGGGCAGATGGTCCTGGCGGGGAAGACCGCTGATCTCTTCGAGATCGAGATGTGGCTGCGCAGTTTCGAGCGCTTCTTCCGGATCCGCAACCAGCCCCTCTCCGAGCGCGAGACGAAGCAGCTGGCGCTGCGCAACTGGTCGGAAGAGCTGCGCCTCGTCGATAGCGTGATCCAGCGAGTCGTGCACCTGTGCACCCAGATCCTCACCGAGGAGCAGGTGAACCACGCCCGCTTCGACAAGTACGTCGAGGGCTATCTCAAGAAGGACGATGTCGTCGATCCTTACGTGGAGAAGCTGCTCCGCCAGACCAGCCCGGAAGGAGCCCTCGCCCTGCTACGCGAGGCCTTCGAGGACATCCACGTAGTTCTGAGCGACCTGACGCGGCTCTCGCGGATTCCGTACGCGACGTTCGCGTCGGTGGGCAAGGTGCTGTACCGGGAGATCAGGAGGAGCGACCTGTTGGCGCTCCTGATCGACAAGAAGTTCAAGCCGATCCACGACCGCATTTCGAACCCAATGGTCGCGGCCACGATCCGCAAGATCGAGGATCCACAGCGGCGCAAGCACGCGGCCAAGACCTTCCTCGAGTTCTTCCGGCTGCTTCACTACCTCGAGTACGCGGATCCCGCCGGGGCCGACGAGGGGAAGCTCCGGAGCACGCTCTTGATCTTCACCCTGATCACGTCGGAGACGCGGCTGCTGCTCACGTTTCTCGAGCGCCGCGTGCAGCCGACGCTCGAGGCAGGCCAGCCGCTCTTCGACCTGTACGATTCGTTCGTCTACTGCCTGCCGCTCGAGTTGAAGAAGGTCATTAACACCGAGTTGCTCGATATCTCGGCCTCGCGCCAAACCGACAGCATCCGCGCCCGCGTCGAGAACAGCCACGGGATCCTGAAGGACGCCTTCCAGCAGTCGGTGGTGCAGCTGGCGCAGGCCTTCGCCGACGTCGGGGGCAAGGACATCTTCGGCGACTTCACGGCCAAGTTGGAACAGTCGGTCCACCTGCGGGACGGGCTCGCGGGGCTGGTGAAGGCGATCCGGGAGTTTCAGAGGAAGCGCGACGACGCGGCGGCGAGCCGGATGAAGGAAGAGATTTCGCGCTTCTACGACACGAACATGAAGTACCTGATGTACCGGGACTGGTCCGGCTTCGAGCTGTTCTTCATCGAGATCCTGAAGTGCGCCAGCCTGCCGGCCCTTCAGCAGATCGCCCACCGCTTCGAGACTTTCCTGATGACGCTGTTCCGCGAGGTGCAGAAGCGGGCCATTCTCCAGAACCTGCCGCTCTCCCCGGAACTGCAGACGATCGAGGTCTCGTGAGGCGCTGGCCGTCCGGTCGCGCTGCTTGAGACGCCTCGGGCCGGATCTCTTCCTGGCCAGCTTGCTGGCGGCGCCGTTGCTGGTGGCGGCCAGGGCGCCGGTGTCCGGGCCGCTCCGGCTCCAACTCAACCTGGGTCCCGGCGACGCGCCTTACGTGAGCGGCTTTGCCGCGCTGAGCGAAGTCGAAGACGCCGTCGGGCTGCATTGGTCCGGGCCTGAAGGCGTGATGCGCCTGCCCGTGGAGGTGCAGGGACCGCTCCGGCTGTCCTTGCGATTCTCGCGGATTCTGGGGCAGGCTGCCGACGTGGCGATCGTCTTCGATGGCCGGCCTGTCGACCGCTTCAGTTGTCGCGGCGGCGCCATTCTCGAACGTACGGTCGACGTGAACGCCGCGGGCTTCACGCCAGCCAGCGCGGGGTTACGTGTCTCACCGGCGGATCACCAGGGCCGAGCGCTGCGGCTCGACTGGCTCCGCTTCGACCTGGACAAGTCCGCGGGCGCCCGCCTACGGGGCAGCGCTCTGCTCCGGCCCGCGTTGCTCGTCCTGGTCTTGTTCGTGGTCTTGCGCTGCGCCGGGTTCGGGCCGAGTGCCGGCGCCGCCCTCGCGGCTCCCTGGGTGGTGATCGGGCTCGTCCTGCTACGGCGCGATCCCTGGCTCGCTCACCGGCTCTTGACCTGGCTTCCTGAGGCGCTCGCCTTGCTAGGCTTCTTGCTGATCGGCGTCTGCCGGGCTCTCGAGCCACGCCGCTTGCTCTGGGCTGGGGACACGCGTCTTGTGGTGGCCGTGGCAGCGGCCGCCTTCGTGCTCCGCGCCGCGATCCTCAACCACCCCGACTACTGGCATCCTGACCTGCACAGTCATGCCCGCCTGGTCGAGATCGTGCGCGAGGCCGGCTGGGACTTCTTCTGGCAGCCGGCCAAGTACATCTGGGAGCAAGCGGTCTGGCGCAAGCAGGCCTACGGCCAGCTCTTTGCCATGCCCTACAGCCCGGCCTTCCACGTGCCTTTCGCCCTGCTCCCGATCGACCGCGAACACGCGCTGACGTTCATGAAGCTAGCGGCCGTGGGCTTGTGTAGCGTGCCGATGCTGGCGCTTGCGGTCCTGGCACGGCATTTCGGGGCCTCGCCCGCGGGTGTCGTGTTGCTGGCGCTGGTTCCGGCCTATGGAATAAGGCTCGTGCTTGCACTCTTGGCGGCGCTCTTCGGCCACGCCATCGACATGACGTTTCTCGCCTGGCTGGCGCGCCGGCTCGGGGCGCTCGGCCGCACTCGCGTCTTCCTGGTCGGAGTCGTTCTCGCCACGGCCTGTTCTCTTGCCTACGTCTCGTCGCTGATCGTACTGCCAGTCCTCCTCTCGCTGCTGTCGCTGCTCCTCGTCCTCGAGGCAGGGATTGAAAGGTGGCGCCTGGCGGCGAGTGTCCTTGGCCTCGGGGCGCTTGGCGGGCTCCTGGCGTTTGCCCTCTACTACCGCGGCTTCTCTGCCTTCATCTTCGAGATGTTTTCCAAGCTTGCCCTCGGCGAGTTCTCGGGATCGGACCGGCCGATACACCCCCTGCTGCAGGTCCTGAACACCCGCACGCTGACGTTCTTCGGTCCGATCGTGCCCGTGCTGGCCCTGTTCGGGCTTTGGAGGCTGCTGCGACAGCAGTCGGAGAGCCGGGTGTTCCTGGGGGCGTGGGCTCTCAGCTACGTGGCGCTGCTGTTCGGCCGGGCGCGCTTTCCCGACATCTTCGGCCACACCCACGAAGTGCTCTTTGTGGCGCCCTTGTTCTGCCTCACGGCCGGGGACAGCCTGGCCCGCCTGGCCCGAGCTCGAGGCTGGCAGCGACTGCTGGCCGTAGTGGCGATTCTGGCGATCGCCGTGCAGGGCCTCACGGCCCAATGGAGCGCCTTCGTCGAGCAGTTCGGCTACGCGCTGTGACGGCGTCGGCAAAGCGGCAGTAATCTGCTAAACTCGCCCGCTAACTGCTAGCGATGGCTGCTGAAAAGAACCCCTTCGCCAAGTTCCTGACGCACTTCGCCAAGGGCAGCGTGCTGTTCCGCGAGGGCGAAGACGGCGACGAGATGTACATCGTGCAGTCGGCCCGCGTCGCCATCAAGAAGAAGGTCAACGAAGGGGACGCCGTCCTCGCGACGCTCGAGAAGGGCGATTTCTTCGGTGAGATGGCGATCCTCGAGCGGCTGCCGCGCTCGGCCACGGCTGAGGTCGTCGAAGAGGGCGACCTGATCGTGATCAGCAGCGAAGTTTTCGGGGACATGATCAAAGCGAACCCCGAGATCGCGATCCGCATGCTGCGCAAGTATTCGATCCGGCTGCGCGAGACCAACAAGCAGCTCGCGCAGGTGCTGTCGCAGGGCGGCGCCTCGGCCGAAGCCCACAGCGAGGTGGTGGCGCCAAAGGACGCGCCCACGCTTCAGGCCGAGGCCGCCTGCTATTTCATCTCGGTCGCGAGCGGCAACGTGTTCCCCGTCTTCAAGAGCGACGCGCTGATCGGCCGTTTCGACTCGGTCACCGGGATGAGCCCCGAGGTCGACCTCAGCTCCGAGGACCAGAGCCGCAACATCTCCCGCCGCCACGCGCGGCTCGTGATCAAGGACGGCGAGTTCTTCATTGCCGAGGAAATCGGCACGATGAACGGGACCTTCCTGAACGGCAAGAAGCTCGCGAACGGCGTGCTCACGCCGATCGCCGACGGCGACGAGCTGGTCCTCTGCCGCCTGCCGATCACCTTCAAACTGCCGGGTAAGTAGGCGGACGTAGAGAGCCGGCGCCGCTAGCGTGGCGCTGCCGTCGGCAGCAGCTCGGCGGCCTTTGCGAGCAGCGTCGTGTTGCGCGCGATGGCCTCGGCGACGAGCTTCGCTTGCTCGCGTGCCACTGGCCAATCGCCCTTCTCCGCGGCCTCGGTGATGCCCGGCAGCGTCATCGCGGCGTAGCTGTAGCGGGGCGCGAACAGCAGGTGCTTGAACCAGGGCCGGCCCGGGATTCCGGCGGGGGAGAGCCAGTTGCGCTCGAACTGCCGGAGCGCTTCGTTGACGCGGGCTGTTTGCTCGGCACTCAAGGCTCCGACCTGGAGTCCCGCAGCGATCCGCTCGTTCAGTCGCCGCCCGGCGGACCCAAGCGCCTGGCTGTGAGCGGCGAGCGCAGCCAGGTCGAGTTCGGCGCTGGCGCCGTCGATCTCGGCGAGCGCCGTGACGAACGTGCCGAGGGCCGCCGCGTAGGCCTCGGCGTCGAGCGGCGGCACGTCCGCATTCGCGAGCCGCAGCGCCATCGAACCCCACAGTTGCGACATCAGCACGTGGTACTTGAAGCCCGGATCGCCGATCTTGGATACCCAGTAGTGGTCGTCGTAGGCGGAGTGGTAAACGCCGTAGGGGCCGTCGAAGCCCATCTCCACGACCGGCAGGCCCACGAAATTCAGGAACACCGTATGGTCGGAACCACTGCCGATCCGCGTCTTGACGAGCGCCGGCTCGCCGGCCGTCTTCGTCTCGGCCTGCTCTGATCGCGTCCAGGCCTCGAAGAGCGAGACGCCTGACGGGTCCGAGAGCTCACGCGTCAGCTCGACGATGAGCGGCGCGAGCGAGGCCTGCGCGCTCACGTTGAGGTTGGGGCCGGCGGCGGCGGAATCCACGTTCAGGTAGGCCACCGCTTTCTGCTTCAGCTCCTCCGCAAACTGCTCACCCCACTCTGTCGAGCCGGTCAGCGTCACCTCCTCGCCGTCCCAGCTGCAGAAGATGAGCGTCCGCTTCGGCCGTGCTCCCTGCTGCTTCAGGAGTCCGAGCGCCCGTGTCGTCTCCAGCAGCGCGGCGCTGCCGCTTCCGGGATCGACGCCGCCGAACACCCATGCGTCGCGGTGGTTGCCCAGCACGATCCACTCGTCGGGGTTGTCGCTGCCCCGGATCCGGCCCTCGACCACCAGGTTCGGCTGAACATCGGTCTGCATAGCGACCTTGATGTGGAGCCTCGCCGCTTCGCCGCCCAGGTGGTACGCAATCGGCAGCGCGCCCTTCCATTCCTTCGGAGCCTCGGGCCCGCCCAGCGCCTCGAGGATCGGCTGAATGTCGCGATGCGACATTGGAATCGCGACCAGCTTGGGGACGGAAACAGCCTCTTCGATCGGGATCCGCCGTGCGCCGGGCAGCGAAGCCCAGCCCGGTGTCAGCGGGTCTCCCGGGACGATGAAGTCGAAGGCGATGCCGCCGCGCTGAAGATGGCTCGGCGGGCCCCACGGTCCTTTCGGGAACACCTCGCCGCGGCCGTAGCCGTCCTCGGCCGGGTCGGAGTAGACGATCATGGCGAGAGCACCTTCGCGCTGCGCGGTGAGCGCCTTGAAGCCGCGATAGCTGTACGGGTTCGAGTATCGGACGATGACGATCTTGCCCCGCGGCTCGATGCCGCTCTTCCGCAGCACGTCGTAGTCCGCAGGATTGCCGCTGTTGGCGTAGACCACGGGCGCCGTGACGTCGCCCGAGGCCGAGAACGACAGCCATGCGTCGCTGATGTCGGAGCGCTGCGTGTCGGGGTCTTCGGGGACTGGATCCTCGCGCAGGCTCGGCACGTAGGCGTGCGGGGCGGTCATCTCGACCTTGACCTCGATGGGGTTCGAGGAAAGCACGTCGTAGCGCCGGATCACCACGTCCTCCAGCCCCTGCTGGCGCCACTGCTCCGCCACGTAGTCCGCCAGATGGTTGTTGCGCTTGGATGTAGCGACGTGTGGCTCTGCCGTGAAGTAGCGATGCCAGGCGCGCGTGCGCTCGGCGTCGGGCAGCGCCTGGAAGCGCCGCTCGATCTCTCGCTCGAGCTCCGAGGCGCGGGGCGAGTAGCCGCGCAGCGTTGCTTTCTCCGTGGCCGGCGCCGAGGCGCCCTGAGTGGAGAGCAGAGCTGCGAGCAGGAGAGGCGCGGGGCGAAGTCGCATATGGCCGGAGGATAGGTTGGACGTGCCAACCGTTCAAGCTGCGGTATAGACTCGAAGGCGTGAGGCTCGCGTTCAGTCTGTTGATCGCCGCGCTCGCCGCGCCACAGGAAACGCCGAAGCACGGCCACGGTGATCGCTTCGGCAATCCAGCAGACCTCGACGGCTACATCGCGAACCTGGAAGATCCGGGGCGCGATGCCTGGCAGAAGCCAGACAGCGTGGTGAAGGCGCTCGGCCTGGCGCTGGGCCAGACGGCCTGCGATATCGGCGCGGGCCCCGGCTATTTCTCGCTGCGGCTGGCGAAGGCTGTCGGCTCGAGCGGACGGGTGTGGGCCGTCGATGTCGAGCCGACGATCCTGGCGGCGCTGCGCGACCGGGTGGAGAAGGCAGGGATCACGAACCTGACACCGGTGCTCGCTCTCAGCGGAGATCCGCTGCTTCCGCCGGCCTCCTGCGACGTCGCGTTGATCGTCAACACCTACCATCATTTCCACGACGGGCCCGACTACCTGCGGCGTCTCGCCCGGGCGCTCAAGCCCGGCGGCCGGATCGTCAACATCGACTACCAGAAGCGAGAAACCCCCGTCGGCCCACCGCAGGCGCAACGCATCTCGCGCGAGGCGTTCCTGGAGGGCGCCGCGCGGGCGGGGCTCGCAAAGGTCGAAGAGCCGGAGATCCTGCCCTACCAGTACGTCGTCGTGCTGAAGCCGCGCACGAACTGAAGATGCTGCTGGCGGCCATGGCTATGGCGCTTGCCCCCGCCGCCGCGGTCCCCCTGGCGCGACCGGGCGAGGTCGCCGACAAGGTCCCCTGCGTCGCGGATCCGAAGCACTCGTATGCGCTCTACCTGCCCACCCGCTTCACGACGGCTCACGCCTGGCCGATCCTGTACGTGTTCGATCCACGTCGCCGGGGGAAGCTCGGCGCCGAGCTGTTTCGCGAAGCGGCTGAGCGTCGGGGCTTCATTGTCGCGAGCTCGAACGACACCGAGAGCGACAACAAGGACGCGCCGAATGGCGAGGCGATCAACGCCCTCTGGGCGGACACGCACGGCCGCCTGCCGATCGACCCCAGACGGACCTATGCCGCGGGGTTCTCGGGCGGCGCGCGTCTGGCCTGCGCCCTGGGCCAGGCCCTCCCGGGCGCACTCGCCGGTGTGATCGCCGCGGGCGCAGGCTTTGCTCCGGACCGGCCGCCGGGCCAGGGGACCAAATTCGGAGTGTTCGGAACGGTGGGCGCCCGCGACTTCAACTACTACGAGATGCGGCAGCTCGATACGCAGCTCGCCAAGCTCGCAGTCCCGCATCGCATCGAAGTGTGGGAGGGCGAGCACGCCTGGCCGCCCGTCGCGCTCGCCGCACAGGCCGTCGAGTGGCTCGACCTGCAGGCGATGAAGCGCGGCGTGCTCGCGCCGGATCCGGCCCTGATCGAGGCCTATGCCACGCGCGATCGGGCCGTGGCCGGCGCCCACGAAGCGGTGGGCCGGAACGCCGATGCGTTCCTCACGTGGTCTCGTCTCGCTGCGGACCTCGACGGACTTCGCGACGTCGCCGAGGCGCGCGCCTGTGCCGAACGCCTGCGAAAGCCGGCCGAGGCAGAGCTGAAGCGCCGCGACAAGCTCGACCGCCGGGATATCGGCCTCAATCAGCGGGCGAGCGCGATCCTGGACACGATCCGCTCGGGCGATCTGCCGCCGCCGCTGGCTCGCGTCGTGGGCGACCTGCAGCTCGCCGAGCTCAAGAAGCAGGCGGAACTGGCTTCGTACGAGGGCCAGTCGGCGCAACGTCGGCTGGCGCATACCCTCGCAGAGTCGTCGTTCTACGTCCCGCGCGAGCTGATGAGTCGTCGCGAGTGGAGGCGTGCGGCCACCTGCTACCAGGTCGCGGCCACGATCCGGCCCGAGGAACCTTACCCGCAGTTCGGCCTGGCGCGGGCCTATGCGCGCCTCGGCTCGGAGCGTGAAGCGCTCGCTGCTCTGGCGCGCGCCATCGACAACGGCTTCGCGGACCGTGCCCGCATCGAGTCCGACTCGGACCTCGCCGCGATCCGCAACGACCCCGGCTACCCGCTGCTGCTCGATCGACTTCCGAAACTGAACTGAGACGCGTTCAGGCCGCCTCGCGACGTGCTTACGAAGCCATCAATCGCGCAGCGGCGCGCAGCCCGCCCATCCGCCGCGACCGGGGTGGAGCGGCACATGCCGACGCGAAGCGACAGCGTGCACTCGCGGCGATGGGGATACTCGGCGAGCAGCGCGTCGCGGCGGCGCCGAGCCTCGTCGAGGTCGGCCGTGCCGAGCGACAGCCGGATGCGCTCCTTCTGCCAGCCGGGCAGGTGCACAGTGAATGCCACCCAGTAGAGGCGGCCGTTACGCCACAGGTGGTGGTTGGGGTCGGGCACGGTGGTCTTCTCCTCTCGAAGAAGACAACCAGAGAGCGCGGGGCCTCCGCGCCGGACACTTCACTTGCCTCGGGTGCGCTCGAGGCCACATCTTCCAGCCTCTGCCACGCGGCCGGCTGGAACGGCACCTTGGGATGTCCGCCCAGGTTGCCGGGCCCGCGAAACGGCGGGTCACTCCGGATGTCGAGAAGAAATATGGCACTTCTCGGGCCCTGGATGCAAGCGGCCGCTGTGTCATAAACGGGAGCTACTCGAGCAGGGCCGAGAGCCAACCGAAGCTCAGCAGGCTACTCGCCTCCCCCTTGACGGCTTTGTCACACTCGGCGCATCGACTCGCAGAGTCCCCAGAGTTCCGCTTCGCCCTTGCCGCGAAACGAGCAAGGCGTCGCCTTGCGATCCACGACGAAGGCGGCTTCGAGGTTCGCAGCCTCTGGCGAGGCGGCGAGCCAGAGCGCGCTGTCGGCGCCTTCCGCGGGTGTCTTGGTGAAGAGCTTGGCGAACGCCGAGGCGGCCAGGCCGGCGAGGCCGCCGGCCTTGGCGAACAGCTCCGTGTTGACGCCGCCGGGGTGGATTGCGTTCGCGGTGACTCCGCTCCCGAAGAGGCGGCGGGCGAGCGCCCAGGTGAACAGGCGGTCGGCTTGCTTGCTCTGCGCGTAGGCCGTAACGCCGCTGTAAGGGCGCCGCCGGAACTCGACGTCATCGAGGTCGAGATCGGCCGCCAGACGCGAGGCCAGGTTCACGATTCGCGCGGGCGCGCTCTTCTTCAGGAGCGGCAGCAGCCGATCGGTCAGGAAGAAGTAGCCGAGGACGTTCGTCGCCCACGTCGCCTCGATGCCCTCGAGCGTCTCGGCGCGGCGCTGGAGCCAGACGCCCGCGTTGTTCACGAGCGCGTGGAGCGCTGAGTGCTCTTCCGCCACACCGGCCGCGAAGTCACGGATCGAAGCCTGGACCGAGAGATCGACGACGCGGAGCTCCAGGCGTGCGCTGGGCGCCGTGGCCTGGATCTCCCGCACCACGCCTTCGCCTTTTTCGCGATCGCGGCAGGCCAGGATGACGTGTGCGCCGAGGGCCGCGAGGCCGCGCGCCACTTCCTTGCCGATGCCCGCGCTGGCGCCGGTCACGAGCATCGTCTTCCCGCGCAAGTCGGCCGCGATCGGCGTCACGCCCGCGGATTCTAGCTTGACGGCGGGGCCGGCTGTCCGCGAGGATGCGGTATGGGCGTGAAGATCCTGGGTATCGCCGGAAGCCTGCGCGAGAAGTCCTACAACCGGGCGCTGCTGCGCGCCGCGATCGAGCTGGCACCGGCCGGGATGCAGCTCACGAGCTTCGAGATCGCGGCGATCCCCGCCTATAACTCCGATCTGGAGGCGGCCGGCCTGCCGGAACCCGTGGCGGCGCTGAAGGCCGCGATCGCCGCCGCCGACGGCCTGCTGTTCGTCACGCCCGAGTACAACTATGGCGTGCCCGGCGTGCTGAAGAACGCGATCGACTGGGCTTCGCGCGCGGCCACGGGTGAGAAGCCAGTGATGAATGGAAAAGCGGCCGGGATCGTGGGCGCGAGCCCAGGCATGGCGGGCACAGCGCGAGCCCAGGCGCAGCTGCGTCAGGCCTTCGTCTTCACGCAGACGTATGCCCTGCAGGGGCCGGAGTTCCTGGTCGCGAGCGCCCACGAGAAATTCGACGCCGATGGCCGCCTCACCGACGCGAAGACGCGCGAGCGGCTCGTCAAGTATCTGGAGTCGCTCGCGGCCTGGAGCGAGAGGTTGCGCGGATGGTGACGCTACGCAGCGTGGCGCGCGTGGTGCGCGCCCGCGATACTTCCGATGGCGCGGGCGTCAAGCTTCGGCGGAGCCTCGGTGGGCCCGAGCTGGATTCGGCCGATCCGTTTCTGTTGCTCGACGAGTTCCGCTCAGAGAGCGGCGACGATTACGTGGCCGGCTTTCCCGACCACCCGCACCGCGGCTTCGAGACCGTGACCTACATGCTCGCCGGCGTGATGCGCCACGAGGATCACAGCGGCAACCGCGGCGAGCTGGTGCCGGGCAGCGTCCAGTGGATGACGGCCGGCCGAGGCATCATCCACTCGGAGATGCCACAGCAACGCGACGGCCTGATGTGGGGCTTCCAGCTCTGGGTGAACCTCCCGGCGAAAGACAAGATGACGGCGCCGCGCTACCAGGATTTCCCGCCGGAGAGAATCCCTGTCGTGAAGCGCGCCGACGGCACGACGGTGCGAGTGGTGGCAGGGGAGTCCGAGGGAGTGTCGGGCGCAGTGGTGGGGATCGCGACCCGGCCGCTTTACCTCGACGTCGCCGTGCCAGCGGGCCAGAGCTTCGAGCAGGCGACTCCCACGGGTCATACCGGCCTCGCCTACGTGTTCGAGGGCGGGGCTGAAGTTGGGGAGGGCGGCGCGGGCGCGGGGACACGAATCTCAGCTGGCCAGCTTGCGGTGCTGACCGAGGGTGAGGCGCTGCGCGTTGTGAGCGGGGAAGGCGGCGTCCGCTTCCTGCTCCTCGCCGCCCAGCCGCTGCGCGAGCCGGTTGTGCGCCATGGCCCGTTCGTGATGAACACGCGCGAGGAGATTCAGCAGGCCATCCGCGATTTCCGAAGCGGCGCCTTCGGAGGCTGAGGCCTGGAGCCGGCAGCGGCTTGGCTGGCCGAGAACGCCGACTTGCTCCCGACGCGAGGCCTGGCGCTCGACGTCGCCTGTGGTTCGGGTCGCAACGCGCTCTGGCTGGCGGAGCGCGGCCTGGACGTGCTCGGCCTCGACCGCGACGCGACGCGTCTCGACGAGCTGCAACGCCTGGCCGCCGTGCGTGGCCTCTCGCTGCGCACGAGGCGCATCGACCTGGAGGCGGCCGCCGAGATCGGCCCCGAGAAGTACGCCATGGTCGTCGTCTTCAACTACCTGCAGCGTTCGCTCTTTCCAGCGATCGTAACAGCCCTGGCGCCCGCAGGCTTGTTGATCTACGAGACCTTCACGACCGCTCAAGCGGCTCGCGGCAAGCCGACGCACCCGGATTTCCTCCTGAAGCCGGGCGAACTGCTGGAGCGTGTCTCCGCCCTGGAGGTTCTGCGCCACCGCGAAGGCGATTTCGAAGGCCGCAGTCTCGCGTCCGTCGTCGCCCGCCGGGGAGCTTCGGCGCTGGCCCTCTAAGGTAGCAAGACGATCTTGCCGACGACCTGGTTCGCTTCCAGCAGGGCGTGGGCGGCGGCGGCTTCGGCAAGCGGGAAGGTCGCATGGACTCGTGGGCGGAGCTCTCCGGCTTCCAGCAGCGGCCAGACTTTCACGCGAAGCGACGTCGCAATCGCGCCCTTCTCGGCGACACTGCGCGGGCGCAGGGTCGAGCCAGTGATGGTCAGGCGCCGGCGCATCACCGCATCCAGGTCGAGCTCCGAGCGGGAGCCGCGCAGATAGGCGATCTGAACGAGGCGGCCGCCGTCGGCGAGAGCAGCGATGTTGCGCGGCAGATAGTCGCCGCCGACCATGTCCAGGATCACGTCGACGCCCTTGCCGCCGGTCAACTCGCGCGTGAGCGCGACGAAGTCCTCGGCGTTGCGCTCGATGCCACGTTCGGCTCCGAGCTCTTCGCAGGCCCGGCAGCGAGCGGGCGAGCCCGCGGTCGCGAAGACGCGGGCGCCGAAGCCCCGGGCCATCGAAATCGCCGCCGTGCCGATGCCACTGGCGCCGCCGTGAACCAGGAAGGCTTCGCCGGCTCTGAGCCGGCCGCGATCGAAGACGTTGGTCCAGACGGTGAAGAAGGTCTCGGGCAGCGCGGCCGCAGTCGCAGCGTCGAAGCCGCGCGGGATCGGCAGGCACTGCGGAGCCGGGGCCACCGCGTACTCGGCGTAGCCGCCCCCCGCCAGAAGCGCCGTCACGCGATCGCCGGTGCGCCAGGCCGTGACATCGGCAGCGACAGTGACGATCTCACCGGCGACCTCGAGGCCCGGAATGTCGCTCGTGCCGGGCGGTGGCGAATACAGGCCACGACGCTGCAGCGCGTCGGGGCGATTCACGCCGGCGGCCTCGACGCGGATCAAGACCTCGCCGGCGCCAGCTCGAGGCACCGGCCGTGTGGCGACGCGCAGCATCTCTGGCCCGCCCGGCGCTCGGATCTCGATGGCGCGCATTGCGACGGGCACTGAAGGCGTCAAGCCTCCTCGTGCTTCGGCCGGGGAGCCGCGGCTTGGATGTGGATCAGTTGCTCGTATACGAGGCCGATCGGGTGCAAGCCGTCTTCCCAGCGCGCGATCGTCCGGGGCGAAACACCGATGCGCCGGGCGAAGGCGCGCTGCGAAAGGCCGAGCTCAGCACGGATTGCGCACAGCTCGTCCTTGGTCATGGCTCGAGCAGCAGCCGGCCCTCGGCGTTCCTGTCGATGTTCGCGCGGTCCATCGTGAAGGGATGGTAGCCGCCCGAGAGCCAGAGCGGCAGCATGTCGTCGTAGTGGGGCGACGCCGGGATGCCGGACTGGCCCATCGGCAGCACGGCCAGCGAACGCTCGAGATCGCCGAGATCGGTGATCTGCCGCATCGACGGCCCGTCGCGAACCGCGAAGTCCGCTTCGGCGAACTCCATCTTGTTCACGGTCGAGGTGTGGCCCGGTACCGCGAAGGGTCCGCGCTCGAAGTAGGGCGCCAGGAGCCGCGTGCCGCGGCCGAGTGCGTGGCGGAAAGTGATCGTATGCAGCCGCCCCCAGCGCCAGCTCGCGGGATCGTCGCCGAGGCTCGAGACCAGCTCGCGAACGGCGCTGGCGAAGGTGGTGCGCAGGATCTCGGAGCGATCCTCCCGTGCCAGCGTGTCCACGCGATCGAACCAGTGCTCCGGGCCGCCCCGCATCACCTGCCCGAGCATGATCGCAGAGACGTTCGCGTGCGAGCGGTAGGCCCGTGCCAGCTCGGGGCCGAACTCGTCTTCGAAGATCGCGTAGAACAGGCGGCGGTAGAAGACCGAGAACAGCGTGGGGGCCGCGCGATCGGCCCGCATCTCGCCGTCCCAGCCGTGAAGCTCGGCGAGGGCAGCGGCAACCACCGCGCCCTTGGCCTGTTCGCGGAAGGCCGCATCGAGCATCGGCGCGATCTCCCGCGCCGACACCAGCACGGTGTCCAGCTGCATCTTCTTCACGTCTTCGAGCGAGAGCCGTGGGCGCTGTGTGATCAGCTCCCGGATGCGCAGATAGCGATCGACCGGCTCCCACTGCGACGAGATGTAATACGGCGCTCTGGGGACGGTCGGGTTGTTAGCAGACGCGAGCCATCCCTCGGGAGGGTCGAAGGAAGCCGGGTTCTCCTCGAAGGGGATGAAACCGTCCCAATCCTCGGACCCGTCCCAACCGGCGCGGATCGCGCTGCCGTCGGGGTTGCCGCGAAGGCGCGGGATGAGGCCGGTCGTCTGCAGCCCGATGTGACCGCTTCGATCGGCAAAGGCGACGTTCTGCGAGACGGCGCCGAAGTGGCGCACCGCGGCGCGGAACTCACCCCAATTGCGGGCGCGATTGAGGGCGTAGATCGCCTCGACCTCGTTGGCCTCGGGTGCGAAGTAGTTCCACTGATAGGAAAGCGCCTCGCTCTGGCCAGTCATCAAGTCCGAGACGAGCGGACCATGGGGTGTGGAGCGGATCGTCAGCGGCACAGCTTCCGCGCCCTTCACGCGGATCTCTTCGCGGCGCTCCTCGAGCTTGACCCACTGCCCGTGGCTCATCACCTCGCCAGGCGACCCCGGCCGCAGCTTCTCGGCGAAGAAGTCGGCGCCGTCGAGCATCACGTTGGTGAAGCCCCAGGCGATCTCGCGATTGTGGCCCAGGATCACGAAAGGCAGGCCCGGGATCGTCACGCCGGCCACGTCCTGGGTGGGCGTCTTCAGGTGCACTTCGTACCAGAGGCCGGGTGCGCCGTGACCGAGGTGCGGGTCGTTCGCAAGGATCGGCGCGCCGGTAGTCGTCTTGGACGGGCCGAGGACCCAGTTGTTGCTGGCGCGCAACGAAGGCACGCTCTCGAGCAGCGTCCGCTCCGAAGTCGAGAGGTCGAAGAGCGGAAGGTCCGCCGCGAGCAACGCGCGCATCGAGCGCGGATGAGCCGAAGCAGGGCCGCCGAAGTTGAACGGGAAGATCTCCGCCAGCTGCGCTGGTGGCAGGCGCGCAGCGAGCTTCGTGTAGAGCGGGTCGAAGTGCCACGACGTGTTGAGGCCCCACGCCATGTAACCGAGGATGCCGAGAAAGTCGTCGGGCTTGGCCGCTTCGAAGCCGCGGCCCAGAATCGCGAACTCGGGCGGCAGCCGGCCGTGTCGGGCGGCGACCGCGGCATTGACGCCGCGGGCGAAGGCCTCGACCCCCTGGCGCGCCTCGGGTCGCGCGCGTGCCAGCATCGCGACGCCGACGCGATGGAGTTGCATGGTCCGAAACAGCCGGTCGGTCTTGAGCATCGCGGGGCCGAACAGCTCCGAAAGGCGGCCCTGGCCGAGATGCCTCAGCAGTTCGAGCTGGAACAGCCGGTCCTGTGCGGTCACCCAGCCGAGCGCTAGGTAGGCGTCCTCGTCGGAAGCCGCGAAGATGTGCGGCACGCCCCAGCGGTCGCGCACGATCTCGGCGCGCTCTGAGGTGCCAGCGGCGGCGATCGTCCCGTCGATCTGAGGCAAGGCGCGCCGGCCCAGATGGCGCAGGCCGAGGGCGACAGCTGCCGCGGCCAGCACGAGGACGACGAGGGCCCGGGCAACCCAGCGCATGGCCGTCGAGGCTACCACCACTCGGCGCGATCCGGCCACGCCGCGTGGTAACGTTGCCGCCGATGAGTTGCGCATGAGGGGCACGGTGGTGCTGCCCGGAGCCTTCCCGATGCGGCACGGCGGCAGCCTCGCACGCGTCGAGATGGTCTACGAGACCTGGGGCGAGCTGACGCCGCAGAAGGACAACGCGGTCTTGCTCGTCACCGGCCTCTCGCCGGGCGCTCACGCGCGTTCCTCGGCGGAAGACAAGGCGCCGGGCTGGTGGGAAGAGATGGTTGGCCCGGGCCAGGGGATCGACACTGATCGCTTCCACGTGATCTGCGTGAACTCGCTCGGGAGCTGTCACGGCTCGACCGGGCCGGCCTCGATCGACCCGGCCAACGGCCGCGCGTACCGGATGGACTTCCCGGTGCTCGCGATCGAGGACATCGCCGGCGCCGCGCACGAGACGGTGAAGGCCCTCGGCATCGGACGACTGCGCGCGATCGTCGGCCCCTCGCTCGGTGGCATGACAGCGCTCGCCTACGCGATGCTCTTCCCCGGCGATGTGCACGCGCTGGTGACGATCTCTTCGGCGGCGCGAGCAACGCCGTTCGCGATCGCGATCCGTTCGGTGCAGCGCGAGGCGATCCGCTCCGATCCTGGGTGGAAGGGCGGGGACTACTCGCCCCCGGGCCCGGTGACCGGCCTGCGCCTCGCGCGCAAGCTCGGGCTGATCACCTACCGCTCGGCCAGGGAATGGCGGCAGCGTTTCGCCCGCGAGCGCGTGGACGTGAAGGACCCGAGGCAGGGGGCCTTCGGCGTCGAGTTCGAGGTCGAGGCCTATCTGGAAGCCCACGCGAAGAAGTTCGCCGGGAGCTTCGACGCGAATTGCTACCTCTATCTATCGCGGTGCATGGACCTGTTCGACATGGCCGAGCACGGGGGCACTGTGGAGGCCGGGCTCGCGCGGATTCGCGCGCCCAAGGTCTTGGTCGTCGGCGTCGAGACGGACTTCCTGTTTCCGCTCGATCAGCAGCAGGAGCTGGCGGCGATCCTCGCCGCACAGGGTCGCGACGTGAGTTTCGTCGCCCTGCCCTCGGTCCAAGGTCACGATTCGTTCCTCGTGGACTTCGACCGCTTCTCGCCCACGGTCGCCGCCTTCATGGACAAGATCTAGGTTTTCCAGGGCCTTGGGTCGGCCCGCATGGCTCAATCCGATACGTCAGGCGTCCGCGCCCGGCTCTCGGCCAGCAGCAGATCGACCATCCGCCCGTAGCTCCTGACACCCTCGCGGGCGCCTTGCGATCGCAGGTAGGCGTCGTTCACGCGTTCGCCCGCCTGGCGCAACGGCCCTTCGTAGCGCGCCGACCAGGCGACGATGGCGGCTATGTCGCGCCGCACGGGTTCGCTGCGCAGCGTCTCGATCTTGCGCGCCGCGGATCTATCCGCGAAATCGAGGGCCGCGAGCGCGTAAAAGCCGGCGATCAGAGCCCCCGAGTATCGAAACTCGGGGTCCGGATGGAGCCGGCACGCCAGGTACCCCACGAAGTTCGCCTCGTCCTCGCGCGCGAAACCTTGAGCGTGCGCGATTTCGTGCGAGGCGCTGAAGGGCAACTCGGCCTCGGGCAGGGTCGCGTTGACGAGCGGCTCTGCGGTGAAGGGCAGGTAGATTCCGGCGACCCCCAACCTGGAAAGAATCGGGGACGCAAAGGCGGCCTTCGGTCTGGGAGTGGGACCCGCGAGCGCCGGGAACCTCGCGGCGAGAGCGCGGCTGCCTCCCGGAGCCCTGGCAAACGTCGTGTCGCGTCCGGCCGCGAGGCGAAAGACACCCGCAGCGTCCTCGCTACGACCTTCGCGCCAGCGGTTAGCGTCCGCCGCGAGCTCGCGCGCGAGACCGACCAGCTCGGCCGCAGCCGCCGGCCGGAGCGTGAGGTCGCCGCTTTCCGCAAACGGCCGGCGCCGATAGTTGAGCCCCCAGGCGAACAGGAACACCGCGTATCCAATTCCCCCGAGGAGGACGAGGCGCCGGGCCGCCGCCGCGAGGACGACGCGCCGCCGGCCGCTGCGGCGCCACAAGCGACGGAGCAGCGCTGCGAAAGCGCCCAGGACACAAGTCGCGACGAGGGCGATGCCGGCCTCTCCGAGCGAGAACGGCAGGGGCGCGGTCAGGGCCGCGAGGCCAGTCGCGACGCGCGGATACAGCCCGCGGGCGAACTGCGCTTCGACCTGTGCTGGAAACGCAGTGGCCGCAAGTTGCAGCAGAAGCGCTGCGCCGAGCGGGAGAACAAAACCGAACCGAGGCACGCGAGATACTAGCGTGCGGGCAGCTCCAGTCGCTTGGATGCGCGGTTTCTTTTCCGAACCTTTGTGCGGGACGCGTCGTCTTAGAGGCTGTGAAGCAGATCGCGATGGGGACGAGGGAGGCGTGAGATGAAGCGTAGCGTTTTCGTTCTCGCACTGGCCGTCGGCGTCCTGGCGGCGGCGCCCCTGGCGCAGGCTCGGGATGCGCGGGTCAAGAAGCTCGCCACCCAGGAGCGCCTGGCGGTGATCGTCGCGCAGGCTCGCTTCGACTTCGAGCGCAGCCACGCCGAGCTGGGTCTCGTCGGGTCGGCGGCGGCGCTCGAGGCGGCGGCGGACAAGCAGCGGCCGAGCCAGCCGAGCTACGGCCTCATCACCGGACTGCCGCTGGGGCTGCCGAGTGGGTTTGCCACCACGACTGCATCCTTCGAAACACCGCTTCCTGCTCCGGCTCGTTGAACATCTCGTGGTAGAGGCCGTCCCAGCTGACGTACTCGACCAGGCTCGAGGGGGCGCGGCTCGCCCAGCGCTCCGCCGCATCGGGATCGACGAGGCGGTCGTTTCCCGAGGCCATCATCAGCAGCGGAACTCGCAGCGAGGCTGCCGCGTCAAAGGTGTCCTCGATGGCCGCGAGTAACGACCTGAACCAGCGCGACGAGACACGGCTGCTGACGAGCGGATCCTGCCGATAAGCCTCGACCACGGCCGGGTCCCGGGAGAGGAGCGAGGGATCCACGTTGTTGACGAGCCGCAACCCCGGCGCCAGGACCGAAAGCGCCCGCGAGGCCGCGGCCAGAAGCGGGCCCGGTCGCGACGAGGGGTGCACGCCGAGAAGCGGCGACGAGACGATGGCGCCGGCTACGGATTCGGGCGAGCGCAGCACGCTTCGCAGCACGATCAGCCCGCCCTGCGAGTGCCCCACGAGAACGAGCGGGAGCGAGGGGTGCTCGGTGTATGCCTTGACCCGCAGCAAGGCGACGTCCTCGACGAATTCGTCGAAGCGGCCGACGTGGACGCGAGGGCCGCCGCTGCGGCCGTGGCCGCGATAGTCGAGTGCCAACACGACGAAGCCGCGCTCCGCAAAGTACGCCGCCACGTGGAGGTAGCGGCCGGAGTGCTCGGCCAGCCCGTGCACCAGCAGCATCACGGCGCGCGGATTGGCCGGGAGCCACTCGCGCCAGAACAGCTTCAGGCCGTCCCCGGTGTGCAGCCAGCCGTCTTGCTGCCGAACCGCCACCGTCACGGCGCCCGGTCGGCTTCGACCTTGAGGTCGACGTTCCAGTCCGAAGTGCGCGCTCGCGATCCGCCGGCGAGGAGAGCCGCTTCACGCTGGGACTCCTGGTTCGCAGTGCCGCCGACGTGAAGCCACTCGCCGAGGCGGCCCGACACGACGCTGTCGACGCGTCGCTCCTGCACGGCCGCCGCCGCCGCGAGCGCGTCGTGTGCGACGGCGATCTCCAGCGTCACGAGCGCTCCAGCGAGACGGGGTAGCACCCAGAAGCCGTTGTCGGCCTCCGCCCATGTCACGGCCGTAGCGACACTCGATCCTGGCCCCGCGATGGCCCCGGGCACGGGAACGGATCGGCCCACATGGATGAAGGCCGGCCGATTCTCCAGGACCTGCAGTCGCTGGATGTCCTGGCCCGACGACTGCCGCGAGCTCGCGTCGAAAGCGCCGGTGACACGCGTTCGGCTGCTGGAGGTGGTGACGGTAGCGCCACCGGGCGACACCTGTACGCTGCCCGCGTTGCCTCCGACGCTTCCGGAAAGCTGGCCCGCGCGCGCCTCGCTCGCGGAACTGATGGCCTGGCGCACGCTGATCCACAGCGTGCGTGGCGCCACGTCGAGTTGCTCCAGCACGGCGCGGATCTGCGCCAGGGCCGCTGGCGTCGCACGCACGATCAGCCGGTTCTCGAGGCTCGTGACCGCGCCCTCGGGACCCGCGAGCGGGACGAGCGTCGTGACCAGCTCCGCGGCGGGGCGGTTGCGCACCGTCAGGACCTCGACGCGCGTGTCCTCGGCGGCCGCGAACCCGCCCGCGAGCAGCCCGAGAGCGATCAGCCTCGGTGCCAAGCGCATCGGGCGACGTTAGACCTCGGGCGGGTCGCGGTCAAGGGCGGGCGCGCTGGACGAGCACGACGCCGGCAACGAGCAGGGCGCCGCCGACGAGCGTCGCGAGCGTCACCCCCTCGTGGAGCAGGGCCACAGCGGCAGCCAATGTGACGAGTGGCTCGAGGTACAAGAAGGCCGCGACCCGCGAGGCCTCGATCCGCGCGAGGGCCGCGTACCAGAACAGATATCCGAGCGCCGAGCAGCACACGCCGAGGAAGCCGAGCGCAACCCATCCCGTGAGCGAGAGCCGCGCCAGCTCGTTCCAGGCGCGAGCCGCGACGAAGAGCGGGAACAAGAGCAGGACGCCCGCGGTCATCGCGCCGGTCGTGGCGCGGGCCGCGCCGAGACGCGCGATCGTGCCGTGGCCGAGCACGGAGTAGAAGGCCCAGTTGAGCGTGCTGAGGAGAATCAGCAGGTCGCCACGCGTCGAGGGCAGCGGGGCGAAGGCCACGAGCGAACCCCGGGTCACGACCAGGGCTGCGCCCAGAAAGCCGAACGCCAAGCCGAGCAGCTTGCCCGGACCCAGGCGCTCGCGCCGCGCGAACAGCGAGAACGAGGCCGCCCAGAGCGGTGTGACGCCGATCAACCAGCCCGTGTTGACGGCGCTGGTCAGCGTGAGGGCGTACGCCTGGAGCAACTGGTGGAAGCTCACGCCGACGAAGCCCATGACGAGCAGGGGGCGCCAGGTGTCTCGAGGCGGCAGCAGCGCTTCGCCACGCAGCGCGAGCAGCGCGATCAAGGTCACGGAGCCGATCAGCGCCCGCGCCGAGATCAGCGCGAGCGGGGAGATCTCCCCGACCACGAGCTTCGTCGCCACGAAAGAGACGCCCCAGAAGAGCACGGCGATCAGGGCTCCCAGGCGCGGCGGCATCGCGGCAGGGTAGGGGCGGCGGCCCCGGTAGTCAAAGTAAGATGCGCGGATGCACGTCCGCGTGTGCCGCGAGTGCGGCGAGGAGTATCGGCCCGAGATCGCCGTCTGCAGCGACTGCGGCGGCGCGCTCGAGGACCATTACGAGGGCATCGAGTCGTCAGCCGATGACTCCGAGCTTCGCGCCAGGGCGCCGGTCGCCGAGTTCTCCGCGGGACCGCTCGTGCCCGTCGCGACCGCGGGCACGGCTTCGGAGATCGAGCCTCTCGGGCGGCGCCTCGGCGAGGCCGGGATCCGCTTCGCCGTGCGCGGGTCGATCCGGTCGTTCGAGTTGCTGGTCGCTACCGACGACCACGAGCCGGCGCTCGCCGCGCTCGAAGCGGGCGCCGGAGGAGACGCCGCCTCCATGGAGCCGATCGCGGCCTGTCCGGCATGCGGGACGAAGCTCACACAGGCGACGCTCGAGTGCCCCGAGTGCGGGCTTGGCCTCGGCGCGGAGGAAGCGTCAGGGACCCTGCGCTGCGCTCGATGCGGCCGACCCCGCGTGGGCGGCCTGCCCTGCGCGTGCTCCACGGGCGAGTGAGGCCATGGACGCGTTGCGGCAGCGGTTCACGGCGTTCTGGTTGGGCCCGGCAGGCGGACGCGAGGTCCTGGCGGTCAGCTATCCGCTGATCCTCAGCCAGATGTCGTTCACGCTCGGCGCGTTCTGCGACCGCCTGTTCCTCACCTGGTACTCGCAGGAGGCGGTCGCGGGCTCGGTCACGGCCTTGTTCGCGACCTGGACCTTCATGGGGCTCTGCCTGGGGACGGGGGAGTACGCGACGACTTTCGTCGCCCAGTATTACGGCGCGCGCCGCCACGAGCGGATCGGCCCGACGCTGTGGCAGGGGATCTATTTTTCCCTGGTCAGCGGCATCGTGATCGCCGCCTTGAGCCCACTGGCGGCCCCGTTGTTCGCGATGACGGGCCACGCGCCGCAGGTGCGCGTTCACGAGGTGGAGTACGCGCGGATCGTGATGCTCGGGTCGTTCCCTATCATCCTGATGGCCACGCTGTCGACCTTCTTCGCGGGCCGCGGCGAGACGCGCGTCATTCTCCTCGTCAACGTTGCGGGGGCCCTCGTCGATGCGGTTCTCAACTACGCGTGGATCTTCGGCCACTGGGGCTTCCCACGAGCGGGCGTCGTGGGCGCAGCCTGGTCGACGGTCCTTTCGCAGGCCCTGGGCGCCGGCATCTTTCTGGCCCTGATGCTCCGCGCCGAGAACCGCCGGCGGTACAACACGCTGGCGGGCTGGCGCTTCGAGAGGGAGCTGTTCGCGCGGCTGATCCGCTTCGGTCTCCCGGCGGGCCTCCAGTATTCGCTGGAGATCGGAGCCTTCGCCGTCTTCATGGTCATCGTGGGCCAGATCGGCACGGCCGAACTCGCGGCGAGCGGCATCGCTTTCAGCCTGAACATGATCGTGTTCATGCCGATGATCGGCCTCGGGATCGGCGTGTCGTCGATCGTGGGTCGCTATCTCGGCGGCAACGACGCGGAACTGGCCGAGCGCGCCACCTGGTCGGCGTTTGCGCTGAGCCTCGTCTACATGTCCGCCTGCGGCGCGCTCTACGTGCTCGCCCCGGGCCTGCTACTCGGTCCCTACGCCGCTCATGCCGGCGCCGATTTCGCTCGCGTGCAAGAGATCGCGATCGTGCTGCTGCGTTTCGTCGCGGTGTACTCGATCTTCGACATGCTCAACGTCGTCTTCGCTGCGGGCCTCAAGGGCGCCGGCGATACCCGCTACCCGCTGGGCGTCACGGTCGTGCTGTCCTTTGTCGCGATGCTGGTCCCCGCGTACCTGCTTTGCGTGCGCGGGGGGGCCGGTGTCTACACCGCCTGGGTCACTGCGAGCGCCTATGTCGTGCTGCTGGGCCTGCTCATGATGCGGCGCTTTCGCGCGGGGCGTTGGAAGTCGTTGCGCGTGATCGAAGCGCACGTCCCGGAGCTGGATGGCGCCTCGGGGGAAGCGGCCTGAGCATGGAGAGTCTGGCGCTCAAGGCGTTCCTCACGTTGTTCGTCGTGATGGATCCGATCGGCCTGGTGCCGGTGTTCCTGGCACTGGCCGGAGGCCGGCCCTTGAACGAGCAAGCCCGGATCGCCCGCAAGGCTGTGCTCGTGGCTGGCGGCCTGCTGGCAACGTTCGGGCTGGCCGGCGCCTGGCTTCTGCGCAACCTCGGCATCAGCATGGACGCCTTCCGCGTGGCCGGCGGCATCCTGCTGTTCCTCATCGCCGTGGACATGGTCCTCGCACAGCATGAACGCGAGACCAAAGAGGAGGAAGAGGAATCGCGCTCGCGCGCCGACATCAGCGTATTCCCGCTGGCGATCCCCATGATCGCCGGCCCGGGCACGCTCGCGAGCATCATGATCCTGGCGGCGGAGTCGCGTCCGTACCCCACTGGGCTCGCGATGGTTCTCGGCATCGCCGGCGTGGTGCTGGCGCTGGGCTACGTGGCATTGCGCCTTTCGGCTCCGCTCGGGAAACTGCTGGGCAGGACCGGCGTCAACGTCGTGACCCGGGTGCTCGGTGTGCTGCTCGCCGCACTGGCCGTGCAATACGTCGCCGATGGCGCTCGCGGGCTGTTGGGGCAGGCGCCCTGAGGACGCGACGACTGGGAACGACGGGCCCGACCGTTTCGGCCTTGGGCTTGGGCTGCATGGGAATGTCGGAGTTCTACGGGCCCCACGACGACGCCGAGTCGCTGGCGACGCTGCACGCCGGACTCGAGGCCGGCCTCAAGAGGGGGCGGGTCAGGCGGGGCTGAGAACACGCCGCGCGCCCTCGGCGGCGGCTCGGACGTGCTCGGCGATGTCCCCGTTGCCGCTGACCTCGAGCATGAAGACTCCCCGGTAGCCGACCTCGACGAGCGCCTGGCGAAAGCGAGACCAGTCGATGTGTCCCTGCCCGGGAGGCAGGTGGTCGTCGGTCACCCCCCGGTTGTCGCTCACTTGGACGTGCACGAGCCGCTCGCCGAAGCGCGCCACCGCCTCGAAGAGGAACCCGCCGAGTGAGCAGTGCGAGGTGTCGACGCAGACCCCGATCCCCTCCCGCGGAAGCCGGTCCAAGATCCAGGCGAAGTCGTCGAGAGCCCCCCCGAGCAGATGGGGCAGAGGCGTCTCCAGGACGAGGGTCAGGCCTCGCGCCTGGCAGCCCGCCGCGATCTGGAGCAGGCCCTCCACGGCCAGGGCCATCCGCAGCTCGCGCTCCCACACCCAACGCTGGTCCTCCCCGCCGGGATGGATGACGTAGAGCGTCCCCCCGAGGATGGCCAGGGCCTCGGCGGCCTGCTGGAGCCGGTCGAGCGCGGCCCGGCGCTGCGCAGCGTCGGGGCTCGTGATGTTCACGTCGTGCCCGAAGGGGGCGTGGAGGGAGTGCACGCGGAGGCCCGCCTCCTCGATGCGCCGGTGGAGCGTCTCAAGGGCCGCAGCGCTGGACAGGTCGAGGTGCTGGGGTGCCGTCGAGATCTCGAGGGTCTCGAAACCAGCCTCCCGGATCGGCTGGAGCGTGTGCTCAATCGGGTGGCGATACCCGATGCCCGTGGAGATGCCCGTCGTCCACTTCAGCACTTTTCCCTTTCCTGGAGGGCGTCCGTGGCCGAGGCCAAGAGCGCGCGGCCCGCCTGGGTACAGCGCAGGGTCTCGCAAACACCGCGGCCGCGTTGAGCCTCGCAAGTGAAGTCGGCGGCCCGATCGAGTCCGTCGGCCCAGGCGCCGCAGAATAGCCGCACGTAGAACTCGCCCCGGCTCAGCGCGTCGTAGCGCTGAAAGGTGGGCTGCCAACCGTGCGCCTGCTCGAAGCGTGAGGCCACGATGCTCGCGATCGATCGCGGGTGCCAGCCCAGACCCCAGAGCGTGAGCGCGACCGATCTCAGGAAGACGGGGCGCAGGAGCAGCGGGTTCGGATGCTCCAGTGGGGCGCGCACGCAAGCTGGCAGCTCGTGGTCGGTGAGACGGTCATAGGTGAAGGGCCATTGGGCGGGCCCGAGATGAGGCCCCGCGTCGAAGTCCTGGTGAAAGCGTCCCACGGGGCCCCGCCTGTACGCCTCGAGCAGCTCGGGCGCCTCGCTCACGTCGGGAATGGCGGTGGCCGCGCTCTCAGCCCAGGCGGCCGCGGCCTGAGCGTCCTCACGCAGGCGCAAGAGCCAAGCGATCGGCTCGCCGCCGCAAGGCAGGCTGTACACGAAAGGACGCTCGAGGGATGCTCCCTGCACTCCCGCCTTCTGGTTCGATGAGAACGCGCATCGGCAGTGCCGCTCGAAGAGCGGGTCGGCGTAGGCCGTGAGGTCCAGGCACACGAAGGGCGCGCCCCCCGCCGGCGGCAGGTCCGCCAGGGTCGTTTCCACCTCGGTGTGACCCCTCAAGCGATGGAGGGTGAGGTGCGCCAAGTGCTCGAGCAGTCGGCCCGCGCCTTCGTGGCCACGGGCAAGCCTCTGCGCCAGCTCGGGCTCTACCCCGTAGCGCGACAGCTTGGCCGCCATCGAGTCGCCGATGGCGCCGATCTCGACGAGGCCCGACTGGAACCGGCTCCCCAGGGGCGCTCGCACTGTAAAGTGGTAGCCCCGGCCGGTGAGCACCACGCGAGGCTGGAGGCGATAGGCGGCGAAGAGTTCACCCAGCACCCGCTGCACCGGAAGGAGCCGCCGCAGCACGACCTCGGGATGCCGATAGGGTTCCCCGGGATCGCTGGGATCGACGTAGTCCACGTCCAACTGGATTAGCGTGCCCCCGAGGTCGGCCAGGGACCTACAGATGTCTGCCCCTTCTTCGAAGAGCCGCACGAGCTCCGCATTCGACACGGGCGTCGGGCCCCCGTCTGTCTCGCCGCGTCGTCGTTCGCCGCCGTAACCGGCGAGCTTCCAGCACGAGAAGGTGTCGGGGCGGTCGCGGAGGCCGCCGCAGTACTCCGCGATCCGCGCCCGGACCGCCGGCGAGCGGTAGTATTCGCGCAGGCTCGGAGCCCAGCCCGGTGCGCTCACCGGCCCCTCTTCCTGCCCCGGCGCCACCCTCACCCCCGCCACGTCGGGCCGATCAGGCTCCGGCGGCCTTCGCAACCTCGAGGCGCGGCTCGACCACCACCTCGGCGCGCACCGAGCGGCCGATGAGGCACGCCTGGTGCGCGTCGCGCATGGCCTTCGCTGCGGGCTCCAGCGCCGCCGCATCGGCCAGGCTGATGGTGGGCCGCAGGACGACGCGCGTGAAACGGTAGCCGTCGTCCACGAATTCGAGAAGGCCCTCCGCCTCGCAGCGGTAGTCCAGCAGCGTTGCGGAGGTCCGATACGTGAACGACTTGTGCCGCGCTTTCGGCTTGGAAGGCTCAGGAGCTTCGCGGGTTTCGACGCTGGTCATGCGATTCCTCCGGGTCCTCGAGTTTGTGGCGTCGAGCGCGTTCGCTTCAGCTGCTCCGCGGCCTCGTCGTCCTCGACCTGGGGGAAATCTCGGTAGTGCTCGCCCACGCTGCTGAACGCGGGATCCACGAGCGGGCATACGAACCGGTCTTCGGGGCGCTTGAGGAGGCTCCGCACCTCGTAGGCCGCGCGCTCCGACGCGCAGGGCACCGCGACCACGATGGCCTCCGCGCCGTGTCGCAGGGCGTAGCCGATGGCTGCCTGCATGGTGAGGCCGGTGGCGAGGCCATCATCTACGATGACGACCGTGCGTCCTTGGAAAAGCTCCGGAAGGCGCAGTCCGGCGTACTGTTCGAGGCGCCGGGCGACCACCCGGCACGCGTCCGCCTTGACCCGCTCGATCTCGGCCTCCCCCAGGCCGAGGGCCACCACGTTTCTGTAGTCCAGAACCACCTGGCCGTCCTCGTCCATGGCCCCGAAGGCGAACTCCGGGGCCTGAGGCGAGGACAGCTTTCGCGTGTGAAGAGCGCTCAGAGGAGCGCCCAGAGCGTTGGCAACCTCTCCGGCGACGATCAGGCCGCCTCGCGGGATGCCCGCGACGAGGCAAGGGCCGAGCGCCAGTTTCCGGATCTCGCCAGCCAGGACTTGGCCGGCGTCCAGGCGCCCCTCGTACCGCATGACTTGCAAGCCTCCTCGAACTCGGCCCGCCTCTCAGGCGACCTTGACGCGGTTCATCTCGTCAGTCTCAGCGCTTTTCTCCTCCTGGCCGAGGATTGGCGGCCGCCATGGCATCCGCGGCTTTGTGGGAGGGCCGGTCCGTTTTCGCTTCCTGGATCACCAGCACCGGGCAAACCGCCCGGCGCACCACGTGGCTCGAGGTGGAGCCGAAGAACATCCGCCCCACCGCTCCGCGCCTGTGGGAACCCATCACGATCAGGTCGGCATCCATCTCGCCCGCCACACGCAGAATCTCGCTCCAGGCCGCACCTGTCTCCACCCGCTCGCTCACGTGGCAGAAGTCGCAGGCCGCGTCGCGCACGGCCTTCTGCAGCTGGGCCCGGGCCTGCTCCAGCAGGTCGCGGCGCAAGGGCCCGATCTCGGGAACTGCCAGCAAGAGCCGGGCCTCGTGATCCGCGGGGAGGCTGTCCACGACGTGCAGGAGGGTGATCCGCGCGTCGTTTTCGCTGGCCAGGGAGAGGGCCACGTCAAGGGTGCGCTCCGAGGCCTGGGTGAGGTCGGCAGCGCAGAGGATCCGGCGGAAGAGCGGGCCCGTCACCGGCTGGGGCGATACGTGGCCCACGGTGAGGACGGGGCACGACGCGCGTCGCAGCACCTTCTCGGTGACGGAACCGAGCAGCAGGTGCTCGAACCCGCTGCGGCCGTGGGTGCCCATGACGAGGAGGTCGGCGGGCAGGGCCTGCGCCTCGTCCCGGATGACTCGCCAGGGGTCACCCTCGAGCAGCTTGGTCTCGATGGGGACTTCGCTGAGAAACGGCGCCACCAGGTCGGCGATCCCCTGCGCTGCCTGCTCATGCTGCACGCGGGTGACCTCGGGGGGGGCGGGGAAGTAGGGCAGACCGACGCCGGCGGGAATCACGAAGGGAATGACATGAAGGACCTCGACGCGTGCGTCGAACCAGTTGCCGAGCCGCACCGAACGCTCGAGCGCGGGGCCCGAGAACTCCGAGAAGTCCACCGGGCAGAGAATCCGGTCGATCTGAATTCGGGTGGGCGCCATGGGCCACCTCCAACTGCTTTCCCGTGCAAGGGTGGTGCCGGGGGAGAGCGCGCGGGATCGGTTCCTCTTCCGACCCTTCCCGAGCGGATTTCGGAAAAGCCTGCGTGTGTCGCCCGCGAGCGACCGCAAGGTCTGCGCCGTCCCAGGCAGATGGCGCCGAGCCGACCTCTCTCCAGCTCTGCCGCGACGGGGCTCAAGGGCGAGGGGCATGCTCGATTCGCATCATTGACATTCCAGCGCGGGGTCGACTAGTCTCCGAAATTGATTAGGAGATCAGAAAAATGAAAGCCCTCCGCCTGTTCGTCGCCGCGCTCGCCGTGATCTTGCCGCTCTCCGCCCTCGCGCAGTCCCAGGCCACCGGAGGCGCCGTCGAGGGCACCGTGACCGACGAGTCGGGCGCCGTGCTGGCCGGTGCGAGCATCACGGTGAAGAACCCCGCCACCGGGCTCGTCCGGGAGACTCCGACGGACGGCGCCGGCGTGTTCCGGGCGCCGCTACTTCCGGTCGGCAACTACGACGTCTCGGCCTCCTTGCAGGGTTTTGCGACCACGAAGCGCTCCGGCCTCACGCTCAACATCGGCCAAACGCTCACGCTGGACATCACGCTGAAGGTCGCGGGGACGCAGGAGGAGCTCACGGTGACGGCCGAGGCCCCGCTGATCGAGGTGACGCGCTCTCAGCAGTCCTCCACGGTGAACGACCGGGCCGTGGCGAACCTGCCGGTGAACGGCCGCAACTTCATCGACTTTGTGCTCACGACGCCGGGCGTCACCCGCGACCCGCGTGGAGGCGACCTGTCCTTCGCCGGACAGCGGGGGACGCTGAACAGCCTCGTGATCGACGGCGCCGACAACAACAACACCTTCTTCGGCCAGACCCTCGGCCGTACGGGCTCGGGCCGCGCGCCCTATCAGTTCTCCCAGGACGCCGTCCAGGAGTTCCAGGTGAACCGGAACGCCTACTCGGCGGAGTACGGCCGGGCGGGCGGCGCCGTCATCAACGTGGTGACCAAGTCGGGGACGAACGAATTCCACGGCTCTGCCTTCGAGTTCTACCGGGACAAGAGCCTGAACGCGAACAGCTACAACAACAAGATCCGGACGCCCATCCCCGCGCGGTCCCCCTTCAGGATCCACCAGTTCGGGGCGTCCGTCGGCGGGCCGATCCAGAAGGACAAGGCCTTCTTCTTCTTGTCCTACGACGGCCAGCGGCAGAGCATCCCCAACAACATCGTGGTGACGCTGCCTGCCAACCTGCCGACCGACCCATTCACCCAGGCGGGCCTCGCGATCGTGCAGAGCAAGGAGACGCAATACGAGTCGACTCGCGACCAGGACGTCCTGCTCGCGAAGATCGACTACCACGTGAGCGCGAAGCACCGCCTCTCACTGCGTTACAACCACCAGAACTTCACCGGTGCGAACAACGAGAGCACCTCAGGCTCCGAGGACCACAGCGGCAACAGCCTGGTGCGTACGCGCACCTTCAACGCGTCGCTTTCGTCGGTGATGAGTCCGACCCTCTTCAACGAGTTCCGGGCGCAGTACGCGCGCGACCAGGAACCGGGCGAGGCCAACACCGACGAACCGGAGGTGACGTCCCGCCAGGGCGGCCAGACGCTGCTCGTCTTCGGTCGCAACTTCTTCAGCCCGCGCGAAACCACGATCAAGCGGTTCCAGGTAGCCGATACGGTCACGATGATCCGCGGCGCCCACTCGCTGAAGGTCGGCGCGGATTTCAACCATGACGAGATCCTGAACTTCTTCCCGGGCAACTTCGGCGGACGCTACTTCTTCAACTCTCTCGCCGCACTGGGCCGTGGCCTTCCGAATGCCGTGGGTGAGAGCTACCAGCAGGCGTTTGCCGGCGAGGGGACGAGCGGCCCGACCACCAAGCCTGACATCACCGAGTTCGCGATCTTCGTCCAGGACGAGTGGCGCCTGAAGAAGGACCTGACCCTGACCCTCGGTCTCCGCTACGACCTGCAGTCCTTCGCGCAGCCCGAAGTCAGGAACCCAGACCCACAGCTAGCCGCAGCCGGGATCGACACGAGCTTCATGAACACGGACAAGAACAACATCGGACCGCGCCTCGGGATCGCCTGGAACCCGAACTCCAAGACCGTGGTCCGTGCGGGGTACGGGCTCTTCTACGGCCGGACGCCGTCCATCATGGTGGGCACCGCCCACTCCGGCAACGCCATCAACGTCAAGACCATCACCTTCACAGGCGCCGCGGTGCCGACCTACCCGAATACGTTCTCCGCCCCGCCTGCGGGCGCCAACCCGCCCAAGCCGTCCATCTCTGTGTTCGCGAACGATTTCGAGAACCCGATGGTCCATCAGGCCAGCGCGGGGATCGAATACGCCCTGACGAAGGACGTGGCGGTGGCCGCCAGCTACCTGTTCGTCGCCGGCCGTGACCTGCCGCGCTCCAACGACTTCAACGTCGGCGAGGCGGTCGCCACGGCGGTCCCGATCGTGGGCGGAGACTCGCTCTCGGTGCAGCGCTTCTCCTCGACCCGGCCATTCACGGCCTTCGACCGCATCGTCCGGTACGAGAGCTCAGCCGAGTCCAGCTACAACGGCCTCACTCTCGAGCTGCGCCGTGCGTACCGTGGCAGGTTCCAGGGCTCGCTCGCGTATACCCTCGGCAAGGTGGAAGACACGGTGCCCGACGCGACCAACGTCGTGCTGGGCGGCGGCGACGACGCCCGCTTCCAGTCGAACCCGAAGAACTTCGAGGCCGACCGGGCCGCGGGCAACGCCGACGTCCGCCACCGCGCGGTCTTCTCGGGCCTCTGGGACATGAGCTACTTCTCCGACTCGTCGCCTGTCGTGAAGACCCTCTTGAACGATTGGTCCTTCTCGTGGATCGCGGCGATCCAGACCGGCCTGCCGTATTCGGAGCGTGTCACCAATGACCTGAACAACGACGGCAACCGCTCGAACGACATCGTGCCGGGCAGCCGCAACTCGCACCGCCTGCCCACGAGCTACACCGTGGACGCGCGCCTCTCGCGCAAGCTAAGGCTCGGAGAGAAGGTCCGTCTGGAGCTGATCGGGGAGGCCTTCAACCTGCTCAACAGCACGAACATCACCTCCCAGCGCGACACTCTCTACAACTTCACGTCGCTGGCAGGTGTGTCGACCCTCGTGCCGCAACAGAACCTGTCGAACCCGCGCCTCAACTTCGGCGCTGACGTGGGGACCCAGATCAACTTCGCCGACACCCAGCGGATCGTCCAACTCGCCGCAAAGATCACGTTCTAATCTTCGTCTGCGGCGGCGGCGGCGTGAAGGGAAGGCAGCGCGCCGGAGCTGGTGCGAGACGGCCGCCGTTTCACGCCAACTCGCCGCAGTGATTGTGCTCCTTGGTGGCCGGCCCATGATTCGATCTCTGCTTTGCCCTGCGCTGCTGACGTTCGGCTGTCTCGCCGGCACGCCCGTTCTCGCGCTCGAAGGCCGCATCGTCGACAAGGAGAGCGGCCGGGCCGTCGCCGACGCCGAGGTCGCCATCCTGGGCCGTGTCGGGAGCGTGCGCAGCGACGCGGATGGTCGCTTCGCCTGGACGCCCGAGCCGCGGCCCCCGTTCGAGTTGCTGGTCGTGCTCCCCGGCGGCGCGTACGTCAAGCCGATCCTGGTCCGGACCGTGCCTGCGGGCCTGCTGCTGCTCGAGATCACGCCGGCCCTCGAGGAGTCGGTGATGGTGGTGGCCGGCTCCGCACCGGCTCTCGAGGCGGCTCCCGCCAACGGCGTGACGGCGGTGCCCGCAGACGACCTGCGCGGGCGGCAACCCGTGAACATCGCGCAAGCGTTGGAGAACGTCGCCGGCACCGCCAGCATCTCGGAAGGGCAGGCCGCCGTGCCGGTCGTGCGTGGCCTGGCCGGCGGGCGCACGCTGATCATGATCGATGGTGCGCGCGTCAGCGCCGAACGGCGCGTGGGCGCTAGCGCCACCTACCTCGACCCGGCGTCGCTCGAAGGCGTCGAGATCTCGCGCGGCCCGGGGTCGGTCGCCTACGGCTCCGATGCGTTCGGGGGCGTCATCCAGCTCCGCACCCGCCGCGCCATGCCGGGCTCGCCGCTGGGCGGCCGCGTGAGCGGGTCGCTCGGAGCCGGTGCGCCCCAGCAGCGCGCCGTGCTCGAGCTCTCACGCGGCGGCGGTCGCGGCGGGATCCTGGTGCAGGGTCACTGGCGCAATTTCGAGGACTGGCGGAGCCCGCAGGGCAAGGTGTTCAACTCCGGGGCCGAGGACCGGGGCTTCCTGGTTCGCTTCGACCGGATGCTCGGCGGCGGCCTCTTCAGCGCCGGCTGGCAGAGCGATTTCGGGCGCGAGATCGGGCGACCGCGCAACAACTCGTCGGCCGTTCGCTTCTTCTATCCGAGCGAGGACTCCCACCGCCTGACGCTGGGCTGGGAGCGCGCAGCCCTCGCCGGCCTGTCCCGGCTGGGCGGGACGCTCTTCGTAGGCAGCTACTCCGTGGTCACGGATCAGGACCGCTTCGCCACTGCCACGAGCCCGCGCAGCGTGGAGCGGGCCGACGTCTCGGCGAAGGACTTCCACGTGCGCGGCTTCGCCGAGAAAGTGGTGGGCCGCGCCAAGCTGGATGCCGGCATCGACGTGAACGGGCGGCTCGATCTGGAGGCTCACGACATCGGTCTCTTCTACGACGCCGCCGGGGCGCTCCTACGCACGACCGACAACGTGTCCACCGAGGACGCCCGCCGTATCGACACGGGCCTGTACCTGCAAGCCGAGGTCCCGGCCAGCAACGTCCTGCTGTTGGCCGGAGGCGCGCGCGCGGACAAGGTGACGACGCGGAACCGCGGCGGTTTCTTCGGGGACCGTTCCGAGAGCAATGCCGCGTTCTCCGGCTTTGCCTCGGCCACGGCCGGCTCGTTCGCCGGCTTCTCGGCCACGGCCCAGATGGCACGCGGCTTTCGCGATCCGACGCTGTCCGACCGTTACTTCCGCGGACCGACCGGGCGCGGCTTCATCACCGGCAACCCCAACCTCGAGTCGGAACAGAGCGTCCAATTCGATGGCGCGTTTCGCTACGTGGGCTCGCGCTGGCGCGCGGCCGCCTACGCGTACCAGTACCGCATCACAGGCCTGGTCGAGCGCTACCCGACCGAGACGGATTCTTTCTTCCTCAGGAACCGCGGCCGGGCGCGCATCCGCGGGGTAGAGGCGGAACTTCAGGCCAGTCTGCCGTGGCGGCTGGGGCTGGAGTTGAGCGCCCACAGCATCACCGGCCGAGCCCTGGATGACGACACGGCGCTCGACAGCATCCCGCCTCCCACGGCCACGCTGCGGCTGCGTCGCGGCTTCGACCGCGGCTACGTCTGGCTGCGCACCGGACTGTACGGCCGCCTGGCGCAGCCGGGGCCCACGGAGCAGGCGCGGCCCGGCTACGGCCTGCTCGACGTCGGCGCCGGCGTGCATCTGGGCCAGCTCGAAATCGACCTCGTCGGCCGGAACCTGCTCGACGAGGCGTACCTGGTGAGCCCTGACGTTCGCGCCACGCCGGCTTCGGGCCGGACCGCCATCGTGGCCGCGACCGTGAAGTTCTAGAAGAACGAAGCCGGAGCCCGCGCGTGCTCAGGCGCCCGCGCCCGCCATCGCCTCCAGCCGGTCGAGCTGCTCGCGATGACCCAGGATGATGAGCACGTCGGCGGCGGAGAGGACCGTTTCCGGCGCCGGGTTGAAGACCATCCGGCCATCGGGCTTCTTGATCGCCACGATGATGATCCCGAGGTCCTGTCGAAGCTGGCTGTCCCTCAGGGAGAGGCCGGCCAGCCGGCTGCCGCTTGCGATCTCGGCTTCCTCGATCTGCAGCTCCATGTGTTCCTTGCTGGTCGCGAGCTCGATGAAGTCCATGACGGCCGGCCGTAGCACCGCCAGGGCCACCCGCTGCCCGCCGATCACGTACGGCGAGACCACGCGGTTCGCGCCGGCGCGCCGCAACTTCTTCTCCGCGGCCTCCTCCTCGGCGCGCGCCACGATGAACAGCTTGTCGTTGAGGAAGCGCGCGCTCATCGTGACGTACAGGTTGTCCGCGTCGGACGCCGCCGCGGTGACGAGGCCCCGGGCCCGTTCGGCCCCGGCCATGCGCAGTACCTCGTCGGACGTCGCATCGCCCACCAGGGGGATGCCGTGGGGGAGCGAGAAGTCCCGCAGCAGGCTCGCCTCGCGATCGATGACGACGAAAGGCAGTCCCAGAGACGAGAACTCGCGGCACACCAGGTGACCCATGCGTCCGAAGCCGCAGACCACGAAGTGGTCGCGGATCTCGGCAAGACTTCGCTGCATGCGCTGCCTCCCCAGAACCGACCGGACCTCGCCGCTGACGATCGCACGGATCGCCTCGGTCGCGGCATAGAAGAGCGTGAAGATGCCGCCCAGGGCGAGCAGCATCGTGAACGTGCGACCCGCGTGCGAGAGGGGGTGAACTTCGAGGAAGCCCACCGTCGTGATCGTGATCACGGTCATGTAGAGCGCGTCGAACCAGGACCAGCCCTCGACCATGTGGTAGCCGAAGGCGCCCAGCGCGGTCAGCAGCACCGGGACGACGAGCATCAGGAAGAAGCGCTGCAGGCGCACGCTCTTTGCCTCTCGTGTCAGTCTCCCGAGGAGACCCGCTTGCCCGCCGCCGAGTATAACTGCCAAGCCAGCGCATGTGCCGCCGCCGAACCTGAAGGAGTGGCTGGCGTGCCCCCTGGCTGCGGTCAATCGCGCGGTGGTGGCGCGCTCTCGGACTTGTCCACCACCACCCGCCCGCCCTTCATCACCCAGCGCACGCCGTGAAGGATCGCGGCGACATCGGCGAGCGGGTCGCCTTCCACGGCCACGATGTCGGCGTAGTAGCCGGGGGCGACCGCGCCCAGCTCTTGCTCCTTCCCGAGCAGCGCCGCGCCGTTGGTGGTGGCGGTCGCCAGCGCCTGGCTCGGAGTCAGGCCCGCCTTGACGAACCATTCCAGTTCGCGGGTGTTCTCGCCGAAGCCGGTGAACACGGCGTCCGACCCCATCGCGACCCTTACGCCGGCGCGGACGCAGCGCCGCAGCGTCTCCAGGTTGCGGGCGATGTACTGGTTCAGGCGGTTCACGACCGCCGTGTCGTAACCGTACTCGTCCTGGTGGGCGATGTAGTACCGGTTGTGATCGATGGTGGGCACGTAGAAGGTGCCGCGCCGAGCCATGGCAGTGATCGTGGCATCGTCGATGTCGGTGGCGTGCTCGACCGAATCGGCCCCGGCGCGCACCGCGTCCCGGGCGCCGTCCGGGCCGTAGGAGTGGATCGAGATCCGCTTGCCGGCCCGGTGTGCCACATCCACCGCCGCCTTCAGCTCCTCGAAGGAGTAGGTCGGAAAGCCGCTGACGTCCTGATCGCTGCCGGTGGAGCCGTAGAGCTTGATCCAGTCCGCGCCCGCCGCGATCTGCTGGCGGGCCACCCGCTGCACCTCGGCGATGCCGTCCGCCTGGCCGAGGTCCGAGGCAAAGCGATTGGGCCAGTAGGGCGCGCTGCTGATGTGCAGCCCGTAGCCGGCGACGAACATCCGTGGCCCCAGCATCGCGCCGCGGTTGATGAGATCCCGCATGGCGACGTCGGTGAACTCCCACGAGCCGAGGTCGCGAACGGTGGTGACGCCGGTTTCGAGCGTGCGCCGAGCGTTGTCCTGGGCGAGGAAGACAGTGACGGCAGGGCCAAGCGTTCCCAGCTGTGCCCAGGGCCGGGTGCCGAGACTCGAGTCCCACCAGAAGGTCATGTGGGTGTGCGCGTCGATCAGCCCGGGGATGCCGGTGAAGCGGCGGAGGTCGATGAGCCTCGCGTCCGGCGGAATCGTCGCATCGCCCGAGCCGACGTGAGTGACCCGCTCGCCCTCGACCAGCACGAGGGCGTTCTGGGTGACGCCTCCGCGGCCATCGATCAGCCGGCCGAAGCGGATTGCGGTGAGCTGGGCGTCGACGCTCGAGCCACCCCGCGCGAGGAGTGTTGTGAGGGAGAGAAAGGCGGCAAGCGCGGGGCGCATAGACTCCTATCGCGGCGAGCAGGTCGCCGACGTGAGCGTGAAGCGCTGGCCTGTGCGTTGATGCACGAGCACGCAGCGCGAACCTCGCTTCACCAATTGAAACTGCTCGGGCTTGCCGGTCACGCGTCCGCTGATCGGCAGGCCCTGCGCGTCGCGCGGATCTGGGCGCTCGAGGATCAGCGCGCTGTCGTGCGTGAGCGCGTCCTCGGCGAGCGTGACCGGGGTCCCATTCACCGCCCCGCTGATGGTGCGGAGCAGCTCCGCTCGGCTCTGTGGGGTCGGGTTCGTGATCACGGCGGGCAGATCGCGTTGCTTTGAGAGGGTGCCACAGCCCGCCGCCAAGAGCATCCCGGCAAGGGTCAGCGCTCGGATCACCGCCGAAGGATCCGGTTCTCCTGCCAGGGCGACTTGTAGACGCGGCCGTCCGTCGAGGTCGCTTCGCCAAGGCCTTCGAGCTCCGTGAGGCCGCTCGCGGATCGCGGGCAGGTTGGATGGACGCTGTAGTCGAGAGCGGCGGCCAGGCGGCCCTCGGCCGGATCCCCGAGCGCATGCCTGAAATCATCGGCGACCGAACAGCCCGGCACCGAGACGCCGGTCTTACCGCCGGCATTCGCCGGCGAGAAGCCGTCCGGATAGTCGCCGAAACCCTTGGCGTTGACGCCCTGGAACTGGATCGAGAAGTACGTGGTTCCGCAGTTGTCCTTGGGGTAGAAACCATACGGCTTCCCGCACGTCGTCGAACCGATCTGGACTACCTGCACGTCGACGCCCCGCAGGCCGTTGACGATGGCTTCGCTCGCCGAGCAGGTGCTGGGGCCGGTGAGGACCACCACTTGCGAGAGATTCAGAGCGGGCAGGGGCTGGCCCTGTGGTCCCGAGAAGCCCTGTGATGTGGCGAGGAAGGGCAGTGGAGCGAGCCGCTCACCGGTGACCGGGTTGGTCGTCGGGTTCTTGTCGTTGAAGACCTGGGTCTCGAAGCTCGCTCCGGCGGTCGGACCCGGCCCGGCGATCATGTACGCCACCTCGCTCGCGATATCGAGGTAGCCGCCGCCGTTGTAACGGATGTCGAGAACGAGGCCCTTCACCTGTGCCGCCGCGAGCTGTTCGAACGCGCTCTTCAACTGCGCTTCGGCGGTCGCGATGTGGTCGTTGAAGAGCATGTAGCCGATGGGGCCCACGGCCGTCTTGATCGCCTTGACGTTCTGCACCGGCGTCGACGTGACATTGGCGGAGAGGAGTGTCACGTTGCGCGGCGACTTGGCGCCGCGATCGAGAATCGAGAACACATGAGTCTCGCCAGCCGCGGCCGGAAACAGGCCCGCGTTCAGCTTGTCGACGTCCCTGGCATCGCCGGCGGTGACCATGTCGATACCATCGACCTCGAGAACCTTCGCCCCGCGCGCCAGGTTCGCAGGCGCGGTGGTCGCCGGCGAACGAGGCTCGGTGTAGGCGACCGTGACCTGACGCGGCGGGCTTGCCGCGAGGATGGCCCACTGCGCGCCATACCCCGCCTGGACGCCGGATTGCGAGAGCGCCACCCACTCCGTGGTCGGG
>CAYPSI010000169.1:0-23627 GCA_964413375.1 uncultured Spirochaetales bacterium | reverse complement strand
GCCGATGCTGCTCTCGACGAACTGGTGGGGCTGCGGCGATGCGCCGCTCACCCAGATGAAGGGGCTCTTGCTCCGGATCGGCACGCCGGCCGCGCAAGCGGTTCTCGAGCAGGAGCCCTTTGCTCGCCTCGCTCCGCCGTCTGGGGCGGCCGCGCCGCAGCCGCCCGCTCCGACGCTCGAGCCCGATTGCGTGGTCGAGCCTACGCCAGGCGCGCAGGATGCCTGCGCGGCCGGCGAGCTCGCTTCCGCGCAGGGCGCCTATCGGCGCGCGCTCGCGAACTGTTCGGCCGCGGTCGCCGGCCCGCTGCGCAGCGAGCTCGAAGGCAGCGAGCAGGCCTGGCAGCAGCTGCTTCCGGCGCAGTGCGATGGCGCGACGACCGAGTACGACGAGCCGCGCCTCCAGGCCTTCGCGCGCTCGCAGTGCCTCGCCCGCGCGATGCGCGAGCGCACGCGCGGCATGCTCGCCGCCCATCCGGAGTGCAGGCCGGCGCCGTGAGTTCCTTGCGACGCGGGTGTGGGCGTGAGGCGGGCTAGCCGCCTCACCGTTGCGCTCGTCCTCTGTGCCGCTCTCGCGGTGGCGATCGATTGGGGCGTCGGCCAGCTCTCGCTGGAGAAGCACCGAACGACCATCGAGCAGGAGCTCTCGGCTGCGCTCGGTCGCGAGGTCCGCCTCGCCGGCGAGCTCCGCTTCGATCTCCTCCCGCAACCGGCGCTCGAGGCGACGGAGGTGATCGTCGCGAACCCTCCCGGCCGCGCATCTCCCGATCTGCTTCGGATCGAAGGGCTGCGTCTCGTGCTCGCGCTCTGGCCGCTGCTCGAGCGCCGCTTGCAGCTGGTGAGGCTCCACGTCCACGGCGCAGACCTCAGGCTCGAAGCCGAGGCCGAGGGCAGCCACGACCTGCTGCCATCGTTCGCCCTCCTCTCAGGCGAGTCATCGTCGCCGGAGGGGACGCTCGCGATCCGCATCGACCGGATCGACCTCGACGAGATTCGCGTCTCGTGGCTGGACGTCGCGAGCGGGGACCATGACACTCTCGACGTCGACGCGCTCGAGATCGTCACCGGCGAGGAGGACGAGCCGATCCAGTGGAGCGTGCGCGGCTCTTTTCGCGGCGGGAGCTTCGACTTCGAGGGAAGGGGCGGCACGCTCGCTGCGCTGATGCACCCGAGCGGCCCGTGGCCGCTCTCGCTCGAGGGCCGCGTAGGGGAGGCGACCCTCCGGCTCCACGGCGAGGTCGCGCAGCCGCTAAAGCTCGAGGGGCTCGACCTCGATCTCGAGGTCGAGCTTCCAGACGTCGGAAGCCTGCTCGCGGCCGCACCTGTGAAGCCGGGTCTCGGCGCGGCGCGCTTGCGCGGGCATCTCACCGACCCGGGGGGCGAGCCCGGCCTCGACCGCATCGTGGTGGAGCCTCATCCCGACGCAGATCTGCGCCTGCGCGTCGAGGGATCCGTGCGCAAGCTCGCCGACCCGAGTGGCATCGAGCTCGACGGCGAGATCGAGACGGACCAGCTCCGCTTCCTCGAGCATTTCGTGGAGCGTCCGCTGCCCGAGGGCCGGCTGCGCGTGAAGTTCCAGCTCTCCGATCGCGATGGGACGATCGGCGTCGAAGGTGAGGCGCACGCCGAGAGTCGCGACGGCTCGCTTCGGGTAGATCTCTCCGGCGGCTTCGACGATCTGCGGGCGGTGGACGAGCTCGATGCAAAGCTGCGCGTCGCGGCACCGGCCCTCGACATGATCGGACATACGGCCGGGCTCGACTGGGAGCTTCCGGCGCTGGGCCCGGTCACCGCGAGCGGCCGCGTGCGCGCTCGTTCGGGCAGCATCGGGGTCGACGGGCTCGTGCTCGACGCCGGCCGCCGCGGCGAGACCTGGCTCTCGCTGCGCGGCTCGGTGAAGGATCTACAGGCGTTTCGAGGCGTGGCTCTCGACGCGTCCGTTGGCGCGCGCAGCCTGGTCGCGCTCGGCCGCGCGCTCCGGCCCGAGCGATCACTTCCGGAGCTGGGCCCGCTCGACCTGCGCGCGAAGCTCTCCGATGCGCGGGGGCCGCTCGCGGTGGAGCACTTCGAGCTGCGCGGAGGAAGCCCGGCGACGCTCGCGGTCGATCTGAAGGGCAAGCTCGCTGACATCAGGAAGATCGACGCGCTCGAGCTCGAGGGACGCGTCCGAGCGCGCGACAGCGCCGTGCTGGGCTCGCTCCTGGACCTGGAGCTTCCCTCCGTCGCTCCACTCGCATTCGAGGGTCGCGCGCGGGGGTCGGACGAGCGGATCGAGTCGGAGGGGAGCGCGGACCTCGGCCAGACGAGGATCGAGGGGCGCTGGTCGGCAGAGATCGCGGGGAAGGGGAGACCGCGGATCGTCGCAACGCTTCGCTCTGCGCACCTGCGCCTCGAGGACATCGGCCTCGGCCCGCAGCGCGCGGCGGATGCGAGCGACGCGGATCAGGGCGGATCGCGCTGGAGCGCCCGGGAGACGCTGCCCTTCGAGGAGCTGCGCAGGCTCGACGCGCGCCTCGAGCTCGGGCCGACCGCGTGACCGCGGGTGGCTCGGTCGACGTGCGCGATGCGCGAGCGACCGTCGAGCTCGAAGACGGCGATCTGCAGCTGCGCGACGTCGGTCTCGACTACCAGGGAGGCAGGATCGCCGGCGAACTGCGCGTCGACGCGCGGACCCCCGATCCCGAGCTTTCGTTGCGCGCCGATGCGAGCGCGCTCGATCTCACGCTCCTCGGCGTGGCCCTGGGTCAGGCAGGGCTCACCGGGTCGGGGCAGCTCGACCTGGCGCTCGATCTAAAGAGCGGTGGAATGACGCCGGAGACACTCTGGCAGCGGCTCGCGGGTCGGGCCGCATTCGCCGCGCGCGATTGGAGCTCCGCCTCGGAGCTCGCACGCCGCTTTCTGCTGAACCTCACGCGCGCGTTCCTGCCGAAGTTGCGAACGGGCCCCGAGCGCCTCGGCTGCTTCCGGGGAGCGCTCCAGCTCGCGGCCGGCGTCGCCACGCTGGAGAGCCTCGTGCTGGCCGGCGAGCGGGCGACCGTCGTCGGCGCCGGTAGCGTCGATCTCGTGCGGGAGCGGTGGCACCTCGATCTCGTGCCGGAGGTCCACGACCCGGGGCTGCTCGAGATCGCGAGCGCGGTTCGCATGACCGGTCCGCTCGCCGACCCGCGCTTCGATCCGATACCGCTCGATCTGGTCGCCGGGACGCTGCGCGGTCTCGCGCGCGGGGCGCTACTTCCCGCGCACACCGTGGCATCCGGCGCGCAGCGCGTCCTCGGCCCGCTCGGGACGATCCTGACGCCGCTTCGCACCGGCCTGCGACTCGGTGCGAAAGAATCGGTCGCAGAAGAAGCCGCCGCCTGTGTGCTCCCGCAGTCCCAGGCGTCGGATCACGGTCGGCGTTGAGGGGGAGGAGTCCACGCCCGACGGTGGGGGTGTCCTTCAGCGTGCGGGAAGCGAGGCGATCCTTGCGGCGATCTCGCGGTTCACACGGCCGAGCGCGCTGCGCTGGGCGGCGACCAGATCTTCCCACGCGGGCGAGGCCACCGGCTCCTCGATGCGCAGCTCTTCGACGGCGATCGCGCGCCCGTCCGTTCCGGAAGCCACGGTATAGCGCCCGCGCAGGGTCACCGACGCGCCGGGAACGCCGTCGAACTCGATCAGCTCGAGCAGCACGCGGTAGTCGAGCGGGAAACGAGCCTCGGTCGGATACACCGCAATCCGCGCGGTTCCGAGCAGAGCGCCGAGGTCGACTGCCATCGCGCGCAGGATGTCCGTGCGCAGCGAGCCCCCCCAGCGGTGCACGTTCCAGACGACGAGACGATGCGCTCCATCGCGCGTCACCATTTCCGGCCGGTCGAGGTAGCGCGGGAACTCGATCGGACCGATCGCGAGTCCGAGCTCCGGCCGCGTGGCCAGCGCCTTCTCGGGCTCCGCTGCGGCCACTGCGCCGAGGGTAAAGTAGTCGGGCTGCGCGCCGCCCCCGAGACAGCCCTGGGCGCAGGCGAGGGCGCAGAGCGCGACCGCGTGGCGGGTAAAGCGTCGCATCACTGCTTCTCCTGGCGCCCGAAGATCAGCGAGTCGGGCTGGCTCTCGATCTGTTCTGCCGCGAGCCCGACCGAGCGGGCCGCGTCCGTCAGCTCCACGAGTGCCCGCCGCAGCTCCACGTTCACCGGCGAGTCGGGGCCGACGAGCGAGCCCGCCGAGGCCAGCGTGCGGTCCGCCTGGGCGAGCGCGGCTCGCGCGGTATCGAGCGTGCGTTCCACCGACGCCCCGATCTGCTCGAGCGGAACCTTCTCGAGCCGCTTCACCAGCCGGGTCAGGCTCGAGGTGATCTCCTCGAGAGGGGTCGGGACGGTGGGGAACTTCGGATAAGGCTCGCTCCAGACGATCTCGGCCGGTGAGGCGCCTTCGTGCATGTCGAGCTGCACGAGGAGCTGGCCGGTCAGCAGGTTCCCGCTCTGGAGTTGCGCGCGCAGGCCCTGCCGGACCAGCTGGTCGAGCGCCTCGCGGCGCGAGCTCCGGTCCGCTCCGACGAGGTTTCCCATCCGCTCCGGCTCGATCGTGACCACCACCGGGATGCGGAACTGACCCTTCGCTGGATCGAACTCGAGCTTCAGGTCCCGCACCTCTCCGATCTGGATGCCGCGGAACTCGACCGGCGCTCCGGGCGAGAGCCCGCGCACCGACTGATCGAAGTAGAGCAGCCACTGGACCTTCTGGGTGTAGATCTCCCGCTCGGTCGCGTCCTGGTTCTTGTAGAGCTCGAACACCGTGCCCGCGGCCGCCGGCTCCCCGGAGCCGTCCAGCGGGGTGTCGAAGGCGATCCCGCCGATCAGCAGCGACACCAACGACTCGACCTGCACGTCGACGCCGCTCGCGCCGAGCGAGACGTGCACGCCGCTCGCGTTCCAGAAGCGCGTCTCCTTTCGCACCCGCTCGTCGTTCGGTGCGTGGACGAAGATCTGGACGGTCACGAACTCACCCGAGGGATCGAGCTCCGAGGCCACCACTTCGCCCACCTGGATCTTCCGGAAGTACACCGGTGTCCCGACGGCGACGGAGCCGGCCCGGTGGGAGGTGAGCTTGAAGTGCTTTCCGGGCTGATCCGCGGTGACGATCGGGGGCACGTCGAGGCCCTTGAAATGCCGCCGGCGCTTGCCGTCGAGCACCGGATCGACGCCGATGTACGCCCCCGAGAAGATCGTCCCGAGCCCCGATACTTCGCCGCCGGCCACCCGCGCAGTGACTACCCAGAATTGCGTCTTCTCGGTGAGCCAGCCCTCGGCATCCTTCACCATCCGGGCGGTGCAGACCACGGCCTTGAGATCGGGCTCGAGCCGGATCTCCTCGACCACGCCGACCTCGACGTCCTTGTACTTGAGCTTCGTCTTGCCGGCCTCGAGCCCATCGGCGTTCGCAAACTCGATCTCGATCAGCGGGCCAAGATCGGAGAAGGTCCGCCAGGCGACGAAGGCGCCGACCAGCGCCGCTACCAGCGGGATCAGCCATACGATCGAGGGGCGGCTTCGCGTCGCGACCACCGCCTCCGCTACCGGCGTGAGATCCAGGTCTTCGGGGGTCATGTCTTCCTCGTTTCGCTGCGATCCCAGATGAGTCGTGGGTCGAAAGACTCGGCTGCGAGCATCGTGAGTACGACGACTGCGCCGAAGAAGACGGCACCCGGCTGCGCCTCGACGCTCGCCAGGTTTCCGAGGTGCACCAGCGCGACCAGGATCGTCACGACGAAGATGTCGACCATCGACCAGCGTCCGATCGCCTCGGTGAGGCGGTAGAGGCGCGTTCGCTCGACCGGGCGCCACCGCGAGCGCCGATGCACCGAGACGAGCAGCGAGATCAGGATCGCGATCTTCAGGATCGGGACGAAGACGCTGGCCGTGAAGACGACCACCGCGAGCGGCCACATCCCGTGAGTCAGCAGGTAGACTACGCCGCTCATGATCGTGTCGGCCTGGGCTCTTCCGAGCGAGGTGATCTTCATGATCGGGAGCAGGTTCGCCGGCAGGTAGCAGAGGCAGGCGGCGATCACGAAGGCCCAGGTCCGCTCGATGCTGCGCAGCTTTCGCGGGTGGACGCCAGCGCCGCAGCGCGGACAGCGAGCGTGCCCGGCCGAGTGCTCGGGCAGACGCGTGAGAAGCCTGCAGTCGTGGCAGACCGCGCAGGCTGCGGCGAGGGCGGTGCCCGGCGCAGCGCTCATCTCCGGCTCTCGACCAGCTTCTCCCACACCGCCTCCTCGTCGAGCGAGGCCATCGAGGCAGCGAGAACGACGATCAGCGCCGCGAAGGCCCACAGCGCGAGCCCGGGCACGACGCTGGCCATGTCCACGAGCTTCGTCACGGCGACCAGGATGCCGACGAGGAATACCTCCATCATGCTCCAGGGCTGGATCCGGCGGAGCAGCCGGAACGCCCGCGCCATCTGCCACGGAACCGTCCCGAGCTGGAGTGGAAAGAGCACGTAGAGCAGCAGCGAGAGCTGGAGCAGCGGGGCAAGCACTGCCGTGAGACCCACCAGCGCGGCGATCTCCGGCACGCCCTGGCGATAGAGATCGAAGACACCCGAGAGCAGCGTCGTCTGCGTCACCTGTCCCTTCATCTCGAAGGCGAGGAAGGGAAAGGCGTTGGCGACGACGAAGAGGACGCTGGCGGCAAGCGTGAGGGCCAGCGTCCGCTCGATGCTGTTGCGCCGGCGCCGGCGCAGTACCCCCCCGCAGCGCCCGCAGAGCGCCGTCGCCCCCTCCGGTAGCGCCGCCAGCCGTTGGAGGAGGTCGCAATCGTGACACGCGACGATACCCTCGGAGGCCATGAGGTCCTCGCTGACGGAGGAGACACGGCGAGAGCCGGACCCTCACGGATCGGGTTCCCGACGCTAGCCGCCCGTCCCCCGAGTTCCCTAGCTTACCCGAGGCGCGAGGCAAGAAGGATGGGTCGCATGGAGTACCGGAACACCTTCGCGTGGGCGATTCTGCTCGTTGCCGCCGCGGCCGGAGTGTCCGCGTCGGCAGAGCCCTCCGCGCCGCCAAAAGCGGCCGCCGGAGAGCCGTCGCTCACGGACATCAACAAGCAGCTCACCAATCCGGTGAGCGATCTGTGGTCGATCACCTTGCAGCAGAACAACTACCGGGTGGACGTCGGCCCCGGGATCGGCGAGCGCTGGAACTCGAATCTCAACTTCCAGCCGGTCCTCCCGGTTGCATTGACCGATGAATGGAACCTGATCACGCGCCCGGTGATCACGCTCGTGAACTCGGTCCCGCATCCGGATCCGGGGTCCATTCCGCTCGACGACGACCGCACCACCAACTTCGGTGACATCGTCGTCCTCGAGCTGGTGTCTCCGAGTGCGAAGCTGGTCGGAGGCTGGCTGCTCGGCGCCGGACCGACCTTCATCTTCCCGTCGGCGGGATCCCGTTGGACGGGGCAGGGCAAATGGCAGGCGGGCCCCTCGGCGGTAGCGGGCTACCTGTCGGAGAAATGGATCGCCGGGCTCTTCGTGCAGCAGTGGTTCTCCTTTGCGGGCAACGACCACCGGTCGGGCGTCAGCCAGATGAATCTCCAGCCCTTCGCGTCGTATTTTTTGCCGGACGGATGGAGCATCGGCTACTCCGGCAACGTGCTCGCGAACTGGAAGGAAGACGGCGACGACGTCTGGACCGTGCCCGTCGGAGTCGCCGTCGCGAAGGTGCTGAAGCTCGGCAAGCTCCCCGTCCGCGTGTCGCTCGGCGGGCAGTTCATGCCGATCCGGCCCGACGTCTTCGGACAGAAGTGGAACCTCCAGGTGGTCGTGGCCCCCGTGCTGCCGAAGCTTGTCCGGGGCAATCTCTTCGAGCCCGACTCACTCGCGTTCGGGCTCGGGAAGTGATGGGAGGCACGATGGAGCCCTGGCTCCGCCCGGCTCAACGCGCCCTGAACACCACGAAGCTCTGGCGGTCGATGAAGTCGTGCTCCGCGGCGACCTCGTAGCCGGCTTCGTCCATCTCCTGCAGCAGCTCGTCGCGCGGCGTGCTGTGTCCCATCAGGCGCACGAACCAGCCCTTGCGGCCGTCGTAGTCGACCACCGCGACGCGCCCGCCGGGCGCGAGGTCGCGCTGGAGCTTCCGGAAGTAGGCCGGGCGATCGTCGATGTGGTGATAGGTGTCCACCGTCAGCACGAGGTCGACGCCGCCGTCGGGTAGCAGCGGGTCGTCGAAGCGGCCGCGGACGATCTCGACGTTCGTGGCGCCGGCCTGCGCCACCCGCTGGGTCAGGTACTCGTTCATCTCCTCGTCGACGTCGACCGCATAGACCCGTCCCTCGGGGCCCACGGCCTTCGCGAGGTGGAGCGTGAAGTAGCCGCTCCCGGAGCCGAGATCGGCGACGCGGTCGCCCGGCTCGATGCCGAGCGCGGCGATCACCCGCTCCGGCTGCTGCCAGCCGTCGCGCGAGAAGCCCTCGTACAGGAAGCGCTTGCAGGAACCGCAGCCGGCGAGCAGGCTCGCGGCGAGGAGCAGCGCCCCCGCTCTTCGGACCGTCCACATCGCAGCGCGTGCATAGCACGGCCGGGCGGCTCCGGCTCCGGGGCGCTACCCATCGGGAGTGGCGAGGGCGGCTCTGCTCCTGTGTCTCCTGTTGCTCGGGTCGGCCGCGGCGGCGCAGGCCCCGGACGAGGTTCCGCTCGCCGACGTCCTCGAGATCCTCGAGCTCGACCGCCAGCTGCTCGCGATCGACGCGCGCGGCGGGGGCCAGCTCGCGCTCGACCTGCGCCTCGACGAGCGAGTGATCTGGAAGACGACCCAAGGTCGCGTCGGCATGCTGCTCACCGACCAGCGCGTGCTCGCGGTGGCCGCGGGGTCCGGCACCTGGCAACGCATCGAGCTCCAGAACGGCGAGCAGGTGCCGGGCCAGGCGCAGCTCGGCGACCGCGTCGGCCTGCTGCTCACCTCGCGCCGTGCGATCGGCTTCGACGGCGGAAGCCGCAACCTGCTCGAAGCGAGCCTCGGTCTGCGCGAGCGGGTTCTCGCCACAGCGGTCGGTCGCAATGTCGCGGTGCTGGTGACGGACCGCCGGGCACTCGCCCTCTCGCCTTCGGTCGGGGGCTTCTTCGACACGCCGATCCAGCTCGGCGAGACCCTCGAGCGGGTGGAGGCGGAGTCGAACCTCGCGACGGTGACGACGAAGAATCGCCTGCTGATCTTCCGCACACCTACCGCGAGCTGGGAGATCCGGCTGCGCTAGTTCGATGAACTTCGCTCGCGTCGCGAGGAGCGGGCGCAAGCGAAGCGCGCAGCGAGGCGCAGCCGAGCGAAGTTCATCGGGCCGACTCCCAGCCGAGGGCGGCCGCCATCGCGTAGTAGAGGTAGCTCTGCTCCTGCACGCCGTGGAAGAGCGCTGAGCCGGGGCCGGTCGCGTACACCGGAACGTCCGCGCCCGAGTGGGTCTCGTTGTCGAGCGGAACGGCCGCCGTCTGGAGGTACTCGGGGCTCTCGGTGTCTACATGGGTCAGGTCCGGCGGGCCCTGCGTGATGCCGCGCTGCTCCACCGCATCCTCCTCCATCCATCGCTTCGGACCTTCGGGCTGAAGGGAGTCGGATCCCGTGTAGCCGGGGCCGTTCGCGTAGCCGAGCGCGGTGTAGGGCTTTCCGGTCCCATCCCGGGCGAGGTCGGGCAGCGGGGCGCCCTGGTCGTCGTTCTCGATCAGCTTTCCGAGGATCGGGTTTCCGCGCGTCGGGGAGCCGCCCATCGTCATCGTGTGTCCGTGATTGGCGGTGACGAGGATCAGCGTCTCGGCGGGGTCGACGCGTCCGAGAGCCGCGCGCACCGCGTTCGAGAGCTCGAGCGTCTCCGTGAGCGCACGGTAGGCGCTCCCGTCGTGATGGCCGTGGTCGATCTTGCCGCCCTCGACCATCAGGAAGAATCCCTTCGGATTGCGCGCGAGGATCTCGATCGCCCGGAGCGTCATCTCCGAGAGGGAGGGCTCGCCGGAGCGGTCCTGTTTGCGCTCGAACTCGAAGCTCATGTTGTCGGGTGCGAAGAGGCCGAGCAGGTGGTCGGTCTGCGCCGGATCGATCGCCGCGAGCTGCTCGGAGTTCCATACGTAGGTCGAGCGGGGTCGGCGCTCGGTCCATTCCCGGGTCAGGTCGCGCTCGTCGTCGCGCTCGCCCGGAACGTCTGGATCCTCGGGGTCCGCGACCCCCTCCGGCAGGAAGAAGCGACGCCCTCCGCCGAGCGCCACCTCGAGCCCGTCGCCGTGCGGGAACTCGATCAGCTGGCGCGCGACGTCGGAATATCCCGCGCGGCGCGCCCCGCGCGGCAGCCGGTGGTCGACCTGCCAGCTGCGGTCCGCTGCGTGGGCGTAGCAGGCGGCCGGCGTGGCGTGCGTCACGGTGGTCGTGGTGACGACACCGGTCGAGAGCCCGTTCTCCTCCGCCTGCTCGAGGAGGGTCGGAACGACGTGGTCGAGGAAATCCTCGGCATAGACGCCGGGCGTGACGAACTCGTCCATCGCGAGCACACCGGCGCGCGTCTTCACGCCCGTCATGATCGCCGACATCGTGCCGGCGGAGTCGGGGACCTGCTGGTCGGTGTTGTAGGTCTTGACCAGCGCGACGTGAGGGAAGCTCTCGAAGGCGAGCGCGTTCTCCTCCCCCGGCTCCCCGCGCTGCTGACCCTCGAGGATCCGGGCGGCCACGATCGTGTCGATCGACATGCCGTCGCCGAGGAACAGGATCACGTTCTTCGCCGGGGCCTGGGGCGGCGCGAGCTTGCGCGCGCGCGCGAGCGCCTCGCGCCCGAGCGCCCGCCAGTGCTCCGGCCCGGAAGGCGTGTCCGCGCTCCGCCGAGCGGGCGCGGCCGCGGGCTCCTGCCGCAGCGCAGCAGACCGCGACGTGGCGTCGGGCGACGGGCAGCCTGCCAGCGCCAGCAGGCAAGCGGTCCAAACCAGGTCTTGCGCGCGGGATCTCATCGCGGGCACACCCCCTGATCGGACAGCTCGCGCTCGGCCCGAAGGCCCCAATCCGGACCGGCCCGCGGGTTGGCCGGGCTCGGGTGGAGGATGCGCGCCACCCGGATCGAGTTGCCCCTCGCAACCGCCTGCGCCTGGTCCGCCGCGAAGGCGCCGACCCCCACGATCCACTCGGGCTCGAGCAGCTCCACGAGACGCCGCAGATGACGCAGGCACGTGGCGAGGAGGGCGTCGCGCTCGCGGGCCGGCAGCTTGTCCGGCGTCAGGTTCCGGCCACCCGCCTCGAGGAAGAGCAGCGGGCAAAAATTGGCCACGAAGTGGCGGCGGAAGAACCTCTCGGGCGTGCTGTAGCGCTCGGCGATCGCGCCCCACAGGCGCGCCCCGCTCACCTCGTTGCGGGTGCACGCGAAGCCCTGCACGGGGCGCTTCGGGTGCTCGCGGCGCGGACGGCCGACGGCTGCCTCGATCCCGAGCCAGCCGCGCACCGCCTCGACGGCCCCGAAGGGCACGCCCGTCTGCGCCATGCCGAAGGGCCCCGGATTCATGCCGAGCAGCAGCACGCGCTTGCGCGTCGCACCGTGGCGGCGGAGGTAGATCTCGTGGGGGCGGCGCGCATAGACGAGCGGGTTGTACACGTAGCGCACGGGCTCGCCGAAGCGAAGCCGCGAGACGCTGCTCGCGAGGCTCTGCGAGAGAGCACAGATGCGGTCGGCCCGGGCGGCCGCACCCCCCCGACGCGCGCCCGCCACCGCTCGCCCCCCCACCGCGGCCCTCCGCCCCCCGCCCGCCCCACGAGGGGACGGCGCCCCGGAGTGTTGCAAAGCGCTCGTCCGTCGGAACCCTCCTCGCCGCAGACGCTGCGCCCTCTCGAGCTTCATGGCCTAGAATCCGTTGCCGTCGGACCATGGGGGGTCAGCTGGCCTTGGATCGATCGCTCGCTGAAGATTTCCACATCGCCTTCGACGGGGTGCGTCTCACGTTCGGGCGCCGCGAGGTGTTCCGCGACCTGTCCTGCGGCTGCCTGCGCGGGCAGATCACGGTCGTCCTCGGCGGAAGCGGTGCCGGCAAGAGCACCATGCTGCGCCTGATCGGCGGCCTCGAGCGGCCCGATGCGGGGAGGGTGTGGGTGGCGGGGGAGGAGGTGAACCTGCTGCCGGAGCGGCAGCTCTTCCGGGTGCGGGAGCGGATTGGAATGCTCTTCCAGGGCGGCGCGCTGCTCGATTCGATGACGGTCTTCGACAACGTGGCGCTGCCGCTGCGCGAGCACACCCGCATTTCCGAGGACGAGATCCGCGAACGAGTCGTTCGGAACCTCGAGGCGGTCGGTCTCCCGGACGTGGAGGACCTCTTCCCGCGCCACCTCTCGGGAGGCATGTCGCGCCGCGCGGCGCTCGCGCGCAGCGTCGTGATGAACCCCGAGATCGTGCTCTGCGACGAGCCCTTCTCCGGGCTCGACCCGCTGAACGTGCGCCGGATCGAGGCCTTGCTCGTCGACCTGTCGCGCCGGGCGGGGCTCACGCTCGTCGTGACCTCGCACCACCTGGCCTCGTCCTTGCGCATGGCGGACCGGGTCATCTTCCTGGTCGACGGAAGGGCCGTCTCCGGCTCGCCCGCGGAGCTCCTGGGAAGCCCCGATCGCCGCATCGTCGACTTCCTCGCGGCGGAGAGCCAGGCCGAGTTCGACACCTCGCGGCTCGGCGACGAGCCCGAAGCGCGCCCGGCTTCCGGCCAGGCTGCATCGTGAACGCGATCGAGACGCTCGGCTTCCGCGCGATCATGCTCGTGGTCCACCTCGGCCGCCTCGGCGTCTTCGTCGGCCGGGTCGCCCGCGCGAGCGTGAGCGCGCCCTCGCGCCTGCGCCGCTTCGTCGACGAAGTCTACGACGTGGGCGTGCTCTCGCTGCCGATCGTCTGCCTTTCGGGAGCCACCGTGGGAGCCGTGCTGGGCTTCCAGAGCTACGTCGCGCTCTCGCGCTTCGGAGCCGAGGGCTCCGTCGGCTCGGTGGTCGGGATCGCACTGATCCGCGAGTTCGGCCCGGTGCTGACGGCGCTCCTCGTCACGGGCCGTGCCGGATCCGCGATGGCGGCGGAGATCGCCTCGATGGTGCAGACGGGGCAGATCGATGGGCTGCGGATGATGTCGATCGATCCCGTCCACTTCGTGGTGATGCCGAAGGCCTGGGGCATGCTCTTCGCGATGCCACTCCTCTCGGCGCTCTTCATCGTCTTCGCGATCGCCGGCGGCTACGCGGTGGTGGTGCAGCTCCTCGGCCTCGATCCCGGGACCTACCTCACGAGTCTCGAGGACGCCGTGGATCTGCACGACGACGTGAGCCAGAGCGTGACCAAGGCCCTCGTCTTTGGCGTCGTCGTGGCCTGCATCGCCACCTATCGCGGCTACACGAGCGAGCCGACCTCGTCCGGGGTGAGCGCCGCCACGACGGGCACGGTGGTGGCGGCCTCCGTGTCGGTGCTGCTCCTCGACTACGTGCTCACGTCCTTCTGGGGGATCTAGACCATGCTGCGCTCGCCCACTCGCGACCTCGTCGTTGGCCTCTTCGTGCTGGCCGGCCTCGCCGCGCTCGCCTATCTCTCGATCCAGATCGGCGGGATGGCGTACACGGGGCCGAGCGGTCTCCAGATCTACGCCACCTTCGAGGAGATCGGTGGCCTGCGCCCCCGCGCTCCGGTCGCGATCGCCGGCGTCAAGGTCGGGCAGGTCTCGGAGATCCGGCTCGACGACGACCTGCGCGCCCGCGTGATGCTCGACCTCGATCCCTCGCTGAAGCTTCCGAGCGACAGCTCGGCGCGCATCGTCACCTCCGGGCTGCTCGGAGACCAGTTCATCACCTTGGAGGCCGGGGCCGAGGAGGATCTGTTGAACTCGGGCGACGAGCTCGACTTCACCGAGAGCGCGATCTCGCTCGAGAGCCTGATCGGAAAGTTCGTGAACGACGCGGGCCTGGAGGAAGAGAAGTGAGACGGGTGCCGCACCCGTGGCAGGCAGCGCTTCTCGCCGGGCTCGTCGCGTGCGCTCCGCTCGCACCGGCGCCGACCCAGGATGCAGGAGCGGTCGCGCCGGCGGAGGAGCCTGGGCCGGCCGATCCCTGGGAGCCCTTCAACCGGCCGATCTTCGCCTTCAACGATTTTCTCTCGCGCCATGCCCTCGAGCCCCTCGGTCGCGGCTGGGCCTTCGTCGTGCCCGAGTTCGCGCGCAACTCGATCTCGCGCGTCTACGCGAACGTGCGGACGCCGGGGGTGATGCTGAACAACCTCCTCCAGTGGAAGCCCCGGGACGCGGGCGTCGACCTGGCGCGCTTCCTGCTGAACTCGAGCATCGGGCTCGCAGGGCTGATGGATCCCGGGGCCGCGATCGGTCTCGAGCCCAACCACGAGGATTTCGGCCAGACCTTCGGCGTCTGGGGCATCCCGCCGGGCCCCTACCTGGTGCTCCCCCTCTTCGGGCCCTCGAGCCCGCGCGACGCCGTCGGGCGCGCGGCGGACTCGGCGACGGTGCCGGTGAGCTGGTTCGTCCCGATCTGGGCGAGCGCTACGATCACGACGGTCGACCTCGCCAACACCTTCTCCTTTGTCGCGGAGGACATCGCATCCGAGCGGGCCGCGTCTTTCGACTGGTACGCGGCCGTTCGCAATGCCCACGTGAGCCGTCGGGAGAATCAGGTGCGCGACCGCACCGAGACCGAGGAGCAGGCCGCCGAGGAGGACGAACTCTACCTGCTGGACGACGAGATGGAGGAATGACCATGCGTAGCAGCTTCGCTCGCGCCCTCGCGCTCGCCGGCGTCGCGGCCTTCGCGATCGCCGCCTCGGCTCCCGCGCCCGGACCGCGGGAGGTCGTCGCCAAGACCGTGGACGACGTTCTCGCGGTGCTGAAGGACGCCTCGCTCACCCCGGAAGCCCGGCGCGACGCCATCGTCGAAATCGCTTACGAGCGCTTCGATTTTCCGACCATGTCGAAGCTCGTGCTCGCGAAATACTGGAAGCGTTTCGATCCCGCGCAGCGCGAGGCCTTCCAGAAGGAGTTCAAGGACTTCCTGGCGCACCGCTACGGCGACCGGATCGACCGCTACGAGCAGGAGAAGGTCGAGATCGTGGGCGAGCGGAGCGCGAAGGGAGGCGACGCGATCGTCCAGACGCGCATCCACCGCCCGCGCGCCGAGTCCGTCCTGGTCGACTACCGCCTGCGCAGCAGCGGGGGTGACTGGCGCGTGATCGACGTGAAGATCGAGGGGATCAGCCTGGTCTCGAACTATCGCGACCAGTTCCACGAGGTGCTGAGCCAGGGCGGTCCCGCAAAGCTCCTCGCCCAGCTTCGCGAGAGAAACGCCGCCGGCGGCGGCGGTGAGGAGAGCTAGCGCAAGCGCGAAGCGCGCGCAGCGAGGCGAAGCCGAGCGGAGGCCATCGTGCCGCTTTCAGCGGCGGGCGGCGATGTAGCAGATCCAGGCGGGGTCGTCGGGGGCGCTGTCGCGCGGGTGGAAGATGCCGTTGGCGTCTCCCGTCTCGCTGTTCGTGCCTTCCCAGTAGACCTGGACCTGCGAAAAACCGGCTTCCGAGAGGAGTTCGCGGATCTCCGGAATCGTCCAGAGGCGCCAGTCGTAGCGGAAGGCGCGCCGCATGCGCGAGCCGTCGCGGAACTCGAAGTGGATGAAGTTCGTGACCGAGTGGCTGATCGGGTCCACGGCATTCTGGTCCCACTCGTAGATGAAGCCGTTCACCCGGCGTCGGTCGACCATGGTCCGGAACGAGTCGGCGCCGCCGTAGCAGTCGACGACGAAGAGGCCTTCCGGGGCCAGCGTGCGGCGCGCGCTCTCGAAATAGGCGCGCAGCGCGTCGCGCGTCTGAAAGATGAAGTAGGAGAAGTTGAAGGCGACGGTGATGTCCACCGGGCGGTGACGCACGCTGCGGACGTCGCCTTCGATCAGATGCACGCGCGAGGCCTGCACGGTGCGCAGGCGCGTCAGGTGGTGCTCGCGGCCCCAGTCGAGCGGCGTCGGATCGATGTCGACGCCCCAGGCCTCGTTCTCGCGATGACCCTGCACCCAGCGGCAGGCCATCACGGCGGTGCCACAGAAGTCCTCGCGCAGCAGTCGCGCCGGGCGACCGAAGTGCCCGCGGTAGATGCGCTGCACCAGCGCGACATCCGAGTCCGGGTCCTGGACGGCCTGCTCGTAGAGCGCGTAGCGATCGGGCCGCCCGGCGCGGGCCGGCCCGCGCTTGCCTGCGCCTCGCTGCGCGCGCCCTTCCCTTGCCTGCGCCGAGGACGCCTTCTTGCGCATGGCTTTCCGGTGCGTCATGGACCTCGGCCCCCCCAAACGAATACCCGGCCAGAAAGGGCGTCGAAGCTAGCAAAGGGGCTGTGAGGAGGAATCCCGATGCTGCCCATGACCCGATCTCGCATGCTTCGTTGCTTCGGCGCCCTGGTTGGCGCCACGGCCCTGCTCGCGGCGCTGCCCGCGCCGGCGCAGGCGGAAAGGCGGCACCACGACCGACGTGGCCACCACGCCCGCGGTCACGACCGCGACCGCGACTGCGATCACGATCGCGGCCACGCCTACGGCCGACGGCGAGTGATCTACGCGCCGCGCTTCCAGCCGGCTCCGCGCTGGGCGCGAGGCGGCCACCGGCATGACGCGCCCGCCTACTATTGCGGGCACTGCCGGACGCACTTCGGGAGCTACGAGGGCCTCTACGGCCACGTGAACACCCACCACGCTGTGCCGACCTGGCAAGTCCCGGGCGTGCTGGCGCAAGTCTCCTTCGGCTGGGCCTTCGAGTTCTAGCGGTCGTCGCAGCAAGCGCGAAGCGCGCGCAGCGAGGCGCAGCCGAGCGGAGAGAGCTGCCAGCGATCAGATCGTCGCAACGTCCTAGAGCCGGAGTGGGCTGCCACCGTTCGAGTCGTCGCAACGTCCTAGACCCGGACGGGTGACTCCGTCACCCGTCCGGGTCGTAGCCGAGGTTCGGCGCGAGCCAGCGCTCGATCTCGGAGACCGGCATGCCCTTGCGGGCGGCGTAGTCGGTGATCTGGTCGCGTCCGAGGCGCCCGACCGTGAAGTAGCGCGCCTCGGGGTGCGCGAGGGTGATGCCCGAGACGCTGGCCGCCGGCCACATCGCAAAGCTCTCGGTGAGCCGGATGCCGATCCTCGGTGCATCGAGCAGCTCGAAGAGCTTGCCCTTCTCGGTGTGGTCGGGGCAGGCCGGGTAGCCGAAGGCCGGCCGGATTCCGCGGTAGCGCTCGGCGATCAGCTCCTCGCTCGAGAGATGCTCGCTGCGCCCGTAGCTCCACTCCGTCCGCATCCGCCGGTGCAGCCACTCTGCGAAGGCCTCGGCGAGGCGATCGGCGAGCGCCTTCAGCATGATGGCCTGGTAGTCGTCGAGCGCCCGCTCGAAGCCCGCGGCGAGCGCGTCCGCCTCGAGCCCGGAGGTCACCGCGAAGGCGCCGATGTGATCGTGCAGGCCGGACTCGGAGGGTGCCACGAAATCTGCGAGCGAGCGCGAGGGCTCGTCGTCCTTTGTCGCGCCCTGCTGGCGCAGCATGCAGAAGCGCAGCCTCTCGCGCTCCCGCGACTCGTCCTGCCACAGGACGATGTCGCCTCCCTCGCTGGCAGCGGGCCAGAAGCCGTAGACCCCTCGCGGCGAGAGCAGCTTCTCGTCGATGATCCGCTTCAGCAGGGTCTGCGCGTTCTCGAAGAGATCGCGCGCCGCCTTCCCCTTCTGGGGATGATCGAGGATCGCCGGGTAGCGGCCCGCGAGCTCCCAGGCGGCGAAGAAGAAGGTCCAGTCGATGACGGGCACGAGCTCGGCGACGGAGACCTCGATGCTCCGGGGCCCGAGAAAGTCGGGCTGGGGCAGGTCGTCGGACCGCCAGTCGAGGCGCAGCGGGTGCGCTCGCGCCTCCGCATAGGAGCGAAGCGGGCGCTCGCCGCGGTTCGCGTAGAGGCCGCGCAGCTGCTCCTGCCTGGCGCGGTTCTCCGCCACGAAGACGTCGCGCTTCTTCGCATCGAGCAGGCTCGCCACGACGCCCACCGCTCGCGACGCGTCGTTCACGTGGACGGTGGGCTCCTGGTATTCCGGCGCGATCTTCACGGCCGTGTGCTGCCGGCTCGTCGTGGCGCCCCCGATGAGTAGCGGCTTGTGGATCCCGCGCCGCTCCATCTCGCGCGCCACGTTCACCATCTCGTCGAGCGAAGGCGTGATGAGCCCCGAGAGACCGACGAGATCGCAGTCGCGCTCGACCGCGGTGCGCAGGATCTCGTCGCAATGAACCATCACGCCGAGGTCGATCACCTCGTAGTCGTTGCAGCCGAGAACCACGCCGACGATGTTCTTGCCGATGTCGTGCACGTCGCCCTTCACGGTGGCGAGCACGATCCGGCCCTGCGCCCTGCCGCTGGAGCCCTTCTCGGCCTCCATGTAGGGATTCAATACGGACACCGCCCGCTTCATCACGCGCGCGCTCTTCACCACCTGCGGCAGGAACATCTTGCCCGCGCCGAAGAGGTCGCCGACGATGCGCATCCCGTCCATCAGCGGCCCCTCGATCACCGCGAGCGGCCGGGGGTACTTCTGGCGGGCCTCCTCGGTGTCCTGCTCGATCCAGTCGACGATGCCCTCGACGAGCGCGTAGCGCAGCCGCTCCTCGACCGGCGCCTCGCGCCAGCTGAGGTCCTGCTGCTTGCGGCGCGCGCCCCCCGTCACCGTGTCGGCGAACTCGACCATGCGCTCGGTGGCGTCCGGCCGGCGGTTCCACAGCAGGTCCTCGACGCGCAGGAGCAGCTCCTTCTCGATGTCCTCGTAGACGACGAGCTGTCCTGCGTTCACGATACCCATGTCCATCCCGGCCTCGATCGCGCGGTACAGGAAGGCGGTGTGGATCGCCTCGCGCACCCCGTCGTTGCCGCGGAAGGAGAAGGAGAGATTGCTGACTCCGCCGCTCACCCGCGCGCCGGGACAAGTGCGCTTGATCTCGCGGACGGCCCCGATGTAGGCCTTCGCGTACTCGGAGTGCTCCTCGATGCCGGTGCCGATCGCGAGGATGTTCGGGTCGAAGATCAGGTCCTCGGGGTCGAAGCCCGCGCTCTCGACGAGGAGGCGGTAGGCGCGCTGACAGATCTCGACCTTGCGCTCGAGGCTGTCGGCCTGCCCGCGCTCGTCGAAGGCCATCACCACGACGCCGGCCCCGTAGCGCTGGACGAGTCGGGCCTTGGCGAGGAAGTCCTCTTCGCCCTCCTTGAGGGAGATCGAGTTGGCGATGCCCTTGCCCTGGATGCAGCGCAGCCCCGCCTCGATCACCTCGAAGCGCGAGCTGTCCACCATCACCGGGACGCACGCGATTTCGGGCTCGGTCGCGATCAGGTTCAGGAAGGTCGTCATGGCGGCGGCGGAGTCGAGCATCGCCTCGTCCATGTTGACGTCGAGGAGGTTGGCACCGTTGCGGACCTGGTCGAGGGCCACCTCCACGGCCTTCGTGAAGTCGCCGGCCTTGATCAGGTTCGCGAAGCGCTTCGAGCCGGTGACGTTCGTGCGCTCGCCGATCATCGTGAAGTTCGAGTCGGGTCGGATCCACAGCGGCTCGAGACCCGCGAACGCGCTCACTCCGCGCGGAGGGGGCGGCGGAACCCGCGGCGCGAGGCCGTCGACGGCCTCGGCAATCGCCCGGATGTGGGCATCGGTGGTGCCGCAGCAGCCGCCGACCAGATTCAGGAGCCCGCTCTCGGCCCACTCGCGCAGCTTCGGAGTCATCTGCTCCGGCGTCTCGTCGTAGCCGCCGAAGGCGTTCGGGAGGCCCGCGTTCGGATAGGCGAACACGCGAACGGGTGCCAGCTTCGCGAGCTCGGCGAGGTGCGGCCGCATCTCGTCGGGTCCCAGCGCGCAGTTGATTCCGACCGCGAGCGGGCGCGCGTGCGCGATGGAGACCCAGAATGCGTCGATGGTCTGGCCCGAGAGCGTGCGGCCGCTCTTGTCGGTGATGGTCACCGAGATGAGCACGGGGATCCTCGCAGCGCGCGCCTCGAAGACCTGCTCGACGGCGAAGATCGCGGCCTTGGCGTTCAGCGTGTCGAAGATGGTCTCGATCAGCAGCAGGTCCACGCCGCCGTCCAGCAGGCCCTCGATCTGCTCGACGTAGGCCGCGACGAGCTCGTCCCAGCGCAGGCTGCGAAAGGCCGGGTCGTTCACGTCGGGCGAGAGCGAGAGCGTGCGGTTGGTGGGGCCGATGGCACCCGCGACGAAGCGGGGCTTGCCGGGCGTGCGCGCGCTCCACCGGTCGGCCACGCGGCGTGCGAGCTCTGCGGCCCGCAGGTTGAGCTCGTGGGCGAGCCCCTCCATCCCGTAGTCGGACTGCGCGATGCGGGTGGCGCTGAAGGTGTTCGTCTGGAGGATGTCGGCGCCGGCGGCGCAGTAGGCGTCGTGGATCTGCTCGATTGCCGCGGGGCGGGTCAAGACCAGGATCTCGTTGTCGCCCCGGAGCTCGCGCGGATGGTCCGCGAAGCGCTCGCCCCGGAAGTCCGCCTCCGACAGGCCCTGGGCCTGGATCATCGTGCCCATCGCCCCGTCGATCACGAGGATCCGCAGGTCGAGCAGCGGCTCGAGACCGTGAGCGGGATTGGCTTCGGGCATCGCAATAGCCTATCGGAAGATCAATATATCTCAATATACAGATGAATCAGGTAGTGACTGGTTCCCCCCGGGGGAACGTCTCTCATGCGTCGCCCAGGGAGAACCCGAGCAATGCGGACAGCTCGACCAGCGCCCGCTCCGGGTCGGCCACCTTGATGGTCGCCATCCCGAGTGCCCGGGCCGATTTCAGGTTGCGTCCGATGTCGTCCAGGAACACGCTGGCGCTGGCCTCGACCCCGAGCTGCGCCAGCGTGTGCTCGTAGATACGCGGGTCGGGCTTGCGCAGGCCGAGCACGCACGATTCCACGAAGACGTCGAAAAGGCCGCGCAGCGAGCGGGTCCGATCGCCCTCCCCACCCCAGTTGTTGGTGAGAGCGGCCGCCTTGAGACCCTGGCTGCGGATTCGCGCGACCGCCGCGAGCATCGCCGGCCGCGGGCCCGAGCTCGCAGAGATTCGCTCCATCATCGGCCGCGCAGGGACGCGCCGTCCGGCGCGCTCGCAGTCGACCTCGAAGTCGACGTAGAAGCGCGCGAGGTCGAGCTCGCCGCGCTCGAGGCGGGACCACGCACCGTCCGGTCCGCTCTCGACCACGACCCGGTTGACGAAGCCCTCCGGGATCCCGTGCTCGCGCTCGAAATCCGCGATCGCGTGCAGCGGCGAGCCGAGCACCACGCCGCCGAGGTCGAAGATCACCGCTCTGAGCCGGGACTGCGTCACTGCGAGACTTTCGGCGGAGGAGGGTAGCGCCCGCTCGACCTGTGCAGTGCGTCGAGGCTGTAGATCGCGAGCGCGAGCCACACGCAGCCGAAGCCGAAGGCGTGTGCGGGGGTGAAGGGTTCCCCGAAGGCGAAGACGGCGAGGGCGAACCCGACACTCGGCGCGAGGTACTGGAAGAAGCCGAGCGTCGAGAGGCGCAGCCGGCGCGCCGCGTGGTTGAACCACAGCAGCGGGGCGGCGGTCACGACGCCGGACCCGGCGACCAGTGCCTGCACGCGCGGCGTCACGCCGGGGAGCTCGCCACCCCCGTCCGCGGAGAGTGCGAGCAGGTAGACGGCGGCACCTGGCGCGAGCAGCAGCATCTCGAGGCCGAAGCCCGCGATCGGATCGACGCGGGCCTGCTTCCGCACCAGGCCGTAGCAGCCGAAGCTCCCGGCGAGCGCGAGCGCGATCCACGGCGGCTCGCCGAGGCGCACGGCGAGCGTCACGACGCCGAGCGTCGCGAGTGCCAGCGCCGCGAGCTGCCCGCGCGAGAGGCGTTCGCCGAGGAACCCGACGCCGAGTGCGACGTTCACGAGCGGCGTCACGTAGTAGCCGAGACTCGTCGCGAGCACGCGGTCGGTCGCGACGGCCCACAGGAAGACGAGCCAGTTCGAGGCGAGCAGCAGCGAGGCCAGCAGGATCGGGAGCCCCTCCCTCGGAGTCCGGAGGCAGCGTCCGAGCTGGGGCCACGCGCGCGCCGCCGAGACGAGCAACACGCCCACCGCGCAGGACCAGAGAATGCGCTGCCCGAGGAGCTCCGGGGGCGGCACCTGCTCGACCGCCTTCCAGTAGAGCGGTGTGAGCCCCCAGACACCGTAGGCAGCGATCGCGTAGAGGGCGCCGGTCGACGAGTCATTCACCGCGCGGGAGGATACAGTGGAGCCCTTCCGGGAGGAGGGATCGATGCGAACTCCGTGGAAAGCGATGCGGACACTCCAGCTGCGGGCCTCCCGATCCGGGCGCCTGTTGGCGGCGTTCGCATTCCCGCTCGTCGCGCTCGGGCTCGTGGCTTCGGCTGCCGCTGCCGAGGACGCGCCCGACCGGCGCGTCGGATTCTCGGTGGAGCGTTCCCGCGAGGTCGCGAACGACTGGGTCACGGCCGTTCTCTCCGCGAGCCACGAGGACCCGAAGGCCGCCGAGGTGGCCTCGCGGATCAACCGCGACATGACCTGGGCGATGGGCCTGGCGAAGGCGCAGAGCGCCGTCCGCACGCGCAGCGGCGGCTACTCGACCTTTCCGGTGCACGACCCGCAGCGCGGCGACCTGAGGCACTGGCGCGGCGTCCAGGAGATCGTGCTCGAGAGCGCCGACGTGGAGTCGGTGACTGCCCTCGTCGGAGAGCTCCAGGAGCGCCTGCAGGTGCAGTCGGTGGCCTTCAGCGTCTCCCCGGAGCGGCGGCGAACCATCGAGGAGGAACTCGTCGCCGAGACGCTCGCGGCGTTTCAGCAGCGGGCAGAGCTGGTGCGCAAGAGCTTTGGAGCGACCGGGTACCGGCTGGTCGAGGTCCATGTCGGGACCGGCGGCAGCGGCCCGCCGCCGGTGCAACCGATGATGCGCACGCTGGCCGCCCAGGCGGAGATGGCGCCTCCGGCGCTCGAAGGCGGTACGAGCGAGATCATGGTCTCCGCGAGCGGGGCGATCGAGCTCAAGTAGCGGCTGGCCGCGGACCGGCTGCCGAAGCGGGTTCCCGATCCGAGGCCAAGAAGTTGTCGCCGGAAGTGTTTCGGGCCTCGGAGCCGGGCCGCCGACCCTTGCAAAGAGCAAGTTGTTGAGGGAAGAGTTCCGCGCAGCGGAGGACGCTCGTTGCGCTCCCCAGGGGCGGGGCGAAGGGCGCCGCGATCCGCGGGGATCGCCTCGAGAGAGGGCCGCGCGATTGGGTCCGCGGGCTGCTCGCTTGGAGCGCGCAGGGTGCGCTCGCGTTCAGCCCCCCGGAACCTCCGCCGGGTCGACGAGCCCGTGCCGTCGCCAGCCGACCGAGAGCAGCCAGGTGCGAGACTTTGCCACCTCGGGTTCCTTGAGCGCGTCGGGCGGCGGCTCGCGCGAGCCCGGCACGCGGCGCCAGCCGTCGAACCAGCGGCCCGAGGAGGCCTGGTCGAGCCGCTCGGGCGGCGAGGTTCCATAGCGCTCCCGCCAGTGCTGGCGCGCGTTCAAGAGCACGTAGGCCAGCGCGCGTCGCACCTCTCGCGGCGTACGCAGGATCCGCAAGTGGTAGCGGCCGTGGAGCACCGGGCCCGTGAGCCCGAACGCACGCTGCGCCGCGCGGGACACGCGGGCCGAGA
>CAYPSI010000168.1:0-2075 GCA_964413375.1 uncultured Spirochaetales bacterium | reverse complement strand
GCGGTGTCGGCGCGCCACGCTCACGGTCAGCTCGCGCGAGGCCGCCGAGCCCACCTCCTCGTCGGGCACGAGCAGCAGAGAGACCGGGAGCGCGCGGGACTCGCGCACCATCGCGCCGAGCACCGCCATCCCCACGGCGATCCCCGCCTTCATGTCGAAGACCCCGGGTCCGCTCGCCCGACCCGCCTCGAGGCGCCACGGCAGCTCCGCGAGCGTCCCCGCGGGCCAGACCGTGTCGAGGTGCCCGAGCAGCAGCGTCCCGCCCTCGCGATACGCCACCGACGCGAGCACCGCGTCGCCCCGCGGCGGGCACGGACGCAGCTCGGCCGGCACGCCCCGTTCGCGCAGGCGACCCTGGACCCAGCCGGCGAGGAGCGACACGCGCTCGGCGTCGTCGCTCGGGCTCTCCAGGCGCACGAGCGCCTCCAGATCGGCGACGATGCGCGGCAGGTCCGAGGTGAAGGCCGAGAGCCAGCGGGCCGACATGCGCGACAATCTTAGCCGTTCCCCGGAGGACACATGCCGCCACTCGAGGTTTTCCGACGCATCCCGCGAGGGCTCGCGATAGCACTCGTCCCGCTCGCGGTCGCTCTCCAGGCGCCGGCCGACGACGCCTCTCGCCCGCAGACGGACGCGAAGGCCCGCTTCGACGCGCTCCTCGCCGAAGCCTGGGAGCTCGACAAGCAGGAGAATCCCCTGCTGGCCACGGCCACCGGCGATCACCGTTTTGGCGACCGGCTGCCCTCGATGACGCCGGCCGACCTCGAGCGGCGCGCGGCCGCCGCCCGCTCGCAGCTCGAGGCGCTCTTGGCGATCGAGCTCGCGGCGCTCGCCCCGCAGGACCGCGTCAGCCACGCCATGTTCGAGCGCGACCGGCGTGAGGACCTCGCCCGGCACCAGTTCCGGGCCTGGCGCATTCCGATCACGAGCGACAGCGGCTTCCACACCGGGATCTCGCGGCTCGGCCAGGAAGTGCCGCTCGCTACCGTCAAGGACTACGAGAACTACCTCGCGCGCCTGCGCGCGATCCCCGCGTACTTCGAGCAGCACGTGGCCTTCATGCGCGAAGGCCTGCGCACCGGCTTCACGAGCCCGCGGGTCGCCCTCGAGGGCTACGACGCTACTATGCGGCCTCACGTCGTCTCGGACCCGGAGCAAAGCGTCTTCTGGAAGCCGTTTGCGGCCTTCCCGCCGGGAGTCCCACCGGCGGAGCAGGAGCGGCTGCGCGCCGCGGGACGCGCGGCCATCACGAACGCCGTGGTGCCCGCCTATCGGAGCCTCGTCCTGTTCTTCACGAACGAGTACCTGCCGGGCGCGCGCACGACGATCGGCGCGTCCGAGCTGCCCGACGGCCAGGCCTACTACGCGTGGCTCGTGAAGGACTTCACGACCCTCGACACGACCCCCGAGGCAGTCCACCGGATCGGCCTCGCCGAGACCGAGCGCATCCGCCGCGAGATGGACGCGGTGGTGCGCAAAGCCGCCTTCCAGGGCTCGTTCGCCGAGTTCCTCGAGTTTCTGCGCACGGACCCGCGCTTCTACGCGAAGACTCCCGAGGAGCTCCTGAAGCAGGCAACCTGGATCGCGAAGCGGATGGACGGCAAGCTGCCGTCGCTCTTCGGCCGGTTGCCGCGCCAGCCTTACGGGGTCGAGCCCGTGCCCGACGACCTCGCGCCCAAATACACCGGAGGCCGCTACGTCGGCGCGCCGCTCGACGGGCGGCGCGCGGGGACGTACTGGGTCAATACCTATGCTCTCGAAACCCGTCCGCTCTACCAGCTCGAGTCCCTGACGCTGCACGAAGCGGTGCCGGGCCATCACCTGCAGGGCGCGCTCGCGAAGGAGCTCGAAGGGCTGCCGCCCTTCCGCCGCTACAGCTACGTCAACGCCTTCGGCGAGGGCTGGGGGCTCTACTCCGAGCGGCTCGGGCTCGAGGCCGGCTTCTACCAGGACCCCTACAGCGACTTCGGCCGGCTGAGCTACGAGATGTGGCGCGCGTGCCGGCTGGTGGTCGACACCGGCATCCACGCCATGGGCTGGACCCGAAAGCGCGCGATCGACTACATGTCGGAGCG
>CAYPSI010000167.1:0-7725 GCA_964413375.1 uncultured Spirochaetales bacterium | reverse complement strand
GCATCACCGCGATCTGGTCCGCGAGGTCGAAGACGTCGTGGAGGTCGTGGCTCACGAGGAGGATCGCCAGGCCGTCGGCCGCGAGGCCACGGACCAGCGCCCGCACGGCCCCCGCCTCCCCCGGGCCGAGCGCCGCGGTGGGTTCGTCGAGGATCAGCACCCGGGCACGGAAATGCACGGCGCGCGCCACCGCGAGCGTCTGCCGCTCGCCGCCCGAGAGCTCGCGCACGGGCACCCGAAAGCGCGCGAAGGCGGGATTGAGCCTCGCAATCACGTCGCGTGCGGCGCGTTCCATCGCGGGCTCGTCGAGAATCCCCCAGCGACTCGCGATCTCCCGTCCGAGAAAGAGGTTCGCCACCGCATCGAGATTCTCCGCGAGTGCGAGCGCCTGGTGCACGGTCTCGATGCCGCGACTGCGCGCGTCGCGCGGCGACGCGAAGCGTGCGCTCTCGCCAGCGACGCAGAGCGTGCCCAGATCGAGTCCCTGCGCACCCGAGAGGACCCGGACGAGCGTCGACTTCCCGGCACCGTTGTGCCCGACGAGAGCGAGGATCTGGCCCGCGTGAAGCTCGAGACTCACATCCTCGACGGCCTGTACCCCGCCGAAATGCTTGCAGGCGCCGCGCAGCTCGACGAGCGGAACGCTCATCGCCGCCACCGCCCTTGCAGGCTCGCGTCGATCGCGACCGCGACGAGCAGCAGGCCGCCCGTCGCCACCTGTCGCAGCGCGCTCGAGACGCCGAGCAGGACGAGACCGTTCTCGAGCGCCTGCATCACGAAGGCGCCGAGCACGGCGCCCCCGACCGCACCCACTCCACCCGCGAGCGAGCTCCCGCCGAGAACGGCCGCGGCGATGGCACCGAGCTCCGCGAGCGTCCCCATCGAGTTCGTCCCCGCATCGAGCCGCGCGGCCGTGAGCGAACCCGCCACCGCGGCAAGCAGCCCCATCCACGCGAAGACGGCGACCGTCACCCGGCGCGTGGCGACGCCGGCGAGGGCGGCGGCCTCGCCTCCCCCGCCCAGCGCGAACACGTGGCGCCCGAAGCGCGTGTGACGCGCGAGCCAGGAGGTGGCGAGGGCCGCGCCCGTGAGCATGAGGACCGGGACCGGAATGCCGCGCGGCGCTGCATCGCCGACCCGAGCGCTCATCACGAGGACACCCGCGGCGATGCAGGCGGCAGCCGCCGCGAAGGGCACCGCGTCGCGCCAGAAGGAGCGCGCCTCGAAGCCGTGCCGCGCCCGCGCATGCCGTCGGCGCAGTGCGAGTGTCGCCAGCAGCGCAATCGCCACGGCGCCGAGCATCCAACTCGGCAACACGCCGATCGACCCCTCGACCCCACCCCCCAGGCTTCGGAAGCCGGGGGAGAGGGGTGCCACGGTGCGCCCATCGGTCACGAGATAGGCGGCCCCGCGAAAGACCAGCAGGCCCGCGAGTGTCACGACGAAGGCGGGGAGCCCCAGCCAGGCGACGAGAGCGCCTTGCGCAGCGCCGATCGTCGCGCCGAGCGCGAGCCCCGCCGCGAGCGCAAGTGGCCAGGGCCACGCTCCGTTGCCGGCCAGTCCCTCGACCTGGAGCGTCGCCACTCCCATCGCGACGAGCCCGAGCACGGAGCCGACGGACAGATCGATGTGCCGCGCCACGATCACGAGCACCATGCCGCAGGCCAGGATTCCGACGACGCTCGACTGCACCGCCAGGTTCTGGAGGTTGCGCGCGGTGAGGAAGAGGCCGTCGCTCGCGAGATCGAAGCCTACCCCGATCGCGAGGAGCGCCGCGGCGAGGGCCTGCGTGCGTCCGGCGAGATGCATTCCTCCGCTCATCGGCAGGCCGGCGGCGGATCGCTTCCGCTGCCACGGCACAGATCGTCGCGCGCGATCCATCCGGCGTCGATCACGACCTCGAGGTTCTCGCGGGTGATCGCGATCGGATCGAGCAGGATCGCCGGGAGCTCGATGCCCTCGGCCCCCCGTCGGAAGCGGACGGCTCCCTCGACGGCGTCGGGCGGCGTCCCGGCGGCGAGCGCGAGCGCCACGCGCGCCGCCTCGCGCCCGAGCCGGCGCGCGTCCTTCCACACGCTCACGGTCTGCGCGCCGCGCGCCACACGCGCGAGCGCCGCGCGGTCTCCGTCCTGGCCCGAGACGGGGATCCCGCTGAGCCCCTGGGCCGCGAGGGCGGCGACCACGCCCCCCGCCATGCCGTCGTTCGAGACGACCACGGCGTCCACGCGATTTCCGCTGGCCGTCAGGATCTGCTCCATGATCCGCTGCGCCAGCTCCGGAAGCCAGCCTTCCACGAACTGGTCGCCCGCGACCCGGATCTTTCCACTCGAGATCGCCGGGCCGAGAACGTCGAGCTGTCCGGCGTGCACGAGGTGCGCGTTGGGATCCGTCGAAGCCCCCTTCAGGAAGGCGTAGTTGCCGCGCGGGCACGCGGCCAGGATCGCGCGCGCCTGGATCCGACCGACCTCGCGATTGTCGAAGGAAAGGTAGAAGACGCCCGGCGCCTCGATCAATCGATCGTAGGCGATGACGGGGATCCCCTCGGCCCGCGCGAGCGCCACGGCGGGCCCGATCGCATCCGCGTCATGGGCGACCAGCACCAGCACGTCGACACCGCGCGCGACCAGCGTCTCGACGTCGGCGAGCTGTCTCTCGCTCGAGCCCTGGGCATCGCTCGAGACGATCCGCGCGCCGCGCCGGGCGAGCTCGCTCTCGAGCGCCGCCTGGTCCGTCTTCCAGCGCTCCTCCTGAAAGTACGCCCAGCTCACGCCCACCAGGGGACCCGGCTCTGCCGCAGCGGCGCAGGCCGCAACGAGCGCAAGCAGCCACGAAAGGGGCAGCGCGATGTTGCACGGGTCGAAGAGGCGACGGCTCACGAGTGCGCGCAGTATTCCACGCCAACGCGAGGCGCTGCTAGCATGCGCTGCGGGCGCGGCGAGGAGGAATCGGCGTGGCGCTTTCCGCCGAGACGACCCGGGCCCCCGCGCCGATCGGAGCTCGCGCGTTCGCGGCAGGCCTCGTGGCCGTGCTACTGCTCGGCGGAGGGCTGCGACTCGCGGTCGCCGAGTCGACGCATCCGGTGCGCCTCGTCGGCGACGAGGTCTACTACGCGCAGGTCGCGGCCCACCTTGCATCCGGGCAGGGTCACCTCTACGTCGGCGAGCTCGAGGGCGAGGCGCGCGCCTGGCGCCCTCCCGCACATCCCTTCGCGCTGTCGCGAGTGCTCGATCCGGAGCACGCCCGGCGCGCGCATGCGGCGAACGACCCCGAACAACTTCGCGCGCTGGTCCGCCTCGAAGTGTGGGTCGGCACGCTGCTGATCGCGGCCACGGCGCTGCTCGGCGCCGCGCTCTTCGATGCGAGAGCCGGACTGCTCGCTGGCGGGATCGCAGCGCTGCATCCCGCGCTGGTCGCACAGAGCCACATGCTCTGGTCGGAAGCCCTTTTCTCGCTCCTCGTGACCCTCTCGCTCGCAGCGGCCGTCCGAGCGGGCCGGGAGCCACGCCTCGCGTGGGTGGCGCTGGCCGGGATCGGCTTCGGCCTCGGCGCGCTCACGCGCGAGCTCTCGCTCGCCGTCGCCGCCGCCTGCGCCGCATGGTGGGTCTCCCGGGCGCCACGCGCGTCTCGCAGGGCGGCCCTTGCCAGCGGCGCGCTCGCACTCGGCCTCGCACTCCTCGTGGTGCTCCCGTGGACGCTCCGCAATGCGAAGGTTCTCGGGCGCTTCGTCCCGGTCTCGACGATTGGCTGGTTCGCGCTTGCCGAGGGCAACGCACTCGAGCACCCAGATTGGATGCGACCCGATGGGCCCGAGCAGCGGCGCTTTCACGCCCGTTACTTCACGCTGCACGACGAGGGCGAACGGCTCGATTTCGCCCGCGCCTTCGCCCTCGCGCGCATCCGCACCGAGCAGCCGGGCTGGATCTTTCGCAAGGCCGCGCGCAACCTCGCGCTGATGCTGAGCCCCGACGAGGTCCTGCGCACCAAGGTGCGGCGCGGGGCCTACGGCGATCTCGCACCTGCTCCGATCCGGGCCCTGCTGGCGGCGACGATTCCGTTCTGGATCGCGCTCTACTGCGCGGCCGCAGCCGGCATCGCCGAGGCGCGCGAAGGCGGCCGGAGGAGCCTCGCGGTGCTCGTCCTCGCCGTCGTCGCCGCGGTGCACGTCGCGGCAAACGCGACACCGCGCTTCCGGCTGCCCTGGCTCCCGCTCCTCGCCGCCTATGCGAGCCACGCGCTGCTCGGCGGCTTTCCGGGGCTGCGCCGGATCGATCGCGCGGGCGCGATCGGCGCGATCGCGGCGCTGTGCTTCTTCTTCGCGGTCGCGATCCCCTACTACGGGGCCTTCGGGGGGCGGCCCTAGCCTCTCAGCTCCCGAGCGAGTGCAGCAGATCGCCGACGCGCCAGGGCACCTGGAGGAAGCGGTTCACGCCGACGGCCTGGAACTCGAGCTCGTCGGCGAAACGCGAGCTCGTGCCGACGAGCTCGATTCCCGGGCGCAGGCTCCGCAGCTGCTCGACGAAACCGGCTAGATCGGGACCGACGACGGCCCGCTCGACCACGACCAGCCCGAACGTCGGATCCTCCCGCACGAGTCGCAGCGCGAGCTCCGGCGACTCGGCCTTGATGCAGGCCCAGCCCATCCGCTCGAGCTGCTCCGGGTAGCGCACCTCCGAGATCGGCGTCGCATCGAGCACGAGGACCTTGGCGCGATCCAGCGACGCGCCCGGGACCGGAGGCAGGCCGAGCAGCATCCGAAGCCGCGCATCGTTGCGCAGGAAGAAGCTCCGCTCCGGCACGATTCCGATCACGCCGTCCTCGTCCCAGCGAGTCCGGTGGACCCACCATCGCACGCGACGCGCCGCGCGGGGCGAGACGAGGACCCACTCGTGCTCGCCACTGAGGGCTGCCAGATCTCCCGGCTCGAAGATCTGATCGAGCCGGCTCGCGGAGCGTCCGGCCGAAGTCGAGGCGAGCATGACCCGGGCCCGCTCGCTCGCATGGACGCACAGATCGCCGTGGGTCACCAGCACTCCGAAGGCGACCTTCGCCCGCGAGCGGCGGCGAATGGTCGCGGCTCGCCGGACGGCGGCCACGAGGTCGCTGAGCTCGAAAGGCTTCTCGAGGAAGTCGACGACTCGCGCCTCGCGCGCCTGCGATCGCAGATCGCGCGATGGGAATCCGGTCATCAGGATCGCCGGCAGTGAGGAATCGACGGCCCGCAGCGCGTCCACGACGTGGAGCCCGTGAACGTGGTTGCGCAACATCCAATCCGAAACGATGACGCTCGGCAGGAAGCGCAGACCCCGCTCGATCGCCTGCCGGCCGGTCTCAGCGACCGCGACTTCGTAGCCGAGCGAGCCGAGCTTCGCGCTCAGGTACACGCGATAGCGCGGCTCGTCGTCGACCACGAGAACTCGCATGCGCTCCGCGCTCCGACGGCTGGCGTTCGCAGCGAGGCCGTCGTCCCGAGACCGGTCCGACTCGACAGGCCGACACTACACCCGTACCCCCTCGGGATGCCAACGCGATCGAGAGCGCGAGCTCGAGGCCGCGAAGTTCGCGCACCCCGGGGGAGGCTTCGTTGACCGCCCCGGTCGGCTGCGCTATCGCCCGGCTCGTAGCGCGCTGGATCGCCGCACGCGGCGCGCCGGAGCAGGGTCGGTCGACGCCCCCGCTCCGTTCCTGCGGCACCCATCGGGGGGTGGGGCCAATGTCACGAGGATTCTCGGATCCGGACGCCGGAGACGACGCGCAGCCCGAGCTGGGCTTTTCCGGCATCCAACACGAAGCGGACGATCGCGACCCGACCGCGGCGCCGAGCGCACCACCGCGCGACAGCGGGCGACTCGAGCCGACCGGAGAGCCGGCGCGCTCCGAGTTCTTCCGCGCGAAACGCGCACCCGTGCTGCCGGTGGTCGGGCTCATCGGAGCCGTCGCGACGGTCGTGTTCTTTCTCTGGCTCGGTCGCGAGGACGGCGGGGCGCCGGCTGGTGCGCCCGCGGAAGAGCTCGCAGCGGTGGCGGCGGCGCCCGCCTTCGAGGCGCCCTTCCCCGAGGCCCTCGAGAGCCCGCCCCTCGCAACGCCCGGGCCGGGCTCCCTGGCCGCCGCACCGGAGCCCGACCCATCGATCGCCCCGCCCACGCACTCGCCGCAGGTCGCGGCGCTGCCCGAGCCCGCGGCGGCACGAGAGCCCAAGCCGGAGACGCCGGCAGGGGTCCGCCACGCATTCTCGGTGCAGCTGCTCGCGGCCCGCTCCGAGGCCGACGTCGGCGCCTCCTGGGAGAAGCTGCGCGGCGCCTACCCGGACCTGCTGGCATCCCTCTCGCCTACCGTGGCGCGAATGGACCGCGCACCGGGCGACACCTTCTATCGGCTCCGCGCCGGTCCGCTGCGCGACCGGCCCTCGGCAGAAGCGCTGTGCAAGGCGCTCTCCGCGCGGGACCAGTCCTGCTTCGTGGTGTCACCCGGCTCCTAGCCCAACGAGCTCCGCTCGCCTTCGGCTCGCTGCGCGCGGACCGACTCTGCCGAGTCGGCCCGCTTGCCGGCGCTCACGCCTGTGGGGTCTGCGGGCTCTCGGCGGGCGCGCTGCGGGGCGCCGAACCCACCAGCTTGTGCCGCCGCCGCTCGAAGCCCCGGGTGAGGGCGCGCTTCTCCTTCGGGCCGATGCTCCACCACCAGGAGAACGGGGCGGCAACGAGGGCATAGGCCGCCATCACCGCGAGGATGCGCAGCGGGCCCTCCGGAAGCGCGGCGTGTACGCCGAGTGCCGCAAGCGTGCCCGGGATCGCCGGCGCCACGACGGGAACCAGCGTCTCGCGCCACCAGCGCGCCGCCGAGAGGCCCACGCGCTCGGCACCCACGAAGAGCGTCACGCCGAGATGAACCACGGTGGCCCCGAAGTAGGTCCACGGCAGCGACATCGGGCCGAGGCCCATCCCGAAGAACCAGAAGGCCGACAACGCGATCGACGAGATCCACACGCCGAGCGTGAGGAGTCCGTATCCGCGCACGGCGCCTTGCGCGAAGATCGCCTGGTCCACGCCCGATGCGAGCACGTGGATCGTCATCCACAGGAAGGTGACTTGCGCGAACTCGGCCGTGCCGGGCGGGACTTCGTGAAGCCACAGGTCGAGGATGCCGTGCATCTCGATCATCAGTGGAACCACGAAGAAGAGCGCGCCGACGGAGGAGTACTTGCTCGTCATGAAGGCGAGGTCCTGCACGTAGCTCCGGTTCCCGCCCGCCTCCTTGCTGCTCATCGCCGGATGCACCACCCGCGGCAGCACCTTGGTGAAGTGCGAGTGGTAGCCGCGTAGCCGCATGGCGACGCCATAGGCGGCGGTCACGACCGGCGAGAAGGCCATTCCGATCAGGATCACCGCGGCCTGCGCGTGGAGCGGCGCCCCTACGCGAATCAGCGTCGTCCAGCCGGTGAAGGAGGCGAGCCGCCGGATCTCGGCGACGCGAACGTGCGACGGACGGATGCGGATCTCGGGAAAACGGATGCCCCCGACCACGGCGGTCCCGAGCGCGCGGAGGACCGTCGCCGCAAGCAGCCCGCCCGCGTAGACGACGAGGGGATCGCCCTCGACGACGAGGATCAGCCCGACGCAGCCGAGATTGAGCAGCGTGCGGATGATCTCGCCTGCGGCGACCTGACCCATCGCCTGCCGCGCCTCGATGGCGCCTCGCCAGGGGGCCGAGATCGTCGTGACCACGAGATTC
>CAYPSI010000166.1:0-39473 GCA_964413375.1 uncultured Spirochaetales bacterium | reverse complement strand
CCGGCCGATGTGAACTCGATCGACCCGAACGGTGCCTGCATCGTCGAGGACCTCGGGCGTTCGAACCCGAACCACGCGGCCCAGCTCGAGGCGGCGATCAAGAACTCGGACCTCAACTCCACGACGGTCGAGGCGACGCCGCTCAGCGAGAGCCTCTTCCAGATCTACACCTTCTGGATGGACCGCGACTCCGCCGAGATCCCGGTCGGGGACGACGGGGTGACCAAGTTCCCCGAGTACCACTACGGCAAGCAGTGCGGCTACGAGACGAACTCCACCAAGTGGCTCGAGGACGCCTTCGAGTTCGAGTGCGAGAAGGCCTTCGTCATCGTCGTGACCGACGGGCACTCGAACCGCGACGACTTCGATCAGGACCCGACCAGCACCGCGCAGGGCTTCGCGAACTACGGCGCGCTGATCGGCGACTACCACGCCGACAGCGAGACCGAGGTATCGGTCGCGGACACCACCGAGGCCTCCTACTACCTCGACGACATCGCGAAGTACATGCAGGACAAGGACGTTCGGCCGGATCTCGACGGGGACCAGGTGGTCGACACCTATACGATCGGCCTCGCGACCGACGACACCACGGATGCCTTTCTCGGGCGCACCGCCGAGCTCGGAAACGGCCTCTTCTTCCACGTACAGGACGGCGACGAGCTCGCCTTCGCGCTGATCGCGGCGCTGAACGACATCATCGAGAAGGCGGCCTCCTTCACCGCCGCCGCGGTCCCCTCGGCCCGTACCGTGGACGGCGGCGACTTCTACCAGAGCTTCTTCATCCCGCGCAATAGCGGCGCCGCGTGGGAGGGGCACGTCCGAGCCTGGAAGATCAGCGCCGCCGGTGACATCCTCGACAAGTACGGCGCCTGCGCGCTCGACGACCCGGATCCGGGCGAGTGCAACAGCGGGGCCTTCAAGTCCACCGCCGAGTACGTCTGGGACGCGGCCGACGTGATGCCGAGCGCCACCGTCCGCGAGCTCTTCACCACCAAGCTGCTGAGCGGTGTGCCCTCGCTGGTGGACTTCGACGCGGGCCTCACCGCCGCGGAGATGTCGATCGACCCCTTCACGGACGACTCGATCTACCCGCCGGACATCTCGCCGAACTCGACTCTCTACCAGGTCTTCGGGAGCCAGGCGAAGACCGACGAGGGGCTCGCCGACGAGGTGGTCGAGTTCGCCCGCGGCTGCTTCTTCGGAACCGGCGTCACCGACACGCTGCTCACGCAGACGCCGCAGTCGTGCCTGCGGCGCCCGTCGCGGCTCGGCGACGTCTTCCACTCGAACCCGCTCGTGGTGCGCCAGCCGCGCGCTCCGTGGCGCGAGCCGTCCTATCTGGCGTTCAAGACCGCCTACGGCGGGCGCAGCCGCTACCTCTACGCGGGCACGAACGCCGGCTTCCTGGAGGCCTTCGAGGCGGGTGCGTGGGATGCGTCGGCAACACCGCCGAACTACACCGTCGGCACCGGAATCGAGCGCTTCGGGTTCATGCCCTGGCAGGCCCGGCTGACCATCAAGAACTTCCCGATCGACGATCCGACCAACCGCACCAACTACGTGGACGGCTCGCCGCAGGCCTCGGACGTGTGGATCCACCCGACCGCCACCGCGACCACCAAGGCCGCGAACGGCAGCGAGTGGCGCAGCATGCTCGTCACCGGCATGCGCCTCGGCGGTCGCGAGTACTTCGCGCTCGACATCACCAACCCGGACTCCATCGCCGGGCCCGGGGGCGTGACGCTCGACTTCCCGGGCTACGACGACGCGAGTACCAGCAACGGGGCCTATGGCTGGGAGTTTCCGCCGGAGGGCGACCCCGATGGCTGGCTCCCCAGGCTCGGCTTCAGCTGGGGCCAGGCGATCGTCACCCGCGTCCGGGTCAGCGTGAATGGCGACGGCGTGGCACACGAGCGCTGGGTCGCGATCGTGACGGCCGGCTACGACGCGAACGGCGATCCGAATCCGGACAGCGTGACCGGTCGCGTGAGCGTCTACGACACCAACGAGACGGAGGGGCGCGGCGTCTTCATGCTCGACATGAAGTCGGGCAAGGTGCTGGCGCGGAAGATCCTCGACGCCGCGGCGGCGGATGCCCAGCCGAGCCTCAGGTTCGCGACGGTGATGACGCCGGCGGTCTTCGACCTGAATGGTGACGGCTTCGCCGACCTGGTGCTCTTCGGCGATCTGGGCGGCCGGGTCTTCAAGTGGGTCGTGAGCGAGGTGGGAGGCGACCCGGTCAACGGGACCGACCCGGGCGACGACGTCGACCAGCCCAACTGGCCCTTCAAGCTCTTCTTCCGGGCACCGGTCGTGGCCGCCAGCGGTGAGAGCTACTACCAGAACTTCTTCACCTCGCCGGCCGCGGGCCTCGAGCACGGAAAGCTCTGGATCGCGTTCGGCGCCGGGCAGCGCGAGCACCTGCCCTACGTGGGTGATTCCGGCATCGACGAGAACAACCGCTTCTACGTGGTGAGAGACTCCGACCCCTTCGAGCGCTCCCCGACGCCCCTTCCGACGATCCACGAGGGGGATGGACCGGATGCGGGCACCGTCGTGGACCTCGTGAATGCCACGGCGAGCCCGGCCGGGATCAGCGTGCCTGCGAACCAGTACGGCTTCTATCTCAAGGGCGGCGAGGGCGAGAAGTTCGTCACGAACCCGCTGATCTTCGCGGGCAAGGTGATTGCGGCCTCGTTCACGCCGACGCCGAGCGCGGACCCGTGCGCGGCGCGCGGGATCGCGACCGGCTACGTCTTCGACCTGCTGACGGGCGAGGGCTTCTTTACCGACAACTCGGGCAATCCGACCCGGCAGATCGACTTCGGCGTCGGGCTTCCGACCGATCCGCGCGTCTCGGTCGGAGTCGGCGGACAGGACAACCGCGTGTACATCGAGAAGTCGGGCGCCGACCTCGAGAGCTACGGCGAAGAGGACATCCCGGCCGGCGCCCAGCTGCTCTACTGGCGCGAGCAGCCGTAGGTCAATGGACTTCGCTCGCCTTCGGCTCGCTGCGCGCGCTCCGCGCTTGCTCTCTAGGGGCCGCGGAGCAGCGAGCGGCCGGTCATCTCGCGCGGAAGCGGGAGGCCCAGCAGCTCGAGCACGGTCGGAGCCACGTCGGCGAGGCCTCCGTCCCGGAGCCGTCGCCCGCGCGCGTCGCGCGTGATCCACCAGATCGGGACCGGGTTGGTGGTGTGCGCCGTGTGCGGCTCGCCGGTGCTGGGATCCAGCATCAGCTCGCAGTTGCCGTGGTCGGCCGTCACGAGCATCTCGCCGCCCAGCTCGAGCATCGCGTCTGCCACGCGCTCGAGGCAGGCATCGATCGTCTCGACCGCCTTCACGGCGGCCGGCAGCACGCCGGTGTGCCCGACCATGTCCGGGTTCGCGTAGTTCATCAGGATGAACGCGTAGCCGCCCTCGCGGAGCTGCTCGAGCACGCGCTCGGTCACGAGCTGCGCGCTCATCTCGGGCTTGTGGTCGTAGGTCGCGACGTCGCGTGGCGAGGGGACGAGCACGCGGTCCTCGCCAGTGAAGGGCTCCTCGCGGCCGCAGTTGAAGAAGAAGGTCACGTGCGCGTACTTCTCGGTCTCCGCGATGCGCAGCTGCGTGAGCCCCTCCGCGGCGATCCGCTCCGGCAGGATGTGGGCCGGCATCGCCGAGCGGAACGCGACGGGCAGCTCGAAGGCCGCGTCATACTCCGTCATGCAGACGAAGAGCCCCGGCCGCAGTACCCGGCGCCGCTCGAGTCGCCCCGCAAAGTTCGCGGGCCTTGCGCTCGTGAGTGCGTTCGTGAGCTGGCGCGCGCGATCGGCGCGGAAGTTCGCGAAGATCACCGGATCGCCGTCGGCGAGGCGCGGAGCGCCCGCGATCACGCGCGGCTTCACGAACTCGTCGGTCTCCCCCTTCGCGTAGGCGTCCTGCACTGCGCTCTGCGCGTCGGGTGCGGTGGCCCCTTCGCCCAGCACCAGCGCGTCGTAGGCCTTCGCGATCCGCTCCCAGCGCTCGTCGCGGTCCATTGCCCAGTAGCGGCCGGAGACCGTCGCGATCCAGCCCTGCGCGGCGGCCACCTCGGGCGCGAGCTCTCGCAGGTAGCGGAGCGCGCTCGACGGCGGCGTGTCGCGCCCGTCGAGGAAGGCGTGCAGCGCGGGGCGCACGCCGCGCCGCGCGCACTCGCGCAGGATCAGCACGAGGTGGTCGATGTGGCAATGCACGCCGCCGTCCGAGACGAGGCCGAGCAGGTGCAGCGGGCGGCCTTCGCGCGCGGCCAGCGCGAGCGCGCGATCGAGCTCGGGGATGGATGCCACGCCATCGCGCTCGAGGGCCTTCGAGATCCGCGTGATGTCCATCTCGATGATGCGCCCGGCGCCGAGCGTCATATGCCCGACCTCGGAGTTTCCCATCTGTCCAGGCGGGAGCCCCACCGCCTCGCCGGAGGTCTCGATCTGCGCCATCGGACACTCGCGGCGCAGGCGCTCGAAGAAGGGCGTGCGCGCGAGCGCGGTTGCGTCGGCGGGTCCGCCGTCGCCCTGCCCGAAGCCATCGAGCACCACGAGCATCACCGGACCCTTCATCGCGCGGTTTTCCCGCGCTTCCTGGCCTTGCTCGCCTTCGGCTTGCCGCGCGCCGGCTCCGCCACGGCCCGACGGGCTTTGCTCGCCTTCGGCTCGCTGCGCGCCGGCTCTGCCACGGCCCGACGGGCTTTGCTCGCCTTCGGCTCGCCGCGCGCCGGCTCTGCCGCGGCCCGACGGGCTTTGCTCGCCTTCGGCTCGCTGCGCGCCGGCTCTGCCGCGGCCCGACGGGCTTTGCTCGCCTTCGGCTCGCTGCGCGCCGGCTCTGCCGGCTTGCCATCTGGCTTGCCGGCGAGTGCGATCACCGCGGCGTCGGCCCAGAGGCGCTCGAGCGCGTAGTCGTCCCGTACCTCGCGCTGGAAGACGTGCACGATCAGGTCGCCGAGGTCGAGCAGCACCCAGCGCCCCTGCTCCTGACCTTCGCTGCCGATCGGCTTCTCGCCCCGCGACACGAGCGCCTCCTCCACCCCGTCCGCGATGGCCCGCACCTGGCGGTCCGAGCGGCCGGTCAGGATCAGGAAGGTGTCGGTGAAGGACGCCACCTCGCGCACGTCGAGTGCGAGCGGATCCTCCGCCCCTCTTCCGTCCGCCGCCTCGAGCGCTACCCGCAGCTTTTCCCGTCTCGAGAGTCCCGTCATGAGCTTGCGTATACCCCGCTTTGTTCCACCGCCATGCGCACCGGCTCGGGGAGCAGGTAGCGCAGTGAAAGTCCCTTGCGCAGACGCGCGCGCAGTTCCGAGGCCGAGACGTCGAGGCCCACGATCTCGACCCGACGGATCCACGTCCCCGCATGGTGCAACGCCGAGCGTCCGTCCGGTGCCAGCGCCACGTCGTCGCGCACGCGCTGCGGGAGCCAGTCCGCGAGGGAGCCCACGACCCCAGGCGAGCCGCCGGGCCGCACGATCACCGCGAAATGCGCGAGCGTGAAGATCGCCTCGGGATCGCGCCAGCCGTCCATCAGCGCGAAGGCGTCGTGCCCGATCAAGAAGATCGGATGCTCCGGGGCGATGCCGGGGGCGAGCTCGCGCAAGGTATCGACCGAGTAGGAGCGCCCGCCGCGCTCGACCTCGAGCGCGGAGACCTCGAAGCGCGGATTGTCCCGCGTTGCGAGGCGTACCCACTCGAGCCGGAGCTTCGCGGGAGCGAGCGGATCGGAGGCGAGGCCCTCCTTGTGCGGCGGGTCGCCACTCGGCACGAAGAGGACCCTGTCGAGCCCGAGCAGCTCCACCGCCTCCTCGGCCGCGCGCAGGTGCCCCAGGTGGATCGGGTTGAAGGTGCCGCCGAAGATCGCAACCCGCTGACGGGCGGCTCCCGCGGGTCCGTGCCCCGCCGCGCTCATTCGCGCAGCTGGCCCTCGCCCTCGAGGACGAACTTGCGGGTGGTGAGCTCCTCGAGGCCCATCGGGCCGAAGGCGTGGAGCTTCGAGGTCGAGATCCCGATCTCGGCGCCGAGCCCGAGGCGATAGCCGTCCGCGAACGCGGTGGAGCAGTTGACTCCCACGGTCGAGGAGTTCACCCGCCGCAGGAACTCCCGGGCATTGCGCAGATCGTTGCTGACGATCACCTCGGTGTGGTTCGAGCCGAAGCGGCGGATGTGCGCGATCGCCGCGTCGAGGTCGTCGACGATGCGGACCGCCAGGATCGGCGCGAGGTACTCCTCGGACCAGTCGGCTTCGCTCGCCGGCCGCACGTGTCCGTCGATCTCGCGCGTGCGCTCGTCGCCGCGCAGCTCGACTCCCTGCTCGTGGAGCGCCTTCAGCACCGCAGGGAGCACCGTGCGCGCGGCGTCGCGGTGGACGAGGAGGGTCTCGAGCCCGTTGCACACGGCCATCTGCCGGATCTTCGAGTCGAGCACGATCCCCTTCGCCATCTCGGGGTCGCAGCCGGCGTCGAGGTAGACGTGGCAGACGCCGGCGTCGTGCTTGATCACCGGGATGCGCGACTTCTCGTTCACCATCCGGATCAGGCCGGGGCCGCCGCGCGGGATCACGAGATCGATGTTGCGCTCCTCGCGCAGCAAGAGCTCCACCGCGCCGCGCTCCGTCATCGGAAGCACCTGCACCGCGTCCTCGGGCACGGCCGTCCCGGACGCGGCTGCGCGCAGCTCGTGCCCGAGTGCCAGGTTCGAGTGGATCGCCTCGGAGCCGCCGCGCAGGATCACCGCGTTCCCGGCCTTCACGCACAGCGCCGCGGCATCGACGGTCACGTTCGGGCGCGATTCGTAGACGATCGCGATCACGCCGAGCGGTATGCGCATGCGGCCGACGCGCAGGCCGTTCGGGCGAATTCCGCTCGCCTCGATCCGCCCCACGGGATCGGGAAGCGTCGCCACCTGGCGCAGGCCCGCGAGCATGTCGCTCCACTTCGCGTCCGAGAGCTCGAGGCGCGCCACGAGCGGGGCGGCCACACCCTTCGCTTCCGCCTCTCGCAGGTCGCGCCGGTTCGCTTCGCGGATGCGCTCGCGGGAGGCCTCGAGACGCTCGGCCGCGCGCAGCAGCCAGCTGTCCTTCTCGTGGCTGCCGAGCTCCGCGAGCCGCTCGGAGGCGGCGCGGGCGCGGGTCGCAATCTCGTGGATGGTCGCTTCGAGACTCACTCCGGGGGGCCCTCGGACAGCACGAGGTCGTCGCGATGGATCACCTCGTCGCCGTTCGAATATCCTAGCACCTGGGCGATTTCGCGGGCCGGCCGCCGCGCGATGCGGCGGATCTCCTCCGAGCCGTAGGCCACGAGCCCGCGCGCGAGCTCGCGGCCCGACGGGTCGACGCAGGCGACCGGATCGCCGATCCCGAACTTGCCGCGCACCTCGACGATGCCGGCCGCGAGCAGGCTCTTGCCCCGTTCCACGAGCGCCTTGGCAGCGCCCTCGTCGATCACGAGCGAGCCTCGTGTCCCGAGCGTGAACGCGAGCCAGTGCTTGCGGCTCGCGATCCTGCTTCCGGCGAGGAAGAGGGTTCCGTCGGGTTCGCCGCTGGCCACGCGCAGCAACACGTCCTTCGCGTTGCCGTTGCACAGCACGGTGGAGGCGCCGCAGCGCGCGGCCGCCTGCGCTGCCTGGAGCTTCGTCGTCATCCCGCCGCGTCCGAAGGCGCTCTGCGACCCCTGCGCGGCGCGCTCGATCTCTGCACCGATGGATTCCACGACGTCATAGAGGCGCGGCGCCTCCTCAGCCCGATGAGCTTCGCTCGCCTTCGGCTCGCTGCGCGGCGGCTCCGCCGCCTTGCGTTGCGCAGGGGGCCGGTCGTAGAGACCGTCGACGTCGGTGAGGATCACCAGCAGGTCGGCGCCGACGAGGTTCACGACCGTCGCGGAGAGATTGTCGTTGTCTCCGAAGCGGATCTCCTCGGTCGCGACCGTGTCGTTCTCGTTCACGATCGGCACCACGCCGAGGCGCAGCAGTGTCAGCAGCGTGCGCCGGGCGTTCAGGAAGCGCTCGCGTTCCTCGAGGTCGGTACGGGTCACGAGAACCTGCGCGACGCGGCGCTCGTGGCGCGCGAAGCGTCGGCGGTAGATCTCGATCAGCCCGATCTGCCCGACGGCTGCGGCGGCCTGCTTTTCGGGAATCGAGCGCCCCGGGATCTCCCAGCCGAGCTCGCGGCTTCCGATCGCGATCGCGCCCGAGCTGACCACCACGACCTCGCGCCCCTGCTGGTAGAGCTGCGAGACCTGGCGCGCGACGTCGGAGAACATCCTCGGTCGCAGCGCTCCGTCGCGCGTCAGGATGCTGCTCCCCACCTTGACGACGATGCGCCGCGCCCTGCGGGCGGCCTCTCGCGACGCCCGGCCCGCGCTCATGCAGCGTGCCCGGCACAGCCCGAGGGACTCCGCTCGCCTTCGGCTCGCTGCGCCGCGGCTGCGCCGCCTTGCTGGCCCGGGACGGGAGCGGCGTCGAGCGCGCGGACGACGGCGCGGAGCAGGTCGTCGATGCCCTCGCCGGTTGCGCCGGAGACTCGCACCACCTGGCAGCCGCGGCGTGCGAGCTCGCTCTCGATCGGCTCGAGCGGTGCGCGGTCGGCGAGCAAGTCGAGCTTGGTCAGCGCCACGATCTCGGGACGCTCGAGGAGCGCCTCCTCGTAGGCGGCGAGCTCGCGACGGATCGCGTCGTAGTCCGCAACGAGGTCGCGCGGCTCGAGCGCGAGACTGCCGGCGTCGACCAGATGGACGAGCACGCGGGTGCGCTCGATGTGGCGCAGGAAGCGGTCGCCGAGGCCGGCGCCCTCGCTGGCGCCTTCGATGAGCCCGGGGATGTCGGCCGCGACGAAGCGGCGCTCGCCCACCTCCACCACTCCGAGCGCCGGAACGAGCGTCGTGAAGGGATAGGCCGCGACGCGCGGGCGCGCGGCCGAGATCCGGCGCAGGAGCGTCGACTTCCCCGCGTTCGGGAAGCCCACGAGGCCCACGTCGGCGAGGAGCTTGAGCGAGAGCCGGAGCTTGCGGATCTGGCCCGCCCTGCCGCGCTCGGCGGTGTCGGGGGTCTGGCGCGTCGGTGTGCGGAAGAACGCATTGCCGCGCCCCCCGCGCCCGCCGCGCGCCACCACGCAGCGCGCGCCGTCGGTCGCGAGGTCGACCAGCGGTCGCGACGGGTCCGCGAGGTCGTAGACCAGCGTGCCCACCGGCACGCGGACCACTGCGGTGGCGCCATCGGCGCCGGTCTTGTTCGAGCCGCTCCCCGCGACCCCCGACTCGGCCTGGATCTCCGAGCGCATGCGATGGTCGAGAAGCGTCCCGAGGTTGCGGTCCGCCACGAGCTCGACGCAGCCCCCACGCCCGCCGTCGCCCCCGTCCGGCCCCCCCCGCGGCACGTACTTCTCCCGCCGCATGCTCACGCAACCGTTCCCGCCGTCTCCCGCGTAGACGCTGACGAGAACCTCGTCGATGAAGGAGTCGCTGGGCTTCATGTCTGCTCGCGCGCCGGGCCGCGTCCGGGGCTCTGGTGGGGAGTCAGGATAGCGTGGCGCAGCGCGCATCGTTATGAGCTCCGGCGGCGGCGGCTCGTCTCGGGCCGCTTGCCGTTCAGCGGCCCGCGCGGCCGTTCTTCATTCCAGGGTGCTCACCGTCACCACGTCCGAAGCGGGCGGAAGGGTCACCAGCGTGCCGTCGTCGCCCAACAACCAATCGCGGGGGCGAACGTCGGAGACGCCGCGCACGAACGCCCGCTCGACGATCCAGGCCGGCGGGGGCGGCGTCAGATGGTAGAGCACCAGCAAGCGCACACCTGCCTCGTTCGCCGCCTCGGCCGCCTGCACCGGTGACGTGTGGTAGCTCGGAATGTCGCCCAGGATCTTCACCAGCCGCGGCCGATCGGCCGTGATCGCAGCCTCGCGCAGCATGGCGATCAGATGATTCGCCTGCGCCTCGTGGACCAGGACGTCGGCACCCCTGGCGGCCGCGATCAAGCCCGCCGACTTGAGCGTATCGCCGCTCACCACCACCGAACGCCCGCGATAGTCGAAGCGATAGCCGTAGGCCGGGTAGATCGGCGAATGATCGACGGCAAAGGCCGTGATCGTCAGGCCGTCCTGTTGCAGGACCACGGTCGGCCCCGCGCCTTCGGCAGGACCCGCGATCGTGTGCGCCTCGAGCTTGCCGACCGCGGGGACCATCAGGTCCGCACCGTGATGCGCGCTTCGGTATTCGTTGTCGAGCGCGTACGCCTCGGAGAAGCCGCGCACCACCCGGTCGACGCCCGGCCCGGCGTACACCGCCAGCGGCCCGGGGCGTCCCGCCGCCCACGTCTGCAGGTTGAACTCCCCGAGATCGCCGATGTGATCGGAGTGGAAGTGGGTCAGCAGGATCCCGCCGACGCGGCGGCCGTCGATCTGCCTGAGGCCGAGCTGGTTCCACGACCCGGGGCCGGCATCGACGATCCAGAAGCGCTCGCCGGCGAACACCGCGACGCAGGCCTTGGCGCGAGTCGCGTGCGGCAGCGGCGACGCCGTGCCGCACAGGAGGACGCGTAGCGCACCGTCCGCCCACGCGGGCTGCGACGCGCCCGACAATCGACGCTGAGCCGCGCGCCGGATCAACGCGTCCTGTACCGCCGGCACGAGCAGCAGCGCGGCACCTGCCGCGACGAGCACCACGACGACTCCGATGCTCCGCCCGATCCGTCCACCCATGCGATCTGCATAGCGACAGCAGTCACACGCCGTCAACCGCCGCAGCTGGCTTGCTGCCCCGCTCGGAAGGCGGAGCTTCGCGCTGCGGGCGAGTTTGCGGGCGGGTGAAGCGGGCTTCGTGCCGATCGGGGATCCGCGATACGCTCGCGCCGTGAGCGCCGAGTTTCCGATCGAGGCCGTTCGCGCGCAGTTTCCGGGCCTGCGCCGCGAGGTGGCGGGCCGCCCGGCGGTCTTTCTCGACGGACCCGCCGGAAGCCAGGTTCCGCAGCGGGTGGCCGACGCGGTCAGGGACCAGCTGCTGCTGCGCAATGCGAACCACGGCGGTCCCTTCGCGACCTCTCGCGAGAGCGACGCGGTGCTCGCCGAGGCGCAGCGGGCCGCCGCCGATCTGCTGGGCGCCTCGCGGCCCGAGGAGATTGCGTTCGGCGCGAACATGACGACGCTGACCCTGGCACTCGGTCGCGCGCTCGCACGGACGTGGAAAGCGGGCGACGAGGTCGTCGTGACGCGCCTCGACCACGACGCGAACGTGTCTCCCTGGGAGCTGGCCGCTCGCGATGCGGGCGCCCGGGTCCGCCACGTCGCGATCCGGCCCGCCGACTGCACGCTCGACCTCGCTTCCCTGCGTGCGTGCCTCGGCGAGCGCACGCGGCTCGTCGCGGTGGGCGCCGCCTCGAACCTGGTCGGGACGATCAACCCGATCCGCGAGATCGCGGCGCTGGTGCACGCCGCCGGTGCGCAGCTCTTCGTCGATGCAGTGCACTTCGCGCCGCATCGCCTGATCGACGTCGCGCTGTGGGACTGCGACTACCTGGCCTGTTCTGCCTACAAGTTCTTCGGCCCGCACCTGGGCATCCTCTGGGGCCGGTCCGAGCTGATGGCCGAGCTGCCCGCCTACCGGCTCCGCGCGGCGCCCGACGCGCTGCCAGAGCGCTGGATGACGGGCACGCCGTGCATCGAAGCCATCGCGGGAACGTTCGAGGCGGTGGAGTATCTCGCCGATCTCGGCCGCGCCGTCGAAGGGCCCGCACTCGACCGGCGCGGCGGCCTGCGCGCGGCATTCACCGCGATCGAGGCCTACGAGGGCTCGCTGTGCCGACAGCTGCTGGACGGAATCGCGGGGCTCGCGGGCATGCGGGTCGTGGGGATCGCCGACGCGACACGCCTGGCGGAGCGCACGCCGACGGTGGGGATCCTCGCCGAGGGCTGCTCGCCCGCCGCGTTGTCCGTGGAGCTCGGCAGGCGAGGCGTCTTCAGCTGGGGCGGAAACAGCTACGCGCTGGCGCTCTCCGAGGCGTTGGAGCTCGAGCCGCACGGCGTACTGCGCGTAGGCCTCCTGCACTACAACAGCGCCGGCGAGGTGGCGCGCCTGCTCGAGCTGCTGCCGGAGTGCGCCGGCGCGGCGTCGGCCGGCACGGGCTAGTTCGAGGGCTTCGCTCGGCTCCGCCTCGCCGCGCACGCCTGCGGCTCGTCAGCGCGACGAGGCTGAGACCCACAGCGCGATCTCGTCTTCGGAGAGACCGTCCCCGCGCGAGGGCTACCAGCCCTCGTCGGGATCGGGGACGTCGCCGCGCAGGAGGGCCACGTCGGCCTGGTCGCGGAGTGCCTTGCTGCGTCGGCGCGCCGGGTCGGCGGCCGCGCGTTCCTTCATCGCGATCAGATCGTCGGTCGTGACGACGCGGATCGAGATCCCAGCCATCTCGATCGGTTCCGCACGGTCGATCATCGGGTCGAACGCGGCTTCGAAGACGAGCTGCAGCGGCTCGCCGCTCGAATGGCGGAGGTTCACGCTATGGGCGAACTCGCCGCGGAGCGAGAAGCCCGCCAGCGAGAGGGCACGGACCACCTCGGCGCGGTCGACGCTCGACCGAACGGCGAGGTCGGTATCCAGCGTCGCGCGTGGAACACCCGAACGGATGCCCACGGCGACGCCACCGATCAGCGCGTGCGGCGCCGACGCGCCTTCGAGCGCCTGCACGGCATCGCGCAGCGCCGCGACCTTGTCGGCGGATTCGTCCATCGCCCCTGGGCCTCCCGGGACCGATGCAATGCGCGCGCGCTCGCGGTGAGTGAGCCTCGCGATCGCTTCGAGGGGGTCGGCCGGCATCGAGCACAGGATACCGGACGCTAGACCGGGAGCTGCGCAGGCGGCGTCGGGCGCCGCCCGGGCTGCGTCTCGCAAGGCGCGACTAGGCGCCGGCCTCGATCCGGGCGACGACGCGGTCGCCGGACTTGCGGTAGTGAACGATGCCCTCGCAGAGCGCGAAGAGGGTGAAGTCGCGGCCGCGGCCGACATTGCGGCCGTTGTGGATCCGGGTGCCGACCTGGCGCACGAGGATCGTCCCGGCGTTCACGCGCTGGCCGCCGAAGATCTTCATGCCGCGCCGCTGGCCGTTGCTGTCGCGCCCGTTGCGCGAGCTGCCCTGGCCTTTTTTGTGTGCCATCTCTTGCTAGCCCTCGATGCCGTCGATCAGGATCTCGGTGTAGGACTGCCGATGGCCCTGCTTGCGCCGGTAGCCCTTGCGCCGCTTCATCTTGAAGAGCAGCAGCTTGGGGCCGCGCGCCTGGGCGGTGATCGTCCCCACCACGCGGGCGCCGGTCACGAGCGGCGTTCCGACCTTCTCGGCACCCTCGCCGCCGAGCATCAGCACCTCGCCGAGCTCGACGCGGTCGCCGATGTCTCCGGGGAGCTTCTCGACGCGGACCCGGTCCCCGTGGGTCACGCGGGCCTGTTTTCCGCCCGTGCGGATCACGGCGTACATCAGCTCTCCTCGAGTCGTTCGGAGGGCGGGATTATCGGCTCTCCAGCCGGCTCGTCAAGCGTGTCCGGCCCCGGGGGGTCTCCCGGCCCCTCGTCGGGCGGCTCGTCCGCGTCGGGCGGGGCGACGGGCTCCGCCTGCGGGCTCGCCTCCACGGGCTCGCTGGCCCGTGCCGCCGGCGGGGGCGCGGGCTCGCGCAGCCAGGAGAGCGCCAGGTCCACCGGCGGCCCGGAGTCGAGTGCCTCGACCTCGAACTGCTCCTGGTGCTGGCCGGGTCGCGCCCGGATCTCGATCTCGCGGCCGAGCTCCTCGCCGAGCCGCGCCACGGCCTTGCGCGCGCGGGTCAGCAGCATCTCGGCCACGCTCGGATTCACGCTGAGGGCGATGCGCCGGCCGCAGAAGTGCGGCAGGTCCTTGCGGATCTCGCGCAGCACCTTGTAGGCGACGCTCTCGGCGGAGAGCACGTAGCCGCGGCCCTCGCAGTAGCTGCAGGTCTCGCACAGCTGTTGGACGAGGTTCTCCCGCGTCCGTTTGCGCGTCATCTCGACGAGGCCGAGCTCGGAGATCTTCAGGATGTTCGTCTTGGCCTTGTCGTCGCGCAGCGCCTCGCGCAGCGCGCGGTAGACCTTCTCGCGGTTCTCGGCGCTCTCCATGTCGATCAGGTCGATGATGATCAGGCCGCCGATGTTGCGGAAGCGGAGCTGGGCGACGACCTCCTTCACCGCCTCGAGGTTCGTCTTGAGGACGGTCTCCTCGAGGTCGCGCTTGCCGACGAAGCGGCCGGTGTTGACGTCGATCGCGGTCAGGGCCTCGCTCTGGTCGACGATCAGGTAGCCGCCCGACTTGAGCCAGACCTTCTTGCCGAGGTTGGCGTCGATCTGCGGCTCGAGCCCGAAGTGGTCGAAGATCGGCAGCGCTCCGGTGTAGTGCTCGAGGCGGGGCTTCGGGTCCGCAATGAAACGGTCGAGGAAGCCCACCATCTTCTCGTGGGTCTTGGCGTCGTCGATCACGATGCGGCGCATGCGGCCGTGCGCCATGTCGCGGATCACGCGCAAGGGCAGCGAGGGCTCCGAGTAGAGCTGGGCGGGCGCGCGCAGGCTTTCCTTGCGCAGCTGGACCTCGTCCCAGACCGACGCCAGGTAGCGGACGTCCGCCTCGATGTCGGCCTCGCGCACGCCCTCGCCGGCCGTCCGGATGATGAAGCCGAGCTCCGGCGGACGCACGCGCGTCAGGATGTCCCGCAGCCGCCGCCGCTCGCGCTCCGAGTCGATGCGCCGGGAGATGCCGACGCGCTTGGACCACGGCGTCAGCACCAGGTGGCGGCCGGCGATCGAGACGTGCGAGGTGATGCGGGCGCCCTTGGTGCCGATCGGGTCCTTCGCGATCTGGACCACGATCTCCTGTCCCTCGCGCACGAGGGTGTCGATGCTCGGGGGCTGCTGGCGGCCGCCGCCGTTGCGCCCGCGCCGGCGCGGGCGCGGCCCCTCGTCGTCGTCCATCAGGTCCGAGTCGACGAGCCCGGTGTCGGCGAAGTAGTCCCCGGCGTACAGGAAAGCCGCCTTCTCGAGGCCGATGTCGACGAACGCCGCCTGCATGCCGGGCAGCACCCGGCTCACCCGGCCGAGAACCACGGTGCCGGTCATGATCCGGTCGTTCTCGCGCTCGATGTGGAGCTCGTTGAAGCTCCCCTGCTCGAGGATCGCGACCCGGGTCTCGCCCTCGCTGACGTTGATCAGGATCTCGTTGTCCGCGGTTTGCCGTCCCGCGCGGGATTCGTTCTGCACGCACTGCCCCCGGCCGCTCGCGAGCCGTCTCGGGAGTCGCGCGGGTGTTCGTCGGCCGTGTGGGGCCGTCGGGCGGGGCTAGCGGGAATCCGGCGTGCGCATCGAGCGTGCCGGTCGGACGGGGACACCTTCGCGTTCCCCGAAGCTGCTGGTCTGCGGGTCAAGCTCGAAATCGAAACGACTGGTCGATTTCATCATTCGTCGATCACTACCCGAGAAGTTCCACGGTGCGGTGCGGCGAGCAAACCGTCGTGCGAGCCCCGCGCAGCGCCCCGCCGCCCGTCCGGCTCACCACGATCGACCCAGGTCCCCCGGAGTTCGCGTCCGCCGACGGGGTATGCTCCGTACACCGATCGGGAGGGATTCCGTCCCGCCCCCCGGCTCTCCCGGTATTCCCGGCGGAAAGCTCTCCAGTAACGAAAGGGACCCTGCTGGACCGCACCAAGCGAATCCGATCCGAGGGTATGGAACTCAGCGGGCAGGTCAAGCCTGATCCCCGCAGGGGACTCCCTTCCTTCGAGCGCCTCGCGACGCAGGTTCGCAAGCTCGCCTCGGATCTCCCCGACTGGGCTGTCGGGGCGGCGGTTCGCGAGACCCTCGAGCGCGCACGGGAGCAGCTCGAGAGCGGCGGCACCGGGGATTCCGATCTCGCCGCGAGCGCCGTGGTGCGAGCTCTGCGCCTGCGGGCTCCTCACCCCACCCGCGTAGTGAACGGCACCGGAGTCGTGCTGCATACGAATCTCGGCCGGGCCCCGCTCGCGCCCGGTGCGGCGGCCGCGGCGGCGTCGGCCGGTGCGACCTACACGGATCTCGAGCTCGACCTCGAGACGGGTCGCCGCGGCGATCGCCTGGGGGGGGTGATCCAGAAGCTTTGCCTGCTCTCCGGTGCCGAGGACGCTCTCGCAGTGAACAACAACGCGGCGGCGGTACTGTTGGCACTCGAGAGCCTCGCACGCGGGCGTGAGGTGATTGTTTCCCGCGGGGAGCTCGTAGAGATCGGGGGATCCTTCCGGGTTCCCGAGATCATGGAGCGGGCGGGCGTGCGCCTGGTCGAGGTAGGGTCGACCAACCGCACCCACCTGGCGGACTACGAGCGCGCCATCGGTCCGGCTACGGCGCTGCTGCTGAAAGTGCACCGCAGCAACTTCGAGATGCGCGGCTTCGTCGCCGAGGTGGGCCTCGCCGAGCTGGCCGGGCTCGGGCGCGCCCGGAGCCTCCCGGTGCTCGAGGATCTGGGCAGCGGAACCCTGGTGGAGCTTCCGGGCCTGCCCGCCGAAGCCTGGGCACCCGGCCGCGTCCGCCTGGGAGCGGATCTCGTCTGCTTCTCCGGAGACAAGCTCCTCGGCGGGCCCCAGGCGGGGATCGTCCTCGGTCGGCGAGGGGCCGTCGCGGCGATGCGGCGCAGCCCGCTGGCCCGGGCGCTCCGGATCGACAAGCTGTCGCTCGCGGCGCTCGACTGGACGCTCAGCGCCTGCCTCGAAGGGCGCGCGGAGCGGGAGCTTCCGGCGCTCCGGCAGCTGCTGGCTGCGCCCGAGGAGCTCGCGGAGCGCGCTCGGAGCCTCGCCGCGCGCGTCGCCCGGGCATTGGGCGAGGCGGCCCGGGTCGAAGTGGCGTCCGAGCGCAGCCCCGTCGGCGGGGGCTCGCTGCCTGGCTTCGAGCTCGATGGAAGCGTCGTCCTGCTCGAGGTCGACGGCGGGGCCCAGGCCTTCGCGCAACGCTTGCGCGAGGCCCCGCTGCCGGTGCTCGCACGGGTGCGGGACGATCGGGTGGTGATCGACGTACGCACCCTGCTCGAGGGCGACGATGCCGCCGTCGAGGCGGCCGTGCGCTTCGCCCGCGAAGGGGCCTCGCGTTGATGCCCGCCGTGTCAGTCGGGTACGATGGACCACCGCAGCACATGCTCGACGCGAACTGCCTCGTCTTGAACCACTCCTATCTTCCGATCCACGTCACCTCGGTGCGCAGGGCCTTCTCGCTCATCTACCAGGATGCGGCGCGCGCGGTCGACGAGGCCTATCAGACCTTCGATTTCGAGCAGTGGACGAGCCTGTCGACCTTCGGCTGCGAGGTGGTCGGCACCACGCGGGGAGCGATCCGCGTACCCCGCGTGATCGCGCTGCTCCATTTCGACCGCGTTCCGATGCGTCACGTGCGTTACAGTCGCGTCAACGTCTTCGCGCGCGACAAGTTCACCTGTCAGTATTGCGGCGTGCGTCCACATCGCTCGGAGCTGAATCTCGACCACGTGATCCCCCGCTCGCTCGGAGGCAAGACGAGCTGGGAGAACGTGGTCTGCAGCTGCGTGGAGTGCAATCGGCAAAAGGGAGGTCGGACGCCTGAGCAGGCGAGGCTTCGGCTGCTGCGGCGGCCTTCACGGCCGCGCTTCTCGCCGCTCGTCAACCTCGTGAGCACGCACGCCTGCCACGATCAGTGGCACCCCTTCCTGCGCGGCGCGGACGACGGACGGCGGGCGGCCAGTGCGGCCGGCTAGGAGTCGCTCGTGAGCGCGCCCGTGGAACGCAGCGCGATCCCGGCCACCGAGGCCGCAGAGCCGGGGCGCGCGACCCGCCGCTCGGCGATCGCCATTCCCGTCGGCGGCGGCAAGGGGGGCGTCGGCAAGACCTTCCTCGTGGCGAATCTCGCGACGGCCCTGGCTCAGAGGGGCTACCGCGTGGTTGCCGCGGACGCGGATCTCGAGGGAGCGAATCTCCACACCTGCGTCGGCGTCCCCGATCCGGGGCCGAGCCTCGCGGACTTCGTCGCGGGCCGCGTCGAGGAGGTCCGCGATCTGCTCGTCGACACGCCGATCCCGAACCTGCGCATCCTCGCCGCGACGCAGGCCAGCTTCGGCGCAGCGCAGCCGGGACAGGCGGAGCGCGTGCGTCTGATGCGCCAGCTGCGCGAGCTCGACGCGGACTTCGTGCTGCTCGATCTCGGTGCGGGCACGCATCAGGCCGTGGTCGACTACTTCATGATCGGCGAGGCCGGGATCATCGTGCTCACCCCGGAGCCGACCTCGCTCGAAAACGCCTACGCCTTCCTGCGCGCCGCCTTCTACCGCCGCCTCGAGCTCGCGATGCTCTCGCACCGCGTGCGCGACGTGGTGACGCTCGCGATGGACGAGCGCAACGAGCGGGGGATCCGTACGCCGCTCGACCTGCTGCGCGAGGTGCGCGCGATCGATCCCGCCGAGGGAGCGCGCTTCGTCGAGACGATGCGCGCCTTCCGCCCGCGCCTCGTCGTGAACGAGGTGCGCACCGCCGAGGACGTGAAGCTCGGCTTCTCGGTGCGGAGCGTGTGCCGGAAGTTCTTCGGGATCGAAGCCGAGTACCTCGGCTACGTGAACCACGACGAGGCCGCGCGCCACTCGGTGCGCAGCCGCCGTCCCGTCGTCGAGATGAACCCGCGCTCCGATGCCGCGATCTACATCGAGCGGGTGGCCCAGAAGCTCGTCTCCAGCGTCGGGTGTGCGGATCCGCCGTCGGGGGACGCGCCGTGAAGCCGCTCTTCGAGCAGGACCACTACGAAGTGCTCGAGATCCCGCGCGATGCCCGTCCCGATGGTATCGAGCGCGCGTATCGACTGATCCTCGCGACCTATGGCGAAGACTCGCTGGCCACCTACTCGATGGTGTGCGGAGCCGATTCGGCCGCGATCCGCGAACGGGTGGAGACCGCGTACCGGGTGCTCTCCGACGCGGAGACGCGGCGTTCCTATGACTCTTCGCTCGGCGGAGGCAGGACCGATCCGGCCAGCGACTTCGATGTGCCCCCCGAGATCGGGATGGAGCCTCGCAGGGCTTCGTCCGAAGCCTTCGACGAGCTCGACGAGGCCGGAGAGTACGATGGGGCCCGGCTGCGGCGCGCGCGGCTGCGACGCGGACTCGATCTCGAAGAGATCGCGACCCGGACCAAGGTGAACTCGAGCTACCTCGACTGCCTCGAGGAGGAGCGCTTCGCCGATCTTCCGCCGCGCGTCTACGTGCGCGGCTTCGTGATGGCCTTCGCAGCGTGCGTCGGGCTCGATTCCACCGTCGTCGCGGCGAGCTACATGCGCCGCTACGACGCCGAGCACCCGCGCCAACGCCGCCGCTTCTCCCGCGGGACGTGAAACTCCTCGGCAAGCACGCGAAGCGGCCGCGCAGCGAGAGCAAGCGAAGCGCGCAGCGAGCCGCAGGCGAGCGAAGCCAGGCCCCTGCCGGGCCTGCGAGCGAAGGCGCGCCCCCGCTCAGGTTCGTGGTGGGCGACGCGGACGAGGGCGGCCGGCTCGACCAGGCGCTGGCGGCGCTCGTCGGGATCTCGCGCTCGCAGGCGCGGCGTTGGATCGACGAGGGGCGCGTTCGCGTCGACGGAAAGCCCGGCCGGGCGAGCCAGCATGTCGCGGCCGGAAGCGTCCTCGAGGCGGTGGCACCCGAGCCGACCCCCTCGCCGCTCGCAGCCGAGTCGATCGAGCTCGCGATCCTCTACGAGGACGAGGACCTGATCGCAATCGACAAGCCGGCGGGGCTCGTGGTGCACCCGGCGCCCGGGCATCCGGGCGGCACGCTGGTGAACGCGTTGCTGCACCACTGCCGCGACCTCTCCGGCATCGGCGGCGTGCAGCGTCCCGGCATCGTGCACCGGCTCGATCGCGGGACCTCCGGTGTGCTCGTCGCCGCCAAGCACGACGCGGCGCATCAGGCGCTGGCACGCCAGTTCCAGGAGCACTCCGTGGAGCGCGAGTATCGCGCCTTCGTGCGCGGTCTCCCCGCCAGCGATGCCGGGCGGGTCGATCGTCCGCTGGGGCGTCACCCGAGCGATCGCAAGCGCATGTCGGTCGCCGCGCGAGGTCGTGTGCGCGAGGCGCGCACCGCGTGGCGCGTGCTGCGCCGCTTCCCCGCCAGCGGCGTTGCGCTGCTCGCCGTCCACCCCGAGACGGGCCGCACCCACCAGATCCGCGTGCATCTCGCCTCGGCGACCCTGCCGATTCTCGGCGATCCCGTCTACGGTCGCGCAATGCCGACTCCTTCCTCGCTGACGCGTCCCGCGCTGCACGCCGCAGTGCTCGGTGTCACCCATCCGCGCAGCGGCGTGCGGATCCGCTTCGAGGCGCCCTTTCCGCCGGACCTCGCGTTGCTCCTCGCTGCGCTCGAGCAAGCCGAGGTCTCGGGTTGAGCTCGCCGCCGCTCGTCGATCCCTTGCTCGCGCGTTGCGAGGTCGTGCACGGCTTCGGCGTGCGCGGGTCGCTCGCTCCCGAGGGCTGTCTGCGCCCGCGCCAGGTGCACGGCGCGGGAGTTGCCCGGGCCGAAATGTGGAGCGCGTCCGGTCCGGCGCCGGAGGCGGACGCGGTGGTGGCGAGCCGTTTCGGCGCGGTCGTGGGCGTCGTCACGGCGGACTGCGTTCCGATCCTGCTCGCCGCCCCGGAGGGCGCGAACGTGGCAGCGATTCACGCCGGCTGGCGCGGTCTCGCGCGCGGAGTCGTGCGCGCAGGCGTCGCGGAGCTCGCGGGCGCCGCCGGAGTGGGAGCGGCGCAGCTGGTGGCCGCGATCGGACCCCACATTGGCGCGTGCTGCTACGAGGTCGATGCACCGGTGCTCGAGGCGATCAGCGCCGAGCTCGGCAGCGCTGCGCTTGCGAGCGCGACCGGCGTCCGAAGCGAACACTGGATGCTCGACCTCGGCGCACTCGCGGCGCAGGCCCTCGAGAGTGCAGGCGTCCCCCGCGCCTCGATCGGAACTGCCGCGGCGCGCTGCACCGCCTGCGATCGCGAGCGCTTCCATTCGTACCGCCGGGACGGCGCCCGGGCCGGCCGTCTGCTTCACTTCGTGGCGGTTTCGCGCCCTTGCAGGGGAAATCGCGCGCAGGCTTGACACCGCTCCCGGCTCGTTTTAGCTTGGTGTTCCTCGAATCCCCTTTGGCGGCTGCGAGACCCCGGAAGCCCTACCCCCTTGGCAGGCACGCCCCGCGAGCAGCGGGGGGGGGCGGAGGGTCCTGGAAACCGGGATTCCGCAAGGCGCCAGAGGCGGCACGCGGTCGCAGGCGCATAGTCGAGCCGGACGCAGTCGAGTTTTCGTTCAACTTCGTAAACCGGGCAACCGAACGAGAGGCCATAGCCCAACCCCCGAGGACTCCTTCCGGAGGACCAGCCGGCCAGCCGATGGCCGGCACCAACGCCCGCGACACCGCCGGGCCGTGCGGGCGCTTCCAAGGTCCGCTCCAACCCGTCGAACGCTGCCTACGCAGAGCGATCCACGACCACCAGGATCAAAGACGACCGAGAGCTTCACGGCGCAGATCCGATTCCACAACCGAACACCAGAATCAGGAAAGAGATCAACGTGACCAACGAACGCATGGACTCGTCTTCCCAGGGCCAGGGGGGTCGCCGACGCGGCCGCGGCCGACGCACCCGCGGGAGCAGCGTGGGCGGTCAGGGGGGCGGAAACGGCATGCGCGACCCGCGCCGCGGGCGCGGCGACTATCCCGACGACGAGATCCTCGACGAGGACATCGACGACGAGGAAGCGGACGATGCCGACCGCATGTACGTCCAGGAGATCAAGTCCCGCTCGATGGAGCAGCTCGCCGAGCTCGCCGAATCGCTGGCCGTCGAGAACGCGGCGGGTCTGCGCAAACAGGACCTGATCTTCCAGATCCTGAAGGCGCAGACCGCGAAGGAGGGCAAGATCTACGCCGAGGGCGTGCTCGAGACGCTCCCGGACGGCTTCGGCTTCCTGCGCGCGCCGGACCAGAACTACCTCGCCGGGCCCGACGACGTCTACGTCTCGCCCTCGCAGATCCGCCGCTTCGGCCTGCGCACGGGCGACAGCGTGCGCGGCCAGATCCGCCCTCCGAAGGAAGGCGAGCGCTACTTCGCGCTGCTCAAGGTGAGCTCGATCAACTACGAGTCACCCGATATCGCGAAGCACAAGATCCTCTTCGACAACCTGACTCCTCTCTATCCGGAGGAGAAGTTCAACCTCGAGGCGCGCTCGGGCGGGCTCACCACGCGGATCATCGATCTGATCGCACCGATCGGAAAGGGTCAGCGCGCGCTGATCACGTCTCCGCCGAAGGCCGGGAAGACGATGATCCTGAAGGACATCGCCAACGCGATCGCCGAGAACCACCCCGAGGTGGTCCTGATCGTGCTGCTGATCGACGAGCGTCCGGAAGAGGTGACGGACATGCAGCGCAACGTGAAGGCCGAGGTGATCTCCTCGACCTTCGACGAGCCCGCCACCCGCCACGTACAGGTCGCGGACATGGTGATCGAGAAGGCGCGACGGCTCGTGGAGCACAAGCGAGACGTCGTGATCCTGCTCGACTCGATCACCCGGCTCGCGCGCGCCCACAACACCGTGGTGCCTCACTCCGGGAAGATCCTCTCGGGCGGCGTGGATTCGAACGCGCTCCAGAAGCCGAAGCGTTTCTTCGGTGCCGCGCGCAACGTCGAGGAGGGTGGGAGCCTCACCATCGTGGGGACGGCGCTCATCGACACCGGCTCGCGGATGGACGAAGTGATCTTCGAGGAGTTCAAGGGCACGGGCAACGCCGAGATCGTGCTCGACCGGAAGCTGTCCGAGCGGCGGACCTATCCGGCGATGGACATCAATCGCTCGGCGACACGCCGCGAGGAGCTGTTGCTGCCGGAGACCACGCTGAACCGGATGTACGTGCTGCGCAAGGTGCTCTCACCGCTCTCCCCGGTGGATTCGATGGAGTTCCTGCTCGAGAAGATCAAGGCGACGGATACCAACGAAGAGTTCCTCGAGTCGATGAACTCCTGAGGCCTGTCGCCCTCCCCGGGGTAGGTTCTTGTCCGATCTCCTCGACCGTATCGCGAGCTTCGAGGAGCGCGCCGCGCGCCTCGAGTCCCGTCTCGCCGATCCCGCGCTGACCGCGCAACCGAGCGACTACGCCCAGGTGGCGAAGGAGCTCAAGTCCCTGCGGCCGCTGATCGAGGCGGCGGGGCACTATCGCTCCACGCTCTCGGAGATCGAGGGCGCGCGCGCGATGCTCTCCGACCCCGACGCGGAGGTGAGTGCGCTCGCGCGCGCCGAGCTCGAGGAGCTGGAGACGCGCCGCGAGGGCCTCGAGCGCGAGATTCGCCTGCAGCTGGTGCCGCGCGACCCGAAGGACGAGAAGAACGCAATCCTCGAGATCCGCGCGGGGGCCGGCGGCGACGAGGCCGCGCTCTTCGCGGCCGATCTCTTCCGCATGTACGGTCGCTACGCCGAGCGGCGCGGCTGGAAGGTCGAGCTCCTATCGGTCTCGCGCACCGAGGGGGGCGGGCTCAAGGAGGCGATTGCCAGCGTCTCGGGGGAGCGGATCTGGAGCCGTCTCAAGTACGAGCGCGGCGTCCACCGCGTGCAGCGCGTACCGGCGACGGAAGCGCAGGGGCGCACCCACACCTCGACGGTGACCGTCGCGGTGCTGCCGGAGGCCGAGGAGGTCGACGTCCGGATCGAACCCAAGGAGCTGCGGATCGACGTGTTCCGCGCGTCGGGACCCGGCGGGCAGAGCGTCAACACCACCGACTCCGCGGTGCGCATCACCCACCTCCCGACCGGGCTCGTGGTGCAGTGCCAGGACGAGAAGTCGCAGCACAAGAACAAGGCGCGTGCGCTCACGATCCTGCGCGCGCGGCTGCTCGAAGCCGAAGAGGCGCGGCAGGCCGACGAGCGCGCGAGCGAGCGTCGCAGCCAGGTCGGTAGCGGCGAGCGCAGCGAGAAGATCCGCACCTACAACTTTCCGCAGTCTCGCGTCACCGATCACCGCGCGGGGGTGACCGTGCACCGCCTCGCGAGCATCGTCGAGGGAGAGCTCGACGAGCTCCTCGACGCCGTGCACCTCGCAATGGCCGCCCGCGCCGAAGCCGAGGCCGCGCGCGCTGCCGCGACGTCCCTCCAACCGTGAGCAACGACCCCCTCACCAACAGTAGGCAGTCCCCCGCGCACCCCCCCCAAAACCCGTCCGCGTCTCCCACACCCCCCACCCAGGCCGACACGCCCGCCCAGCAAGGGCGCAACGCGCCCGCGCAGCGAGCCGCAGGCGAGCGGAGTCAACCGAACTGGACCGTGCTCGCGTTGCTGCGCTGGACCACCGAACACTTCGCGGGGCTCGGCATCGACTCGGCGCGCCTCGATGCGGAGTGCCTGCTCGCCTCGGCCCTCGGCGTCGACCGGATGCGGCTCTACATCGACTTCGAGAAGCCGGTCGGCGAGGCCGAGCGCGGCGTCTTCCGCGAGCTGGTGCGGCGGCGCGGCGGCGCGCGGGTCCCCGTCGCGCAGATCCTCGGCCGCAAGGAGTTCTGGTCGCTCGCGCTGCATGTGACGCCGGACGTGCTGGTGCCGCGTCCGGAGACCGAGACGCTCGTCGCGGCGGCGCTCGAGCTGCTGCCGGCCGACCGGCCGGTCAGGGTCCTCGACGTCGGGACCGGGAGCGGTGCGGTGGCGCTTGCGATCGCGCACGAGCGGCCGTTGGCGCGGATCGTCGCGACGGACATTTCCGATGCCGCACTGGAGATTGCGAGGCGCAATGCCGATGAGTTCGGCATGGCGGAGCGGATCCGCCTGGTCGAGGGCGATGGCTTCGCCGCAGTCGTGGGGGAGTGCTTCGACTTGATCGTGTCGAATCCCCCCTATGTAGCAGAATCCCAGCGGGGAAATCTGCCTCCCGAGCTCGCTCATGAGCCGGAGGTGGCGCTCTTCGCAGGGAGCGACGGGCTGCGCGTACTGCGTCAGCTCGCCGCCGGGGCTGCCTGCGCGCTATCGCCCGGAGGGGGCTTTGCGGTCGAGCTCGCGCCGGAGCAGGCGCCGATCGTCGCGGGCTGGTGTCGGGAAGCGGGGCTGCTAGACGTGAGGACGCTGCGCGACCTTGCGGCTCGGCCCCGGGTGGTCGCGGCGAGGAAGCCGTCTTCGCAGAGGGGGTGAGGCGTGGATCGGATCGTGGTCAGGGGAGGCGCTCCGCTGCGCGGAGAGCTCGCCGTCTCCGGGTCGAAGAACTCGACGTTGGCGCTGATGGCGGCCGCGCTCCTCGCATCGGGCGAGACGCGCCTGCACAACGTGCCGCGCCTGCGCGACGTCGACACGATGCTCGAGATCCTGCGCGCGCTCGGCGTCCGCGCGGACTGGGATCCCGAGGACCCGCACGCGGTGCGCATCGACGCCTCGACGATCGGGAACCCGGAGGCCCCCTACGACCTCGTGCGCAAGATGCGCGCGTCCTTCCTGGTGCTCGGACCCCTGGTCGCGCGCTGCGGCACCGCGCGCGTGTCCGAGCCCGGCGGCTGCGCGATTGGCGTGCGCCCGGTCGACCAGCACCTGAAGGGCCTCGCGGCCCTCGGCGCCAAGGTCCGCCTGGATCACGGCTACGTGGAGGCCACGGCCTCCCACCTGCGCGGCGCGCGCGTCGCCTTCGACGTCTCCACCGTGAACGGTACGCAGAACGTGATGATGGCCGCCGTGCTCGCGCCGGGTGAAAGCGTGCTCGAGAACGCGGCGCGCGAGCCCGAGGTCGTCGAGCTGGCCCTCGTGCTGAACCGGATGGGCGCGGACGTGCGCGGGGCGGGCGGCGATCGGATCGCGATCCGCGGGGTCGCGGCGCTTCGCGGCGTGCGCCACGGGGTCGCGGGGGACCGCATCGAGGCGGGGACGCTGATCGCGGCGGCCCTCGCCACGCGCGGCGACGTCACGGTGACGGGTGTCGATACCAGCATGCTCGAGTCCACGCTCGACAAGCTGCGCGAGGCCGGGGCCGAGCTCGAGGTCGGGCCCGCGCGGGTTCGCGCCCGGGCGGAGGGCCCGCTTTGCGGCGTGCGCGCCGTCACGGCCCCCTTCCCCGGCTTCCCGACCGACATGCAGGCCCAGCTGCTCGCGCTGCTGACCCTCGCGACGGGCACCTCGGTCGTGACGGAGCGCGTCTTCGAGAACCGCTTCATGCACGTGCCGGAGCTGCAGCGGATGGGTGCCGACATCGCGCTCTCGGACCGCTCGGCGCTCGTGCGGGGGGTCGCACGCCTCTCCGGCGCGCCGGTGATGGCTACGGATCTCCGGGCCTCGGCGGGGCTCATCGTCGCCGCGCTGGCTGCGGAAGGTGACACGGTCGTCAATCGCGTCTATCACATCGATCGCGGCTACGAGCGCATCGAAGAGAAGTTGCGCGGCCTCGGGGCCGAGATCCGTCGGGAGGGCTAGTCATGGGGTCCCCGCAGAGCAAGTCGTCCGCGAAGGCAGGCGTCGTTCCGATCCTGCACAGCGATGAGGCCGGCTTCGAGGCGGCCTTCGCAAAGCTGTGCCACCGGCGCGAGGTCGGGGCCCAGGACGTCGAGAAGGCCGTCCGCAAGATCATCGACCGGGTGCGCCAGGGCGGTGACGCGGAGCTGCTGGCCTGCATCAAGAAATTTGACGGCGCGAAGATCGACAAGCTCGAGGTGACCCGCGCGGAGTGGGATCTCGGCGTCGATGCGGTGGATCCGGCCGATCGCGCCGCGCTCGGCAAGGCGGCGATGCGCGTGCGCGAGTTCCATCGCAAGCGCATCCCCTCGAGCTGGGAGGTGCGCGAGGAGGGCGGCGGCGTCTTCGGCCACCGCGTGCGCCCGCTCCACCGCGTCGGCATCTACGTGCCCGGCGGGAAGGCCGTGTATCCGTCGAGCGTGATCATGAACGCGGTCCCGGCCTCGGTGGTCGAGGTGCCGGAGATCCTGATGGCGACGCCCGCGCAGCCCAACGGGTCGGTGCGCCCGGACGTGCTGCTGGCGGCCCGCGTCGCGGGCGTACACCGCGTCTTCAAGATGGGCGGCGCCCACGCGGTGGCGGCGCTCGCCTACGGCACCGAGAGCGTCCCGCGCGTCGACAAGATCGTCGGGCCCGGCAACGTGTACGTGGCGACCGCCAAGCGCTTGGTCTTCGGCGAGGTGGCGATCGACAGCGAGGCGGGTCCGACCGAGGTGATGGTGGTCGCGGACAAGAGCGCGACACCCGCCTGGGTCGCGGCCGACCTGCTCTCCCAGGCGGAGCACGACGAGATGGCCTGCGCGGTGCTGGTGACGCCGACCCGGGCGCTCGCGGCACGCGTGCAGGAGCAGCTCGTCAAGCAGCTGAAGACCCTCGACCGCGAGCGCATCGCCCGCGCGTCGCTCGCCGCGCAGGGGGCCATCATCGTGGCGCGCGACCTCGACGAGTGCATCGATCTCGCGAACCGTTATGCGCCCGAGCACCTGGTGCTGGCCGTCGACGCGTCCGAGACGCTGTCGAAGCAGGTGCTGAACGCGGGCGCGATCTTCCTGGGGCACTACACTCCGGTGGCGGTGGGCGACTACCTGGCCGGGCCCAACCACGTGCTGCCCACGGGGGGGACCGCCCGGTTCTTCTCGCCGCTCGGCGTGGACGACTTCCTGAAGCGGACGAGCATCGTCCGCTTCGAGCCGCCGAAGCTGCGCGAGCTCGGCGCGGACGTGATGCGCCTCGCCGCGCTCGAGGGGCTCGGCGGGCACGCGGTCTCGGTGGACCTTCGGCTCCAGAAGATCCGCCGCGCGCGCCGCGAGCGCGAGGCCGCCCGCGAGGCGGAGGTGGAGATTTGAGCGGCCAGGGGCAACGCGTCGCGAATGTCGAGCGGAAGACCCGCGAGACCGACGTGCGCGTCGAGATCGACCTCGACGGGACCGGGGAGTACTCGGTCGCGACCGGGATCCCCTTTCTCGACCACATGCTCGAGTCCTTCGCGAAGCACGCGGCCTTCGACCTGCGCCTGTCCGCCAAGGGAGACCTGGCGGTCGACGCGCACCACACCGTCGAAGACGTCGCGATCACGCTCGGCCAGGCGATCCGCGAGGCGCTCGGCTCCTCGGCCGGGATCCGTCGCTACGGGTCGCTCTCGCTTCCGATGGCGGAGGCCAAGGTCGAGGTGGCCGTCGACGTGTCGAACCGCCCCTACCTGGTGTACCGGGTCGAGCTCGCAAACGACCGGATCGGCGGCTTCGATGCCTCGCTGACCGAGGATTTCCTGTATGCGTTCTCCCAGAACGCCGGGCTCGACCTGCACGTCGAGCTCCGTTACGGGAAGAGCCCCCACCACGTGGTGGAGGCGATCTTCAAGGGCACGGCCCGGGCGCTGCGCCAGGCCCTCGAGCGCGACCCCCGCCAGCCGGGCCTCCCGACCGTGAAAGGCGCGCTCTAACGGGCGACTCAGCAAGGCCGCGAAGCCGGCCGCGCAGCGAGCCGTAGGCGAGCGGAGAGCTCACAGCCAGTCGACTCGACGCAACGTCCTCGGGTAAGCTCCGCGGCGAGGCGTATCCCCCCAATGGCCGTTCCCCAGGTCGCCGTCGTCGACTACGGCTCAGGAAACCTTCGTAGCGTTGCGAAGGCGCTCGCGCGTTCGGGCCTGGATCCGCGCGTCACGAGCGACCCGGCCGATCTGCGCCGCGCCGACGCGGTGGTGCTCCCGGGGGTCGGGGCCTTCGCCGACGCGGCCACGAGCCTCGCCGCAAAGGGGCTCGACGAAGCCGTCCGCAGCGCGATCGAGGAGGGTCGCCCCTACCTGGGGATCTGCCTCGGGCTGCAGCTGCTCTTCGAGGAATCCGACGAGCACACGACGACCGCGGGGCTCGCGGTGCTGCCGGGCCGCGTGACGCGCCTGCCCGGGCTCGATGCCGCGGGCGAGCGGCTGCGCGTCCCCCACATCGGCTGGAACGAGGTCCGCTTCGCGGGCCAGCATCCGCTGCTCGCGGAGCTGCCGGAGGCGGACTACTTCTACTTCGTGCACGCCTACCATGCGCTGCCCGCACGCGAATCCGACGTGATCGGACGCGCGGAGTACGGCGGTGCCTTCGCGGCCGCGGTGGCGCAGGGCAACGTGCTCGCAGTCCAGTTCCACCCCGAGAAGAGCCAGGCGGCCGGCAAGCGCTTTCTCGACGCGTGGTCGGCCTGGGTGGCCCGATGTCGCTAGCGCGCGTGTTCGCGGCGCTCGGCGTAGCACTCGCGGTGCTCGCCTGCGCCGCGGCCGGAATCGGCCCGCGTCCGGTCGTGACCGAGCAGCCCTTCCACGTGCCGACCGGCTCGCTCGGCCTCATCGCCGTCGTGCCCTTCTACCCGACGCCGGAGCTCAGCCGGGGGATGTCGGCGGGAAGCCCGATCGGCGCGGCCGATGCCGCCGATCTCGTTGCGACCTTCGTCACCGACGCGCTGCGCGCGCAGGGCTTCGCGGTGGTTCCGCCGAGCGACGTGCTCGGGGCCTTCATCGCGCAGGGCCGCCCGATTCCGCGCCTCGATCCGCGCGAGGCCGGCGCCCTCGCGGCACGCGAGTTCGGCGCGAGCGGCGTGCTGCTCGGAAAGGTCTACCGCTACCGCGAGCGGGAGGGTCAGGCCCTGGGTGCGTTGCGTCCGGCGAGCGTCGGCTACGAGGTCACGCTCTTCGACGCCCCGGGTGGACGCAGGCTGTGGACCTCGCGTTTCGACGAGACGCAGCAGCCGCTCACGGCCAATGTCTTCAACGCCCAGCGCTACCCCGGCGGTGGCCGGCGCTGGCTCACGGCCGCCGAGCTCGCCCGCTGGGGGGCCGACGGCGCGGCGAAGGCCCTCGCCGCGCACAGATGACCTCGCCGATGGAACGCAAGGACGCAGCGCAAGCGAAGCGCGCAGCGAGGCGCAGTCGAGCGGAGTCGAAGAGGCCCGTTCCCTTCGAGCTGATCCCGGCGATCGATCTGCTCGCCGGGCGCTGCGTTCGGCTCTCGCAGGGCGACTATGCGCGGGCGACGGTCTACCACGAGGACCCGGCCGAGCAGGCCCGGACCTTCGCGGCGCATCCGATTCCCCGGCTGCACGTCGTCGACCTCGACGGCGCGCGCGAGGGGAAGCCGCGCAACGGCGAGGCCATCTCGCGGATCGTCGCGAGTGCCGGTCGCGTGCCGGTGCAGCTCGGAGGCGGGATCCGGAGCCTCGAGGCGGTCGAGGCCGCACTCGCGCTCGGCGTGGACCGCGTGATCCTCGGTACCGCCGCACTCCGCGATCCGGAACTGCTCGCGCAGGCCTGCCGCCTCCACCCGGGACATGTGGCGGTGGGGATCGATGCCCGCGACGGTCGCGTGGCCGTCGAGGGCTGGCTCGAGACGACCGGGACGAGCGCACTCGACCTCGCGCGCCGCGTCGAGCAGGCCGGTGCAGCGGCGATCATCTACACCGACATCGTGCGCGACGGCATGCTCGGGGGCGCGAACCTCGCGGCGACGGCGGAGCTCGCACAGGCCCTTCGTCTGCCGGTGATCGCCTCCGGGGGAATCGGCTCCGAGGCCGACCTCGAGCGGGCGGCGGCCTGCGAAGGGCTCGCCGGCGCGATCGTGGGCCGTGCGCTCTATACCGGTGCGATCGATCTCGCCCGGGTGCTGGAGACGCTCGCGTGCTGCTGAAGCGCATCATCCCCTGCCTCGACGTCGACAAGGGCCGCGTGGTGAAGGGCGTGCGCTACGTCGATCACGTCGATGCCGGCGACCCGGTCGAGGTGGCGCGTCTCTACGACGAGCAGGAGGCGGACGAGATCACCTTCCTCGACATCACCGCGAGCTCCGAGCGGCGCCGCATCCTGCTCGACGTCGTGGCGCGCACCGCGGAGAGCGTCTTCATGCCGCTCACGGTCGGAGGGGGAGTGCGCTCGCTCCAGGACGTGCGCGACCTCTTGAACGCAGGGGCCGACAAGGTCTCGATCATGACGGCCGCGGTCGAGAACCCGGATCTCGTGGGTGAGGCGGCCGTGCGCATCGGGAGCGCCAACCTGGTGGTCGCGATCGACGCGCGCCGGCGGCCGGGGAGTGCGGCGGCCTGGGAGGTCTGCACCCATGGCGGGCGGCGCCCGACCGGAATCGACGCGGTCGAGTGGGCCGCCCGCGTGGCCCGGGAGGGTGCCGGGGAGATCCTGCTCACCAGCATGGATCGCGACGGCACCCGGAGCGGCTACGACCTTCCGCTCTTGCGCGCGGTGGCCGGCGCGGTGGCCGTGCCGGTGATCGCATCGGGCGGCGGGGGCAGTGCGGAGGACCTCGCCCAGGCGCTCTCGGATGGGCCGGAGGGAGGGCACGCGCAGGCGGCCCTGGCGGCCTCGATTTTTCACTTCCACGAAACCACTGTGGTGGAGGTGAAACGGCGTCTCCTGGCGCTCGGAATCCCAGTCCGACCGCCCTCGGTTGATGCCCCTGGTGGCCTGCGCTAGAGTCGGCAAGGCTCCGGAGAAACGCTCGTAAATAGGCGACTTTACGGTGTTTTTTGCCGGTCGCGCGGCGGTGCGGGATGCAGTTGTTCCGCGACAGCTGTAATGTTGCGACCACTATCTAGCGGATGCGGGTAACGCCCCCCGTGTCCGCGCTCGTAGGAGAACGACCCCCGCATGTCGGTGATCAAGCTACGCGACAACGAGCCCTTCGAAGTCGCGATGAAGCGCTTCAAGAAGCAGTGCGAGAAGGCCGGGATCCTGAGCGAGCTGAAGCGACGCGAGTACTACGACAAGCCGAGCGTGCGGAAGAAGAAGAAGGCCGCTGCGGCTCGTAAGCGTGCGCTGAAAAAGCAGAGGCGGATGGCGCGCTAGGCAGAGCACATGGCAGGGGGCGGGTTCGCGTGGGACTGATCCCCGACGAGACGATCCGGCTCGTTCGCGAGCGTGTGGACATCGTCGGTCTCATCGGCCGTTTCGTGAGCCTCCGGCCCTCGGGTCGCAACCACAAGGGGCTCTGTCCCTTCCACTCCGAGAAGACCCCTTCCTTCATCGTCAACGCCGAGCGCCAGAGCTTCAAGTGCTTCGGCTGCGATGCCGGCGGTACGGCGATTACCTTCCTGATGCGGCTCGAGAACCTCTCCTTCCCCGAGTCCGTGCGTCAGCTGGCCGCCGAGGTCGGGATCGAGATCAGCGAGGAGGCCGCCGGCGAGCGGGGCGTGTCGGAGCGCATCTACGAGGCGAACGGTTTCGCCCAGGCCGTCTATCGCGAGGGTCTGCGCGCTCCGGGCAACCCGGGAGCGGCCTACCTCGCGCGCCGCGGCATCGACGCCGACAGCATCGAACGTTTCGGGATCGGCTTCGCGCCGGATGCGTGGGAGCACCTCGCAAAGCGGCTTCACGAGCACGGGATTCCGGTCGAGGTCGGAGAGCAGGCCGGCCTGCTCGCGGAGCGCCGCTCCGGCGGCCATTACGACCGGCTGCGCGGCCGCGTGACCTTCCCGATCCGCGACGTACGCGGGCGCATCCAGGGCTTCGGCGGTCGCGCCGTCGCGGAAGGCCAGGAGCCGAAGTACCTGAACACGCCGGAGAGCCCGGTGTTCCACAAGCGCGAGGCCCTCTTCGGTCTTCCGGATGCGCTCGAACCGATCCGCCGCAGCGAGCGTGCCGTCATCGTCGAGGGCTACTTCGACCTCGTGGCGCTCGCGCGCGCCGGTGTGGAGGGCGCGCTCGCCAGCTGCGGGACGGCGCTGACGCAGGAGCACGCGCGCCAGCTTCGACGGCGCACGCGGCGCGTGGTGCTGCTCTTCGACGGCGACGAGGCGGGCCAGCGCGCGATGGAGCGCGCACTCGAGATCCTGCTGCCCGAGGAGTTCCGCGTTCACGCGGCGGTGTTGCCCGCCGGACTCGACCCGGACGACTATCTTGCGCGCCACGGCGCCGAGGCCCTCTGCGCGCTCGTCGCTTCCGCGCCGGCGGCCCTCGACGCGGTGATCCAGCGCGTGGTCTCGCGCGGCTGCGCGTCCCCCGCGGAGAAGGCAGATGCGGTCGCGGCGATGGCACCGCTGCTCTCGATGGTGCGCGCGCCGGTCGAGCGCGCCGCCTGGGAGGAGCGCCTCGCCCTCTCCGTCGGAACGGAGAAGCGCCACGTCGAGGCGGCGGTGCGTGCGGGTCGGCGCGGCGAGGATCCGCACGCCGCGGTGCCGATCCCCGTGCGTCGCGTGTCGATGGCGGATGAGCGCAAGCTCCGCCTGCTCGTTCGCGTGATGCTCGACCACGCCGATCTCGCCGATCGCGCTCCGCTCGCAGCGATCGAGGCCTTCGCGCCCGGACACCCGCTCGTCGAGGTGGCGGTGCGCCTTGCGACCGAGGCAGGGCGGGATCTCGAACAGCTCGCGGAAGGGCTCTCCCCGGAGGCGAGCTCCCTGCTCTTTGCGATCGCGGTCGAGGAGTCGGCGCCGGGAGGCATCGATTCCGCCGCGCGCGCCCTCGAGGACCTCGAGCGCTGGCTGCACGAGCGCGAGGAGCGCGAGCGCCAGCGCGAGCTCACTTTGCGGATGCGCCACGGCGATGCCGACATCGCGGCGCTGCTCCGCGAGAAGCAACTCAGCCGCGAGCAGGCACAGGCTCGCTGGCAGACGGATGACGGCGATCCTCGACAGCGAGGCATTTCGACGCGGTAGGACCCCACGCCGCGACTGATGGACACATTGGACAAGGAGCCCCCCCATGGCCCCGAACGCTCCCCACATCTCGAATCCCCCCCGCGAACACGTCGCGCTCGAGCCCGAGCGCGTCGCACGCGAGAGCAACGGCGACGCTGCCGCGCCGCCTCGCGCGCGCAGCGCCGACGCATCCGCTCGCATGTTACGCGCCCGCCGCGGCAATGGCAGCGATCTCGACGCTCCCACCCACGATCCCGTGCGCGTCTACCTGCGCGAGATGGGCCAGGTCTCGCTGCTCACGCGCGAAGGCGAGGTCGAGATCGCCAAGCGGATCGAGGCGGGTCAGCACGATCGCCAGGCGGCCGCGCTCGGCACGCCCTTCGGCGTTCGCGAGATCCTGCGCGTCGCCGAGGCGGCGAAACACGAAGGCGCGGACCTTCGCAGCGTGATCGAGGGCTTCGACGACCCCGAGGCGGCTTCGCTGATGGATGAGCGCCGTCGGGAGTTCCATGCGCGCGCGGCCCGCATCAAGCGGCTCGGCTCCGAGGCGGCGCGCAAGCTCGCCTCGATGTCGAACGGGCGCACGGGCGAGCCAACGCGCGAGCGCCTGCGCGGCGAGATCGACGCGCTCTACTCCCAGATCGCCGATCATGCCCGGGAGGGCCGCCTCTCGAAGAGCGCGATCGAAGACATCATCACGCGCTTCGACCAGGCGGGGAGCGCTCTCGCGCATCTGGCCCAGCAGGCCCGGGCGGTGGTGAAGCCCCAGGGGATGAGCCTCGCGCAGTTCGAGAGCCTCGCCGTGCTCTCCACCCGCCGCAGCCAGAAGGGTCGCGAGGCACTCGTGCGCCTCGGCGGGGATGCGGCGCGCGTGGACGAGCTGCGTCACATGCTCGATGAGATCGAGCGCGAGGCTTGTCGCATCGAGGGAGAGATGCACGTCTGCCGTGAGGAGATCACGCTGTGCTGCGCGCGTCTCGCGGAGTCGACGCGGCGGACCCACCACGCCAAGAGCGAGCTCGTGGAGGCGAACCTGCGCCTCGTGGTTTCGATCGCGAAGAAGTACACGAACCGCGGCCTCATGTTCCTGGATCTGATCCAGGAGGGCAACATCGGCCTGATGAAGGCCGTCGACAAGTTCGAGTACCAGCGCGGCTACAAATTCTCGACCTACGCCACCTGGTGGATCCGCCAGGCGATCACGCGCGCCATCGCCGACCAGGCGCGCACCATCCGCATCCCCGTCCACATGATCGAGACGATCAACAAGCTGGTGCGCGCCACGCGCTACCTGGTGCAGGTGCTCGGCCGCGAGCCCACGCCCGAGGAGCTCGCCCTGCGGATGGAGTTCCCCGTCGACAAGGTGCGCATGGTGCTCAAGATCGCGAAGGAGCCGATCAGCCTCGAATCGCCGGTGGGCGAGGAGGAGGACAGCGCGATCGGCGACTTCATCGAGGACAAGAACGCCGTCAATCCGCAGGACGCGACGCTCAACGCGAGCCTGGCCGAGAACACGCGCAAGGTGCTGGCGACGCTCTCGCTGCGCGAGGCGCGCGTGCTCGAGATGCGCTTCGGCATCGGCAAGCACGGCAGCCACACCCTCGAGGAGGTGGGCCACGGCTTCGAGGTCACCCGCGAACGCATCCGCCAGATAGAGGCAAAGGCCCTGCGCAAGCTGCGCCACCCGAGCCGCAGCCGCATCCTGAAGAGCTTCGTCGACTGAGCAAGGCGGATAGCCGCCGCGCAACGAGCCGCAGGCGAGCGAAGCTCCTCAGAGTTGCTGACGCAAGCGCGAAGCGCGCGCAGCGAGGCGCAGCCGAGCGGAGTCCATCGAGCCGGCGGCCGCGCAGCGAGGCGCAGCCGAGCGAAGCTACTCGAGATCTGGCGGCGTCGCCTTCTCGATCCAGGCCGCGTAGTCGCCCGGGTAGCCGACCGCGGTCTGCCGCTCGCGCACGCGGGCCCGCAGTTTCGCGAGCTCTGCGCCCGCGAGCGGAGGCTGCTCGCGCAGATGGCCCGCGAGCATCGCGTTCGCGACCGACGCCGCGTGCTTGCGCGACGCGATGATGTTGCCCTTGCCGGTCGCGACGTTGCCCGCGGAGAACACCTTCGGCTCATCCGCCAGCCGCCCGAGCTCCCAGTCGACGAACGCGAAGAGCTCGCCCTTCATCGGGATCCCGTCGAGGGGGGCCGGGATGCTCCCGATCGAGGAGATCACGTAGGGCGCGCGCCGCTCGAAGCTCTCGTCGGTCGGCACGATCTTCCCGCCCTCGGCGCGCGTGCGTCGGAAGCGCAGCCCCACGAGGCGCTCGCTCTCGACGAGCAGGCTCTCCGGCATGCACAGCGGCTCGAGCTTGAAGCGGTACTTCTCCATCGCCTTCTCGAGCAGCTTGCGGCGCGCGCCGAGCGTCTTCGCCGCGCGCTCGGGCGTAGCGCCTTCCGGGATCTCGACGAGCGGCATGTCCTCCGCGCGGCGGCGGTAGTAGATCGTGCAGCCCTCGAGCCCGAGCTCCTCGAAGCGCAGCCCCTGCGCCTCCAGCAGCTTCGGAATCCCCTTCACCTCGAGCTGGACCATCGGAATCTCGATCCCACGCTCCGCGAGCCGCCGGCGCGTCGTTTCGAGCATCAGCACCTTCGCGACGTCGATCGACGCGAGGCCGCCACCGACGACGATCACCCCGTCCATCGGCTCGAACTTCTGCCCGGCGTAGCCCTTCTCGTTCGCGTGGTTGAACCAGATCACGAAGGGGTTCTGGTAGACGAGCCCGCGGTCCACGTAGGCGTCGGCCCCCTGCACCGGAAGCGGCCGGTCGCGCCACGCGCCGCAGGCCAGCACCACCGCGCTGAAGCCCCATTCCCGGGTGAGCGCCCCAAACGGGAGGTTGCGACCGATCGTCGTCTCCGGCACGAAGTGCACCTTCGGCAGCGAGAGATTCTCACCGATCGTCTCGTACTCCTTCTTGCGCAGCGCCACATGCCAGCGCGGCAGCCCATCCTCGATCTTCCCGTAGGGCCGCGGATTCTGCTCGAACACCGCCACCTCGACCCCGGCCCGCGCGAGCGTCCCCGCCACCTCGGCGCCAGCCACCGCCCCCCCGATCACCGCCACGAACTGCGAACTCTCTTGCGACATGGCGCGCGATGATAGCCGCCGGATCCAGTAGAGTCCCTCCGGCGGGCCCTTAGCTCAGCGGTAGAGCACCCGGCTCATAACCGGTGGCGCCCAGGTTCGAATCCTGGAGGGCCCACCCTGAACGTCGCGATTTCACTTGGATTCAATCGCAGGGATCGTGCCGATCGATCCCCCGTCCTTATGGGCGGTTGGTGGGGTTTGACGAAGGCGGGCGATGATGTGAGGCGAGATCGCTGCGGTGAGCTGAGAAACCATTCCTACGCCTTTGAACGCTTCGCGGTAGAGACCATGCGAATCTCATCTACCCTGGCTCGTTGATGGACGCGCCTCACCTCTACGATCGGTATGGATGGCAATCGGACCTCGGAACCTTTTCCCGGTCTGAGCCGCGAATTGTGCGTCTCCAGCTCCAGCACTTCGTCTTCGACGCCTCACAGGAGCAGGTCCGGGCTTGGGACCAATCCATCCCCTTGCTTCAACGCGAGTGTCGCGAACTCGAACTGCTTGATACTACGGCAACCGGGTACACGGCGATCTTGGAGTACGAGCTGCCGCGCGACTCCAGGCGCCCGGACGTGATCGTCCTGGAGCGCGGCTGCGTAGCCGTCCTCGAATTGAAGGGCGCCCTCCACGCCTCGCGTGGTGCGCTGGATCAGGTGCTGGGGTATGCACGCGATCTTGCTGCATATCATGCTGCCTGCGTCGGTCGACGCGTTACTCCCGTGCTGCTCGTACGTGGAGGTGATTCGAAGGCAGTTCTTCGGGACGGTGTGTACGTCGTCGGGATAGAGGGTCTCGACATGCTGCTGCAACAACTCTCAGATGCCGACGAGCAGATCATCAGTGCCCAAGATTTTTTGGCACCCGACGCCTATGCGCCCCTTCCGACGATCGTCCAGGCCGCGCGCGAACTATTTCACAAGCGCGAGCTTCCAATGATCAAGCGCGCTCGAGCAGCGACCGATCCAGCCTTACACTACATCTCGGACATCGCTCGCGAGGCGGCGCGAACGCGAACGAGACATCTCATCCTCCTCAGCGGGGTTCCCGGGTCCGGGAAGACGCTGGTTGGGCTGCAACTCGTTCATGCTCACTGGATCGACGAGCTTTCCGTTGCCCGCGCCGATAGAAAACCAGCGGCCCCAGCGGTGTATCTGTCGGGGAATGGCCCACTGGTGCAGGTGCTGCAGCATGCGTTGAGGGACGCGGGAGGCGGCGGGAAGACTTTCGTGCAGGCGATCAAGAACTATGTCAGTCATCATAGCCGCGCCGGTAGCCCGGTACCTCCTGAGCATCTAATCGTGTTCGATGAAGCCCAGCGGGCCCACGATGCGGAGCGCGTTGCTCATGTCCATCGCGAACCGATCGGAAAGTCTGAGCCAGAGCACCTGATCGATTTCTGCGAGCGCATTCCAGAGTGGTGCGTCCTCGTGGCTCTGATCGGCGATGGCCAGGCAATTCACGTCGGCGAGGAAAGCGGCGTGATACTGTGGCGCGAGGCGGTGGGTAGATCGGATCGAGCATCTGAATGGGCGGTGCACGGCTCGCCGGCCTTCGCCCCGGTGTTCAGCCACTTGCCGGCAGCGACTCGTTGGGACTGCGTACTGAACCTGGACACCGAGATTCGGTTCCACTTGACTCCGAGGGTCCATCAGTTCGTGGCCGGCGTACTCGATGGAGAAAGTTCATCGAGTCTCGCCGTCTTGGGAGACGCCCTACATGCAGGCGGGCACCGATTCCTACTGACGCGGAGCCTCGAGAAAGCGCGTGAATATTTGCGCGAGCGTTACGCCGATGCAAAGTTCGCGCGCTTTGGTCTTGTCGCGTCCTCGAAGGACAAGTGGTTGCCCGCGTTCGGTGTTGACAATACATTCCAGACGACGAAGCGGTTGCGCGTCGGGCCCTGGTACAACTCCGCACCTTCGGACCCGCAGTCGTGCTGCCAGCTTGAGACGGTTGCGACCGAGTTCTCGTCGCAGGGGCTGGAGCTCGATTGCGCGCTTCTCTCCTGGGGCTCCGATCTGCTGTGGGAGGCCCGCGATTGGTCGATCGAGTTCGCGGGCAAGAATCGCCCCGCGCTGAAGGATCCGTTGACCGTCAGGAAGAACGTCTACCGCGTGCTGCTAACGCGCGGTCGGGATGGGACAGTCGTCTTTGTACCAGATGACACTCGAATGAACGACACGTACCAGCGCCTTTCGACCTGTGGCTTTCGCACGCTGGATTAGAAGGATCGACCGCGTCCCAGACTGAGGGAGGTCCACCTTTCCGACACGACTCAGGATTGAGAGTCAGGTGCCGGTAGTGCGGGCCCACTTTCCGGTCCGCATCAGGCTCCCGCCGCGTCGGCGAGGTCTTCGCTGCGGCAGTCGCCGGTGATGCGGAGTTTTGCGGCGAGGTCGCGTAGAGCGGTGCGCAGGCCCTCCTCGAAGACGGGGTGGTAGATGGGCATGCGCAGGATCTGTGGCACGGTCATTTCCTGCTGCACGGCCCAGGCGAGTAGGTGCGCCATGTGCTCGACGCGGGGGCCGAGCATTTCGGCGCCGAGGAGGTGGCAGCCCTGGCGGCGGGCGTAGAGGCGCACGAGGCCCTGGTTGCGGCGGGCGACGCGTGCGCGGCCCTGGTCGGGGTAGGGATCAGAGATCGCCGAGCCGCCGGATCTTGTCCTTCACCTCCCGGAGTAGCGCCGGTGGAAGCTGCCCCAGCCGCCTGCGGAGGCGGCGATTGTCGACCGCTCGGCTCTGGTCGATCATCACCTCGCATTCGCGAGCGTT
>CAYPSI010000165.1:0-5916 GCA_964413375.1 uncultured Spirochaetales bacterium | reverse complement strand
CGGCAGGAAGTCCGTACAGAGCGTCGAGAGCAGGCAGATCTTCGACAGGCCGCGCGCGGGAAGCACCCGCTGCGTCAGTGCCGACTGCGATCCGAGCGCACCCGAGATCGGGCCGAGCGTGCCCGTGCCTCCCTGCCCCATCAGGATGATCGCCGCGATGCCGTTCCCGGCGACCTCGGGGTCCGTGATGATGTTCGTGTCCGTTCCTTCGATACCGCCGCGGCTCGCCTCGAGGCGCAGCGTCTCCGACCGATGCTGGGAATCGCCCCCAGCTAAAAAGAAGCCCTGGCTCCGCGCTGGAGCTGATTGATTCAGAGTGCAACCTCGGTGCCAAGCTCGGCGCCGAAGTAGACGCTCGTTGTTTCACCAGCTTCGCTCGCATCGATGCGTATACAAGCCCTGCGGGGGAGCGCGCGCTTGGCGGTCGAGAGCGATGGGGAAAACTTTTCCGAAACGAAAGGAACGCCTGTTCCAGGGCGCCCCGTGGGGCTCTACTGATTCTCCCGGGCCCGCCGTACCGCACCCAGCGTGTCGAGAATCGCTGGATCTTCCGGGAGCCCGCGAGAAGCACTCTCGGCGAGCGCCTGCGCACGATCGAGATCGCGGACCAGCAGCGCGAGGGTCCACGCCACATCGTTCTGGAGGCCGGCCGATCCCGGCTCGACTCGCAGCGCAGCCTCGCGGACGGCGAGCGCGTCCTCGAGCCTGCCCGCATCCTCGAAGAGTCCCCCGAGCGCGATCGCGAGGGAGAGGTCTTCGGGGTGGCGGCTGCGGCCGCGCTCGAGGATCTCGATCGCGGCCGAGCTCTCCCCGGCCTCCAACGCGGCCCCCGCGACGCGCAGAGCCGCCCAGGGCGCGGACGCACTCTCCTCGGGCGCAATGCGAGCGAGCTCCGCGTCGGCCTCGGCCTCTCGACCCTGGGCCAGGAGCGCCTGCACGAGGATCAGGCGCACGTCGCCCCGGCCGGGCTGTAGGACGAGCACCTTCCTCGCGTCGCCCTCAGCCTCCTCGGGCAGGCCCGCCCCGATCGCCGCCGCGGCGCGCTGCGCCGCGACCAGCGGACCATCCCCGAGCGGGCGCAACAGCGCCAATGCGTCAGCGGGTGCACCTCGGTGCAGCGCGATCTGCACCTGTGCAAGAGCGTCGAGCAGATCTCGCGCATCCTTGGGATCCGTACCGCCGACCACGCCGAGACGCCCCTCGTCGATCGTCGCTCGACCGGTGACGTAGCCGAGCTCGTGAAGCGCTTCGCGGGTCTGCGCATCGAGGGCGACGGGAACGGGCGCCTCCGCAGCGCTCGCCGCGATCCGCTCCTCGAGCTGCGCAGCGAGATCGCGCACCCGCTCGGGGCGCGCCGAGGCGAGGTCGCGAGTCTCGCCGGGATCCGACGCCAGGTCGTAGAGCTCCAGCCGAGGGGCCCGAACGAGCTTCCAGCGGTCGGTCCGGATCGCGAGCAGCGGACTCCAACCGAAATCGAGCTGCGTGGCGAGGGTCTCGAGGTAGATGCCCTCGCCGCCGAGCGACGCGCCGCGCAGCGCCGGCCCGAGATCGCGGCCAGTGGCGCCCGCCAGAGGCGCTGCGCCCGCGAGCGCCAGGATCGTTGGCCCGACGTCCGCGAGCGAAACCGGCTCTTCGAGCGCCCGGCCTGCGGCGATGCCCGGGCCGCTGATCAGCAACGGCACCCGCTGCGTGGCGTCGTAGAGCGAGTAGCCGTGGGTGAGCTCGCCGTGTTCGCCGAGGCTCTCGCCGTGGTCCGCCGTGGCGACCACGAGCAGCCCCTCGTCGCCCCAGCGCTCGCGGATCGCCCCGAGCAGCCGCCCGATCTCGGCATCCGCGAACGCGATCTCCCCGTCGTAGGGTCGCGCCGCGAACCCGCTCGCGAAGCCCGGCGGCGGCGCGTAGGGGCGGTGGGGATCGTAGAAATGGACCCAGAGGAAGAAGCGCTCCGGCGCGATCGCGAGCCAGGCCAGGGCCGCGTCGACCACGTCGTTCGCCGCTCGCTCCGCGAATCCAGTCGCGCCGGGAGCAACGCCCTGCACAGCGTCGTCGTAGTGCGCGAAGCCCCGGTCGAGCCCGAAGCGGCGATCGAGCACCCGAGAGGCCACCACGGCCGCCGTCGCGTAGCCAGCGCCGGCGAGGCGTTCGGCGAGCATCGGGACCCCGGGCGAAAGGCGGTGGATCGAGTTGTGCCGGACGCCGTGCGCGTAGGGATCGCGACCCGAAAGCAGGGTCGCATGGGCAGGAAGTGTCAGCGGGACGGGAGAAAAGGCCGCGCTGAAGCGAACTCCCTGCGCCGCGATGGTGTCCAGATGGGGGGTATTTGCGCCCGGCGCCCCGTAGCAGCCGACGTGGTCCGCCCGGAGGGTATCGACGCTCAGCAGGACGATGCGCAACGGGATGGGCGCCTCGGAGCGGGCGCAGCCGATCGCCGCGAGCGCGCTGAGCAGCGAGAGCGTCGCAGGACCGAGCCGCCGGATGCGCAGCATGCACCCGAATGGTACGCCACCGGCGGAGGTCTTGGTGCGTCGAAGCCGCCCGGTGTGCCACCTATACTCGCCGCTCCTCGCGTCCCCAAGGAGGCCGCTCCGACCGATGCCCGTCTCGATCTTCTCCCGCCTGCAAACCCGTTTCTTCGGCAACGCGTCCGGACGCCTGCGGCGCGCGTTGGCGCTGGCGGCGGCGCTCCCGGCCCTGGCCTGCGGGGGCGACGTCGAGTCGCGCATGGCCGAGGTCCGCGCGCTCCAGGACGTCGGCCAGTTCAACGCCTCGATCGACGAGCTGCGCGAGATCCTGGCCGTGTCGCCGGACCTGCCCGAGGCGACCTACCGGCTGGGCGTGGCGCTGGTGCAGACGGGCGAGCCGAGTCGCGCCGTCTGGGCGCTCGAGAAGGCGGCCGAGTCCGCCGAGTACGCGGTGCCGGCGAGCCTGCTGCTGGCTTCGGCGCACTTCGGGTCCGGCAACTACGAGGCCACCGTGAAGGCCGCGGACCGGGTGCTCGCGCAGGACCCCGACCGGACGGTGGCGCTGCAGATGCGCGCCAAGGGAAACCTCGGCGCGGGGAGTCCGGAGCAGGCCCTCATCGATACCCAACGCCTGCTGGAGCTCAGCCCCGACGACTACGGCGTCCAGGTGCTGTGGGCAACGGTGTTGACCGATCTCGGTCGGCTCGATGAGGCCAAGGAGGCGCACGACCGGATCAAGCAGACGGGCATCGACAGTGGCGATCCCGCGGTCGGTCCCCGCGCGTGCGTGGCTCCGGCCCTCTTCGCGCGCGATCAGCTGAATGACGTCGCCAAGGCAGAAGAGCTCTACGACGACTGCATCGAGCGCTTTCCGACCAACGCCTTCGTGACGAGCGAGGCGACCAAGTTCTACGACCAGATCCGCAAGCCGGAGAGGGCGACGGAGGTGATCCGCAGCGCTGTCGAGCAGGCGCCCGAGAACCTCTCGCTGCGCTCCAACCTGTCCGACCGGCTACGTCGACAGGGCGACGCGGAGAGTGCCGAGAAGGTGCTCCGCGAGGCCGCCGAGAGCTTCAAGTCCGCCGGGGCCTGGAACCTTCTCGCGAGCTTCTACCGCGCGCAGAACCAGCCCGCCGAGGCCCTCGCCGCGTTGGAGAAGGTCGCGGAGCTCTCGGGCGGAGGCGACGACCAGGTGCGCTTCACGCAGGCCGATCTGCTCATCGATACCGGCGAGCTCGACCGGGCCGAAGAGCTGCTCGGGAAGCTCCAGGAGCCGACCTACGCGAGGCTGCTGCGCGGACGCATCCTGCTCGCCCGCGGCGATGCGAAGGGCGCGCTGGAGCAGTTCGACCAGGGCATCCGCGCCTGGCCGAACAATGCCGGCGCCCGTTTCCTCGCCGGACAGGCGGCGCTCGAGCTCGGCGACTTCGATCGCGCCGTGTCCGAGCTGCGCGAGGCTGTCCGCGTCGACAACGCCGGCACCGAGGCGGCGCATCTGCTCTTGCGGCTCCACTATGGACGCGGCGAGTACGACGAGGCCGTGCGCTTCGGCAAGGTCGCGGCCCGCCGCCGCGGCGCGCGGCTCGACGACATCTTCCTCGTCGGTGTTCGCGCCTACACCGAGCTCGAAGCCTGGGACGACGCCCGCGCGACCGTCGCATCGCTCGCCCAGGTGAAGGGACAGGAGAAGACGGCCCTGCTCGAGCTCGCGCGCCTCGAACGACGCGCGACCGGCCCCGACAAGGCGGCGCAAGTGATCCTTGACGCGAAGCTCGATCTCGCCGATCCCGCCAACGTCGATGCTCTCGACATGCTCGGCGAGAACCTCGCGGCCGCCGGCAAGGGGGGCGACGCACTCGCGCGGGTCGACGCTGCAATCGCGAAGCACCCCGAGGTCGCGGAGCTGCACCGGATCCGCGGCGACCTGCTCATCGGCGCTGGCCGCGACGCCGACGCGCGCGAGGCCTACGCGAAGGCGAACGAACTCGACCCGAAACTCGCGTCCGCGGTAGCGGGTCTCGCCACGCTCCGGGCCAGGGAGGGCGACGTCGGCGGTGCCATCGCGGGCTTCGATACCGCGTCCGAGCTCGCGCCGGGCGTCACGACCTACGCCTACTCGGCGGCCCAGCTGACCCTCACGCAAGGGAAGCCCGAGGATGCGGAGGCCCGCCTGCGCGCGATCGTCAAGCGCGATGCGGGCCACGCCGGCGCGCGCAACGATCTCGCCTGGATCCTCGCCGAGGGCAAGCGGAATCTCGACTATGCGCTGCTGATGGCCGAAGAGGCACAGCGGATCGATGCGTCGCCGGATGTGCTCGACACGCTGGGCTTCGTGCGCCTGCAACGCGGCGAGAGCGCCGCCGCCGTGATCGTCCTCGAGCAGGCGCTGCAGGCGCAGGCGGCGTCGCCGTCGATCCGCTATCGACTCGGGATCGCGCTCTCGCAGACGGGCGACACGGCACGCGCGCGAGAGATGCTCCAGGCCGCGATCGCCGCGGGAACCTTTCCCGAGGCGGACGACGCGCAGCGTGAGCTCGCCCGCCTCGGCGAGTAGGCCCGCGCCTTGCTAGGCGTGCGAATCCTCCCGCTCGCCTGCGTGCTGCTGCTCGGGGCCTGCGCGTCGCCGGAGGAGCGCTTCGAGAAACGCGTCGAGCGGGCGGAGCAGTTCGCGGCCGACGGCCTCTCGGAGGCCGCGATCCTGGAGTACAAGAACGCCCTGAAGCTCCAGCCGGAGAACGCGCAGGTCTACGAACGTATTGGAGACGTGTATCGGACCCAGAGCCGCTTCGCGGAAGCCCTGACCTGGTATCACGACGCCTTCCGCCTCGATGAGACGCGGATCACGGCGGCGATGAACGAGGCGCGCCTGCTGGTCTTCCACGATGCGAAGCGGGCCGCCGAGCTCGTGGAGCGGGGCCTGCGGGAGGCCTCGGATCTCCCGGTGGTCCACGTGACCGCGGCGCAGCTCGCCCTCGCCCAGGGGAACACGGCGCGCGCGCGCGCGGCGGCGGAGCGGGCCGTGGAGCTCGGCCCGGAAGACCCCAGCGCCTGGGCGCAGCTCGGAACGGTTCACCAGGCGCGGATCCGCGAGAGCCAGCAGCGAAAGCGTCGCCCGGAACCGGAGATGTTCGAGTCGGCGATCGCCGCCTTCGAGCGCCTCGACCAGCTCGAGGGCGGTCACCCACGCGCACAGATGGAGCGCGCGCGCACGCTCGGCGTCTGGGGTCGACACGACGAAGCCGTAGCCGGCTACAAGGCCGCCATCGAGCTCGCCGTCCGCCACCAGAGCCCCGTCGATCTGGCGGCCGCCGGCGAGGCTCTCGACTCCTACGCTCGCGGCCGGCGGGACAACGACCTGCGTCGCTACGCGCTACGCCAGATCGTGGCCGCCAAGAGCGACGAATACGGCGCCTGGGACAAGCTCGCGCGCCTCGTCGCCGGGCAACAACAAGGC
>CAYPSI010000164.1:0-7496 GCA_964413375.1 uncultured Spirochaetales bacterium | reverse complement strand
GCGAAAGGGAGGAGCCCGCGTGACCGGCGGGACTGCGCCGGGCCCGGCGCGGGCGCAGTGGTTGCTGCTCTTCGGCGCGCTCGCGGGCCTCGGCGCGGCGGCCGCGAGCCTGCTCGGACCCGCGACGGATGGGGGCCGCCTCCCAGACGACGCCGTCGCACGCGTGAACGAGACGCTGATCCGGAACGAGGAGTACGCTCGACTCCTCGTCGCCCTCGAGAGCGATCGCCGCACGCCCCTCGACGCTGCGGATCGACAGCGCGTACTCGACCGCCTGATCGAGGAAGAGCTGCTCGTGCAGCATGCGCTGACCCTGGGACTCGCGCGCTCCGACCGCCGCGTGCGCGCGGATCTCGTCTCGGCAGTGCTCGGCTCGCTCGCCGCCGCGAGCGATGGCAGCGAGCCAGACGAGGGCGAGATCCGGGCTTTCTATGCCGACAATCGCGACTTCTTCGCCGGTCCGGGCCGGCTCTGGGTCCGACAGGTCTTCGTCGCCGTCGACGGCGACGGCGACGAGGCCGCCCGCGCGAAGGCCGCCCGCGCGTCGGAGCGTCTGCGAGCGGGCGAGCCGCTCGATCGGGTGCGCCTGGAGTTCGGCAGCCCCGAGGTCGCACCGCTTCCCGACACGCCGCTCCCGCCCTCCAAGCTGCGCGAGTACCTCGGCCCGACGGCCCTGCTGGCGAGCCTGGACCTCGCCCCCGGCGCCACGAGCGACCCGGTCCGCTCGGCCCAGGGCTACCACGTGCTGACGCTCGTCGAGCGCGACCCGGGCGGAGCACCGCCGCTCGAGGAGATCGTCCCCCAGGTGCGAGCGGAGCTCCGGCGCCGTGCCGACGATCGATTGCTACGCGAGCGCCTGGACCAGCTGCGCGCCGCGGCAGAGATCGTCGTCGAGCTGGATCGGCGTTGATGCTCCGCTGGTCGCGCGTCGCAGCAGGGCTCGCCGCGCTCGCCTGCGCCATTGCCCCTGCGCTCGGCCCCGCGCCGGCGAACGCACACACCCGGAGCCTGTCCTACTCGGCCTGGGAGGCGGAGCCCGCGGGCGCACGCGTCCGGGTCCGCGTCTCCCAGCTCGACCTCTCGCGGCTCGGCATCGCGTTCGCCGAGCCCGCGTCCGGCGCCGACCCGATCGGCAGCTACCTGCGCGAGCGTCTCCAGCTGCGCGCCGGCGAGCGCGTTTGCACGGCGCAGCAGCCGGTCGCACTCGAGGCACCCGAGGGCTGGGCCGTCCGCGCGTGGAGCTTCACTTGCCCCTCCGCCGGGCCCTTCAGCGTCGAGAGCGAGATCCTGCTCGACGCCGCGCCCTCCCATCTGCACTTCGCCCGGCTCGAGACATCCGACGGACGGATCGTGGATCGCGTGCTGAGCGAGGCGGAGCCGCGCTGGGAGTGGCCGACGAGCGGGGACGCGCCGGGCGGCGCTGCTGGCGGAAGCTCGCTCGGCGACTTCCTGCTCCTCGGTATCGAGCACATCCTCACGGGCTGGGACCACCTCGCCTTCGTGGCCGCGCTACTGCTGCTCGCGGCGACCTTCGGCGAGGTCGCCGCGCTGGTCAGCTCCTTCACCCTCGCGCACAGCGTGACGCTCGCGCTCGCGACGCTCGGGCTCCTGCACCCGGACGGGCAGGCCATCGAGGCGCTGATCGGTTTCTCGATCGCACTGGTGGCGGCCGAAAACGCGTGGATCCTCGGCGGGCGGGGCCGTGCCGTGCCCTTCGCCGCCGCGGGAGGCGTGGCGCTGCTGGCACTCGTGCCCGGCGTGGCGGTTCCGGCGACGGCGCTGCTCGGGATCTCCCTGTTCTCGCTCTGTCACTTCGGACTGCTGCTGCGTTCGTCCGATCCGGCGCGGCTGCGCGTCGCGGTCGCCTTCGCGTTCGGCCTCGTCCACGGCTTCGGCTTCGCGGGTGTGCTGGCCGAGCTCGAACTCCCGGCGCAACGGCTCGCCGTCGCGCTCTTCGGCTTCAACGCGGGTGTCGAGATCGGCCAGCTCGCGGTCGTGGCCTGCCTCTGGCCCTGTCTCCGGGCGCTCGCGCGCCCCGCCGGAGGTCGCCTGCTCTCGCTGGTCGCCGAGACCGGCTCCGCCGCGATCTGCGGCCTCGGCATCTTCTGGTTCCTGACCCGTACGCTCGGCTAGGCCGCAAGCGCGAAGCGCGCGCAGCGAGCCGCAGGCGAGCGGAGTCAATCCGCCAGTCGTCTGCTCGCAGAGGCCGGGACATCCCGGTCCCGTCGGCGGCGTCGAGGCTCAGCGAGCCGGCGCGGGGGCGTACCAGATCGGCGAGGTCCAGGCTCGCTCCTGCACACTCTTCGGCCAGGCCGGATCGCAGCAGCTCTGCCAGCCCGAAGCGACGCTCGCGGGATCCGAGCACTCGACGCCGGCTGCCTGGCAGGCGCGCGTGCTCCAGCGGCAGGTCGGGATCTCGAGCACGCGCGCATAATAGAGCGCGCGCTGCGCCGGATCGAAGTCCGGGTCCCGCCAGACGGAGCAGAGCGCGGGCCGCCCTCCGTCGCCCGGATCGCAGCTCCGCAGGTCGAGCGGGAGCGACCCCTCGCCCGCGTCGACGACGTCGACCACTCGCTCGCGCGCCTCTCCCTCTTCCAGCCACAGCTTCACGATCTGGATGCGTTCGAGCGCAGCGCCGGGGCCGCCGTCTCCGCCGGGATCGCGCAACGCCAACGCCGCGAACGCCGGACCCCGGGTGGCCAGGGCCGACCCGGCAGGCGGCGCGAGATCCGCGCCCATCGCGACGCCGCTCGCATAGCCGATCGCTGCGAAATCGTCGTGCTCGCAGAGATCGTCCGGGAGGTCGAAGCCCCCGAACATCCGCACGACGATCCGCGGGCCGCTCGTGCCATAGACCTCGCGGCGCTGCAGCGCCGCGAAGAGCGCGTCGCGCGAGTTCTCTTCCGCCCAGACCACCGCGAGCCCCCCAGGGTTGAACTCGATCGGATCGAGGAGCCCGTCGGGTAGCTCATCGCCGATCGCGGTCCCCGCACCGCCGTGACCGGGGTAGCCCTGCTCTTCGACGAGACCAGGCGTTCCGAGATGCGTGTCGGTGCTCGCCAGGATGCCGAGCTTGAAGGGGTTCACGCCCGCGCGCTCCTCGACGCGCAGCCCTTCGGCGAGGGCGTTGCGCACGAAGCTCGAGGGCTTCGGCGCCTCGCGCGCGAACTCGAGGTAACGACCCATGAAGGAGTCGTAGGGCAGGAGCTCGAAATCGCAGCGCTCGTCTTCCGTCCCGACTCCGCTGCGGCACTCCGAGCTTCCCTTGTGCTGCATGATCTCGACGAGGGGCTCGTTGCGGACGCGGATGCGGGCCTGCTCGGCACTGAGCGCCTCGCCGTCCGGCCCCACCGGGTCGAACATCATTCCGCCCGAGAGATTCGAGTTGTGCGGAATCGCGACGTATTCGCAGCCGGGGACGGCCTGGCTGCAGCCCGACTCGAGCGCACTCCACAGGCTCCACGGCGTCGGCGCATCGACCGCGGAGACGGGAAGCGCGGGCACGCGCTCGTTTCGGAACAGGACGTTGCGATGCAGGTTGCGCGTGTTCACGGCCGCCGTCCACTCGTAGCCGACGAAGCTCGTGAAGCTGCAGCGCGAGCTGCGGTCGTAGGCGGCCTCTGCCGCCTCGCGGATGTCGCGCCAGGGCCCGCTCGCCGCGTCGATGCAGCGCGCACCGGCCGGACCGCAGAAGCGGTGTCGCTCCGGGTCGCTCAAGCCCGAGAGACGCCCGTTCATCACGAAGAACGCGAGCCGCGGCCAGCGGCGATACACGCCGCAGACGACCGAGTCGTACCCGACGAGCGCGGGGTCGTTGCAGATGCGCGTCTCGCCGAAGAACTCGGCGTGGTCGGTGACGGCAGCGAAATCGAGCGGACGGCCGAGCTGCGCGTGTCGCCGGGGCGATCCGTCCGCAGCGTAGGGCTGGAGAGCGACCCGCTCGCCGCGGGCGAAGTCGTATGCGTCGCGGGGCAGATTTCGCGTTCCCTGCGTGCTCGCATCGAGCGAGTGCGCCGTGTGCACGTGGAGATCGCCGAAGAAGGGCCGGCGCAGCGGATCGCGGTCGGCGCAGGGCTCGCGCAGCTCCGAGCGCGCGAGCGCGGCGCCGGGCTCCGCTGCGGCTCCGGGGCCGCCGAGTGCGACGCATCCGAATAGCGCCAGCGCGAACGCAGCGCGCGGCAGTCTCAATCGAAGATCCCGAGCAGGTTGGCGGTCGAGCCGCTGCTCGAGTGGGGGGTCCGATAGATCTCGAGCAACGAGAGGCCGAGAAGCGAGGCCGCAGCGATTCCCACGCATGCGACCCGCGCTGCCGGCGGTGCCGTCGCCAGGGCTCGCGCGGCGACCCACGAGAGGCCCCAGAGACCCGCCACGAGCAGCAGGCCCTCGACAGCGAGGATGGCCGCAAAGAGGCCAGCGGTGCCAGCGAGGCCATCGCTCGCCACGATCGCCAGCATGACCCCTTCCAGGAAGAGCAGGCGCACCACAGGCGCGATCTCGAGGCCTGCCATGAAGAAAGGCACGGGGAGCGCCAGCGCCAGCACCGAGAAGAGCAGCCAGCGGATCGCCCGGGTCGACATCGTCCCCGGGTAGCCTACCATGCGAGCCCGGCGCGCCCTTCCCTATCGGAAGGCTGCGCGCGCATCGGAATCATCTAGTAATTTCATATACTTACAAAGTTGGAACCGAATCGTTTCACGCAAACGTCACGCCGCCGCCCTGCAGGCCAGGCTAGATTCTTCCGAACATCTGATGCTCACGATGCCCGACCTCAACCTCGAGCCCGCGCTCGCCCTGCCTGCGCGCGAACGCTTCCTGAACCGCGAGTTTTCGTGGCTCGCGTTCGACCGGCGAGTGCTCTCGCTCGCCGCGGATTCGACGCTGCCGCTGCTCGAGCGCGTGAAGTTCCTCGCGATCTTCGGGAACAACCTCGACGAGTTCTTCCAGGTCCGGGTGGCGGGGCTCAAGGAGCAGCGCGTGGCCGGGGTCAGCGCGAGCTCCCCGGACGATCGCACCCCGGAGGAGCAGCTCGCCGGGATCCGAGCCGAGGTCCAGCCGCTCGTGCGCGAGGCCTGCGAGCTCTTCGACAAGGAGCTGCGGCCGAGCCTCGCCGTGCAGGGCATCCGGATCTGCAACTGGGAGACCCTCCAGGAGGGCACCCGCGCGCACCTCCAGGTCCTCTTCGAGCGCGAGATCTTCCCGGTGTTGACCCCGCTCGCGGTCGATCCCGCGCATCCCTTCCCGCACATCTCGAATCTTTCGCTGAACCTCGCCGTGCTCGTCCGCGATCCCGCGACCCGCAACGAATGCTTCGCGCGCGTGAAGGTCCCCGCGCTCTTACCGCGCCTGCTGCCGCTGCCCGACGGCGTACACTTCGTCCCGATCGAGCAGGTGATCGCAGCCCACCTCGACGCCCTCTTCCCCGGCATGCAGGTGGTGTCGCATCACGCCTTCCGGGTGACGCGCGACGCGGACATCCCGATCGAGGAGAGCGAGGCAGAGGATCTGCTCGAGGCCCTCGAGCTGGGACTCCGCTGGCGACAGCGCGCGAGCGGCGCGGTGCGCCTGGAGATCGCGGCCGAAGCCTCCGAGAGCGTGACGGGGATCCTGGCCGAGGAGCTCGAACTCGAGTCGGACGACGTCTACCCGAACTCCGGTCTCCTCGACCTGCGCTCACTCACGCAGCTCTACGCGCTGCCGCGGCCCGATCTCAAGGATCCGCCCTTCGTTCCCCAGACGCAGCGGGTCCTCGGCCGGCCCGGCGAGGAGAAGCCGGATCTCTTCGCTCGGCTGCGCGAGCACTCCGTGCTCGTGCACCATCCCTACGACTCCTTCGCGACCTCGGTGCAGGCCTTCCTCGAGAGCGCTGCCGAGGACCCGAACGTGCTCGCGATCAAGCACACCCTCTACCGGACCTCCGGTCCCGAGAACCCGATCGTCCGCACACTGATCCGCGCGGCCGAGGCCGGCAAGCAGGTCGTGACGCTCGTCGAGGTGAAGGCCCGCTTCGACGAACAGGCCAACATCGAGTGGGCGCGGATGCTGGAGCAGGCGGGCGTGCACGTGGTCTACGGGCTCGTCGGGCTCAAGACGCACGCGAAGGCCGCGCTCGTGATCCGGCGCGAAGCCGACGGAATCCGGCGCTACTGCCACGTGGGGACCGGGAACTACAACCCGTCGACCGCGAAGATCTACGAGGACCTCGGCATCCTCTCCGCCGCGCCGGAGATCTGCGCCGACCTGGCCGAGTTCTTCAATCACCTGACGGGGCTCTCCCGGCAGCGCCACTACCGGCGCATCCTCGTGGCCCCCGGGAACCTCAAGGCTGCGCTGCTCGAGATGATCCGCGCAGAGTCCGCACACCCCGACGGACGGATCGTCTTCAAGGTGAATCACCTCTCGGATCCCGAGCTGATCGACGCGCTCTACGAGGCCTCACAGGCCGGGACGGAGATCGACCTGGTCGTGCGCGGCATCTGCAGCCTGCGCCCGGGCGTGCCCGGGCTCTCGGAGCGAATCCGCGTGCGCTCGATTCTCGGGCGCTTCCTCGAGCACTCCCGCATCTTCTGCTTCGGCAGCGAGACGCGCGGACGGCGAACCTTCCTCGGATCGGGCGATCTGATGCGCGGCAAGCTCGAAGGGCGAGTGGAGCTCGTCGTGCCGATCGAGGAAGCCGCGCTCCAGGCGCGGCTGGAGGAGATCCTGTCGCTCGCCCTCGAAGACGGCTCTGCCTGGTCGCTCGACGCGAACGGGCGCTGGACACGCCACCGGGATCCCGGCCCTCGCCTCCAGGAGCGCCTCCTCGAGCTGGCGCGTCAGCGAACCCTGCCCCCCGGAGATTTCGAGGAGAAGCGCGGGGGCTGACCCTCCCGCCACCCATCGCGGCACTCACCGGGTAGCTTGACGCCGCCCGCCTGCCGCGCAGCGAGGCGACGCAGCGCGGAAGCGGCGAGGGAGCGAGGCGGAGTGCGCAAGGTCTACCTGATCCGACACGGCAAGGCGGAGAAGCTCTCGACGTGGGACGGCCCCGAGCCGCTGCGCCCGCTGACCCAGCGTGGACTCCGCCAGGCGCAGGAGCTCGCCGAGTCACTGAGGGGCTCGGGGGTCGGCCGGATCGTGTCGAGCCCCTTCCTGCGCTGCCGTCAGACTGCGTCGCCACTCGCCGCCCTGCTCGGGCTCCGCGTTCGCGTGGACGAGCGCCTCGCCGACGGCGAGCCCCCGGCGAAGGCCCTCGACCTGCTGCGCGAGCAGAGACCCGCCGTGGTGGCCTGCTTCAGCCACCAGGCCCTCCACGAAGAGCTCGCCGCCGAGCTCGCCGAGCAAGGCGTCGACGTGGAGATCCTCGACCGCGCCTCGGCCGGGGGGGAGGATCTACCGGCGCGGCGACTCGCGGTCATCGACTTCGGCAGCACCTCCTTCCATCTCCTGGTTGCCGATGCAACCGCGGCCGGGCGCCTCACAAGGGTCCACTCCGAGCGCGTGATGCTGCAGCTCGGCGC
>CAYPSI010000163.1:0-6865 GCA_964413375.1 uncultured Spirochaetales bacterium | reverse complement strand
CCTGCGGAGCCGACGTCCGCGAGGACGACCCGGCCTACGAGAGCCGCGGCGAGTCCACAGAAGACGAGATGATGGACGACGCGGTCCGCGATTCGGAGCGCTGAGCGCCCGCCGCTCGCTAGGGGCGCGGCTCCCAGCCGTGTCCGCGCATGCAGCCGATCATCTCGTCGCGTTGCCCCAGTGCCTCGCAGATTTCCATGGCCCGGATCGCGAGCTCCGGATCCGGTGCGGCTCCAGCCGTCGGCACGAAGTGATGGGCCTCGGCCGAGCCCGCGAGGTGCATTTCGAGCGGAACCTTCTCGAGCACGCAGGAGCGCAGCTCTCGATCCGCCCGGTCCCAGCGCTCGACCACCTCTTGCACGGGGCACCGGTACATCTCGTGGCAGTAGAGGTTCCTGCGCCGGTGTTCCTCGATCTGCTGCCGACACTCGCCGATCGCCTGCCGGACGTGCGCGGAGGTGACATCCGGGCTTTCCCAGGTGAACTCGAGGCGGCGGCCCGCGAAACACTGGGGCCCCGGTGGCAGCGCTTTCAGCTCGTCCGCGGCGCTGGGGAGGCGCCGCGCGATCTCGTCGCCCTCCACCCTCCGGTCCGAGCAGACGGACGTCACGCTCGCATCGTCGCCGAAGCCGATGCTCAGATCGGCCGCGCCCGGGTGCGAGGTGTAGCCCATCAGCGCGTCGCCGATCGCCATCGCAATGCGACCGGCGTAGCGCTGTCCTGCGTCGCTCTCGAAGCACTCGACGCTCGGAAGCGGGGAGCCGGACAGCGCGGCGAGGCACTGTCCCGCCGGCGGCGTCGCGGGGCTGGCGCACGCGCAGACGAGGCCCGCGATCACGCTGCGACGAGCTCGCCTCGCTGCGTCCATCTGGCGTCATCGCCTCCGGCGACTCTTCCCGTCCCTTCCATTCTACTGGAGCCGCGGCCGATCGGTACCAGCGCTTCCGGGCCGTGGGCTATGGTTCGGCCCTCCGATCGCCGGAGCCCGGATGAGCGAAGCCCCTCCGATCCACAAACGCTCGAGCCGCGACCCCGAAGAGCTCCGCGAGCGCCTCACGAGCTGGCTCGGAGCGCGGCTCGAGGCGCCGGAGATCGCGGCTCTCTCGAGCCCCTCGGCGAGTGGCATGTCGAGCGAGACGCTGGTCTTCGAGCTGCGCTTCCGGGAGGCCGGCGCGTCGAAAACGGGCGCCTTCGTGGCGCGCCTGGCCCCGGACCCGCGCGACGTGCCGGTCTTCCCGCTCTACGATCTCGAGACGCAGTTCTGCGTGATGCGCCTCGTGGCCGAGCGCAGCCGCGTGCCGGTTCCGAAGGTGCGCTGGCTCGAGCTCGACCCGATTCATCTCGGCGCTCCCTTCTTCGTGATGGAGCGCTCCCCGGGCCGCGTGCCGCCCGACATCATGCCCTACAACATGGGGAGCTGGCTCTCGGAGGCGTCCCCGCTGGATCAGGGGCGCCTGCAGCAGGCGACGGTCGCCGTGCTGGCGGAGCTTCACGCGATCGACCTGCGCGGGATCGATACGGCCTTCCTCGAGTTCCCGCTTCCCGGTGCCACGCCGCTTGCGCGGCACATCGAGAATCAGCGCCGCTACTACGCCTGGATGCAGGATGGCCGGCGCCACCCGGTGCTCGAGCGCTGCTTCGCGTGGCTCGACGCGAACCTGCCGGGCGACGAAGCCCCGCCGGTCATCAGCTGGGGCGACTCCCGGATCGGTAACATCCTCTACGATGGCTTCGAGCCGGCCGCGATCCTCGATTGGGAGATGGCCGGGCTCGGCCCGCGCGGGCTCGACCTCGGCTGGCTCCTCTTCATGCACGAGTTCTTCGAGGGCGTGGCCCGGATGATGGGTCGGCCCGGGATGCCGGGCTTCCTTCGGCGCGATGACGTGATCTCTCACTACGAGCGGGTCTCGGGGCATGCGGTCCCCGACCTCGCCTTCTACGAGCTCTATGCCGGGCTGCGCCACGGCATCGTGATGGCCCGCATCCACGCCCGCCGCGTGCATTTCGGCGAGGCCGAGTGGCCGGAGGACGTCGACTCGGTGATCCCGCACCGCGGCACTCTCGAGCGCATGCTCGACAATAGCTACTGGAAGGGTTGACGCAGCATGACCCATCCGATCGCCCCGCTCGGCGCCGCCGACGAGGGTTTTACTCACCAGATCGTCGACACCTTCGCGGTCGTGGGCTCGAGCGATCCCTCGTGGACGGAGAAGGTCTGCGCGATGGCGATGGCGCGCGACGGAAGCCTGCAGATCGGCTTCGGCCTCGGGAAGTACGTGAACCGCAACGTGATGGACGCCTACGCCGCCCTCTCGCGGGGGAAGCAGCAGACGACCGTGCGCGCGAGCCGGCGGCTCTTCCCCGCCAGCGAGCAGACGGTGATCGGCCCGATCCACTACGAGGTGGTCGAGCCCTTGCGCAAGGTGCGCTTTCGCCTCGAGCGAAATGCCTGCCAGCCGATCGCCTTCGACTGGCTCTTCGAGTCCGTGGTGCCGCCCTTCCTCGAGGAGCGTACGCACATGCGCCACGCCTACCGCCTGAGCTCGGAGCTCGTGCGCTACCACCAGACGGGAACGGCGTCGGGCTGGATCGAGCTCGACGGGAAGCGCATCGAGATGAGCCCCGAGAGCTGGGTGTCGACGCGCGATCATTCCTGGGGCGTCCGCTACGACGTCGGAAAACCGCCGGCGGACGTGGAGCCCCGGCCCGCGATTCCCCCGGGCATGGGCTTCATGATGATCTGGTCGCCGATCCTGATGGAGCGCCCGGACGGCTCGCGCTATGCGCTCTTCCTGCACTTTACCTGGATGCGCGCGCCCGGCTTCTCGCAGAAGCACACGAGCGCGCGCGTCGAGCACCCGGATGGGCGCGAGGAGTCGATCCTCGAGATCGAGCCTGCACTCCGTTTCGATTCTCGCAACCGCCGTCTGCTCGGGGGTTCGCTGGGCTGCCGCATGCAGGACGGAAGCCTGCGCACGCTCGAGATCGAGGTCCTCGGCGACACCGGCGTACAGCTCGGCGCGGGCCTCTATTTCGGGCTCGACGGCCATCACCACGGCGAATGGCGCGGCGAGCTCCACCTGGAGGGCGAGCGCATCGCCGACTGCTCCGACCCCGCGCAGGCCCGCCGTCTGCACCAGATCCGCGACACCGGCGTGCGCGTTCACGACCCGAGCGGGGGCGGCACCGGCTGGGGCAACTGCCAGCCGATCGCCTACGGCCCCTGGCCAGAGCTCGGCCTCGATGACGACCCCTGGATGTAGCGCCGCGTGACGCGAGAGGGAATCGCCTGGGCGAAGCAGTCGAGCAGCGAGAGATCGGATGCGTGACCGTGCTCTTCGGGGAGCGCGGCGGCAAGTATCCACAGGGAAACACGCTCTGGGTGCGCGGTCGCGAGGAGCAGGTCCTCGTCGATCCCTCCCTGGGCCTGCTCCCGCGCCGCGAGCGGCTTCCGGCGGCGGACCGCATCCTCCACAGCCACTGCCACGAGGATCACGTGGCCGGGAGCCATCTCTATCCGGATCTGCCCTGGCACTTCCACGAGGAGGATCTCCCCGGGATCCGCTCGCTCGACGCCTTCATGGCGATCTACGGCTATTTCGAGCCCATCGCCAGCGAGTTTCGCAAGCTGGTGAGCGAGCGCTTCCACGTGACGCCACGGCCCGATGCGCTGGGCTTCGCCGACGGCGCGCTCTTCGACCTCGGTGGCGGCGTACGCGTGCGCGCGATCCACGCGCCTGGACACACGCGCGGCCATTGCCTCTTCCACATCGAGCCGGACGACGTGCTCTATCTCGGCGACATCGACCTCTCGAGCTTCGGCCCCTACTACGGCGACGCCTGGTCGTCGCTCGAAGACTTCGAGCGTACGCTGGCGGCGGTGAGGGGAATGCGCGCGCGCCACTACGCCACCTTCCACCACATCGGTGTGCTCGACGGGCGCGAGGCCTTCCTCGAGCGACTCGATCGCTTCACGGCTGTGATCGCGCAGCGCGAGGAGCGGCTGCTCGCGTACCTGCGCCACGTGCCGCGGGACATGCAGGAGATCGTCGCCCACCGCTTCGTGTACCGGCCGGGAGACGAGGTGCCCTTCGCGCCCGCCGTGGAGCTGCGCAGCATGCGTCAGCACCTCGATCGGCTACTCGGCGCGGGGCGCGCGCGCGAGGTGGAAGCCGGCCGCTACCTCGCGGCCGGCTGAGCCCGAGCGGGCTACGCTCCCGGGCTCGCAGCGAGCAGAGGGAGCCCCCATGCCGATCAGCCCGATGGACGAGTGCCTCGCGCACCAGACGCCCGAGACCTTCGATCGCGTCTTCACCAGCGATCGCAACTTCTACGACCGCTACTATTTCAACCTGCATTCGTGCAGCGACGAGCTCTTCCTGATTGCGGGCATGGGGCAGTATCCGAACCTCGGGACGACCGATGCCTTCGTATCGATTGCGCACGGGAGCACGCACAGCGTGGTACGGGCGTCGCGCGAGCTCGGTGCGAACCGGCAGGACACGCGCGTGGGCCCGCTGGGCGTCGAGGTGCTCGAGGGGCTGCGGAAGCTCCGCGTCTGGTGCGAGCCGAACGAGTGGGGCGTGGCCTTCGACCTCGTCTTCGACGGCGCGGGGCCGGCGCTCGAGGAGCCGCGCACCTTCCAGCGCATGGCGCACGGGCGCGTGCAGATGGACACCTCGCGTTATTCGCAGGTGGGCAGCTGGTCTGGCCATCTGGAAGTGGCGGGCCGGCGCTACGAGGTCACGCCCGAGCGCTGGAAGGGCGTACGCGACCATTCCTGGGGTGTGCGCCCGGTGGGAGAGGCCGAGGCACCCGGCATCCGCGTCAGGGACATGGCGAAGGGCGTGGGCTTCTTCCACACCTGGATGCCGATGCACTTCGACGACTTCCTGCTCAAGATCTTCGTGGAGGAGGACCGCAACGGCGTGCGACTGGTGGAGGAGTCGATGAAGATCCATCACTTCGCCGCCGGCGGGCGCGTCGAGTCGATGAGCTCGCCGCGCATCCATTTCGACTACCTGTCGGGAAGCCGCGAGATCACCGGTGCGACGATCGAGGTGGAGGACCCGGACGGGAAGCCGCTGCGCATCCGCGCCACGCCGCTGCGCACGCTCTACCTGGCCGCGGGCTCCGGCTACATCCCGAGCCCCGACTGGGCGCACGGCATGTATCACGGCGAGCTGAAGGTGGAGGGCAAGGTCTTCGACGTGAGCACGCGCGAGGCGCGCGCGAAGCTGGGCCCCCTCTACGAGACGCTGTCGCGCTACGAGCTCAGCAGCGGCGAGGTGGGCTACGGCCTGCTCGAGAACCTGGTGATCGGAACCTACATTCCACACGGCTTCAGCACGCCGGGCGCGATGGCTCCCTGAGCGCCGTCGCCGGCCCTGCTCTCGACGATCGTGGCCCGTACCCTGCTGACGCAGCCGCTTTCTCGGGGCTCTCCCGTGTGGAACGGAGAAGGGGCTAGCGGGCGCGTCCGGCGACGGGCCGGCGGAGTGCGCGGAGCGGAGATTCAGCACATGGCCGACGAGACCCGACTCGATGCGCTGCTGCCGCCCGAGATGGCGGTGCAAGCGGAGCGCATCGGGCTGGAAAAGGCGCAGATGGATGCGGCGAGCATGTTCGCGCTCGCGGTGCTGGCCGGAGCGTTCATTGCGCTGGGTGCGGTCTTCGCCACTACCGTCAGCGCGGGCGCCGGAGACGACTTCCCCTACGGCGTGATGCGGCTGCTGGCCGGGGTGGTGTTCAGCCTGGGTCTGATCCTGGTGATCGTCGGAGGAGCCGAGCTCTTCACCGGCAACGTGCTGATCGTGATGGGCTGGGCCAGCGGCACGGTGAGCACGCGCCTGCTGCTCAGGAACTGGTCGATCGTCTACGTGGGGAATTTCGTCGGTGCGCTGGGTACGGCCGGGCTGGTCTTCCTGGGCGGGCAGTACAGCTTCGGCGGCGGCGCGGTCGGAGTGGCTGCGCTGGCCGCGGCGGAGGCCAAGTCCGGACTGGACTTCGGCCCCGCGCTCGTGCTGGGTGTGTTGTGCAACGCGATGGTGTGCCTTGCGGTGTGGATGACCTTCAGCGCCCGCACGACAACGGACCGGATCGCCGTGATCATCCCACCCATCGCGGCCTTCGTGGCGGTCGGCTTCGAGCACAGCGTCGCCAACATGTATTTCATCCCGATCGGCCTGCTGATCAAGGCCGCCGGGCCGGAAGCCTTCTGGGCTGCAATCGGGCGCACCGCCGCCGATTATCCCGATCTGACCTGGGCGAACTTCCTGTTCGGAAACCTGCTGCCGGTGACGATCGGAAACATCCTGGGTGGCGCGCTGCTCGTCGGCGCGATCTACTGGTTCGTGTATCTGCGGCCGGCTGGGGGCAAGGCGGCGCATCGAGATGACTCCGCGCGATAGACGAGGCAGGCTCACACCGATCACGGAGAGGCAGGCATGCTGGGCCCCGAGGCTGCGCTTTTCGAAGGCCCTTCCGGCGTGCTAGGAATTCCTGGACCTTCCAGCGGTGAGGAGCCATGTCGGTTCGGATCGAGCGGACGGAGGCGGGCACGCGGGAGCTCGACGCGGTGGTCATCGGCGCGGGCTTTGCGGGGCTCTACGCGCTCTACAAGCTGCGCGATGGGATGGGCATGCAGGTGCAGGTCTACGAGACCGGCGACGGCGTGGGCGGCACCTGGTACTGGAACCGCTACCCGGGGGCCCGCTGCGACTCGGAGAGCTTCTACTACTGCTTCTCCTTCTCCGAAGAGCTCGCGCAGGAGTGGGAGTGGTCGGGCAGGTACCCGGAGCAGCCCGAGATCGAGCGCTACCTGAACCACGTCGCCGATCGCTTCGACCTGCGCCCGGACATCCGG
>CAYPSI010000162.1:0-2298 GCA_964413375.1 uncultured Spirochaetales bacterium | reverse complement strand
AGTGCGAGCAGCCGTCCTTCTGCGGGATCGTTCAACGAATTGGACGCACGCTGCACCAGAAACCCCCGCTCGGCTGGACTGCGCCTTGATGCCTACGACGCAAGATCACACCGCGCGGTTCACTCTTTCACCGATTTTTGCTTCGGTGACACTCCTGCTCCTGCTCACCGGCGCCTCGAGGACGTGTGGGGCTCCTGCGCCCCCCGTGCCCCCGCTGATATAGTCGGGGCCCGGAGGCAGCGTGGCGGAGACGACCCTCAAGACCTTGATCGACCGGTTCCGCAGCCGGCCCGAGTGGCAGGACCCCGACCCCGCTGTGCGCGCGGAAGCGGTGCTGCGCCTGCCGGCTGCGGATCACGATCTGGTCCTGGCTCTGGCGCGCGAGGACGCCGACGCCCGCGTGCGCCGCGCGGCCGTCAAGCGGCTCTCGGAAGTCCCTGTGCTGGGGGAGATCGCGGGCGCCGACGCCGACGCCGGGGTGCGCGAGGAAGCGGCGGGACGGCTCGTCCACCTGGCGCTCCACGAGGCGGTCGAGGCGCAGGCGCGGGCGGCGGTCGCGGGCCTGCGCGAGGCGAAGCACCTGGCGAGCGTGGCGAGAGGCGCCGCGCACGCCTCCGTGCGCGAGGCCGCGCTCGACTCCCTCGCCGACCCCAAGTTGCTCGCGAGCGTCGTGCGCGACGCGCTCGACCCGAGGACCCGACAGCTGGCGCTCGGTCGGATCGAAGATGGCGCGACGCTGCTCGGGCTCGCGCAGAACCTCGAGCAGAAGGCGCTGGCCGTCGCGGCAGTCGACCGTCTTTCCGACCCCGATGCGCTCAAGGCCGTCGCCGACAAGGCGCGCGTGCCGGCCGCGTCGCGCCGCGCTCGCGCCCGTCTGGAAACCGGCGAGCCGGCCGTCGCCGCGGCCCCGGCCAGGGCTGTCGCGGCGCCGGTGACAGGCGACGACGAAGCCGAGCGCCGGGCCTACGAGCACGCGCGCGCCGCGCTGGAGCGGGAGGCCGCAGCCGCCCGCGAGCGGGAAGCCGCGGCCCTTGCCGTGCGCGAGGCGGAGGCGCGCGGCGAGGTGGACCAAGCGCTCCTCGCGCGGCGGGAGGCGCTCGCAGCGCTCGTCGCCCAGGCAGAAGCGCTGGCCGGCGCAGACCTCGCGGCCGCGCAGGCTACTTTCCGTGATCTCGAGACGTCCTGGCGCGAGTCGGCCAGCGGGGCCGAGCTCCCGGAGCTCGGCGAGCGCTGGCAAGCGGTCGCTTCCGGCTTGCGCTCCCGCGCCGAGGCCGAGCGCGCGGAGCTGGCGCAGAAGGAGCGTGCGCACGTGGACGCGCTCGCCGCCCTCGCGCGCCGCGCCGAGGCCATTGTCGCAACGGGCGCCCGAGCCACGCTGCGCGACACGGACCACGCCTTGCGCGAGATCAAGGACGCCCTCGCGCACCCCGGGCACTTCCCATCCCGACGCGAGCGCGACCAGCTGCTGGCTCGACTCGAAACGGCGCGGCGCCAGCTCTACCCTCTGCTGCAGCAGCTGCGCGAGGACGTCGAGTGGAAGCGCTTCGCCAACGTGTCCGTCCAGGAGGATCTCGCGGCGCGCGCTGAGGCGCTGGTGTCGGAGCCGAACCTCGACCGCGCGGCGAGTGTCCTGCACGAGCTCGACCAGGGCTGGAAGCTCGCCAAGGACGCGCCCAAGGACCAGGCGGAGGCGCTCTGGACGCGCTTCAGAGCGGCGCGCGACCAGGTCAAGGCGAAAGTCGACGCATTCCTCGCGAAGCAGGCCGAGGAGCACAGGCACAACCTCGCGAAGAAGCAGGCCCTGTGCGAGAAGGCCGAGGCGATCGCGGAGTCGAGCGATTGGGTGAACACGGCGGACGCGCTGCGCGTGCTGCAGACCGAGTGGAAAGCCATCGGCCAGGTGCCGCGGGCCGTCTCCCAGCGCGTGTGGGAGCGCTTCCGAAAGCCTTGCGACCGCTTCTTCACGCGCTTCTCGGAGCACCGCGGCGAGCGCAGCAAGGAGTGGGAGCAGAACCTCGCGAAGAAAGAGGCGCTGTGCGAGAAGGCCGAGGCGCTCGCCGCGTCTGTGCTGTGGGAGGAGGCGGCGGCCGGGATCAAGCAGCTCCAGACGGAGTGGCGTGCGATCGGACCGGTCAAGAAGAGCCGCGCCGAGGCGGTGTGGCAGCGCTTCCGGGCCGCCTGCGACCTGTTCTTCGACCGCTACAAGAACCGTGACGCGCACGCGCGCGAGGCCGCCCGCGAGGCTCGCGAACGGATCTGTGCCGAGCTCGAGGCGCTCGCCCCCGCGGACGCCCCGCC
>CAYPSI010000161.1:0-7397 GCA_964413375.1 uncultured Spirochaetales bacterium | reverse complement strand
AGAGCGAGCGATGCGTGCTCCAGCGCCTCGGCATGTCGCCCGAGGCGCAGCGACAGCGACGACTCCGCGACTGCGAGGCTCGCACTCAGGTAGGGGGCGTGAGTTCCGGGTCCGACCCGTTCGCGCCAGCTGTCGAGATGCACCAACGCGCGCCGGAAACGGCTCGCACGCAGCAGGAAGGTCACCAGCCAGCGCAGGTAGGAGCCCTCCGAGAAGTGGGCCGCGTCGCCGGGAGACTCCGCCAAGGCGCGTTCGGCGCTAAGGATCGCCTCCCCGGACCTCCCACGCACGCCCAGCACCCGGGCCTCGAGCAGCGCGATACGCGAGCGCCCCATGCCCGTCTCCGCGTAGCGGCAGGCCTCGCGCGCGTCCTCGATCGCGCGCTCGATCTCTGCGAGCGGCGCGGGCCGCTCGATCCGGATCAGCGCCTGCCGGGTCCACGCGCGGATGCGGGTGTCCGGCGCGAGCGATGCCTGGTCCATGAGCGCAGGAGCCAGCATGGACTCCGCCTCGGTGAGGTTTCCCATGTCGTGGTAGGCGGCGGAACCCCAGAAGCGGGCGCTCGCTTCCCGCACGGGGTCGCCGGCCGCGGCCGCATCGCACACAGCCTGCGCCAACGCGGCGACGGCGCCCGGGAGGTCCTCCGCATTGTATGCCTGCAAGCCTTGATCGATCCGACGCTGGGCACTCGGGGTGCGCGCCGCACGCGCCGCACTCTCCCGCGCGGCGGGCAGCTCGCTCCAGCTCGCCGTCGTTGCAAAGGGATCGCGCAGATCGAGCACGCGTTCCGTGCGGTCCTGGATCGCCTCCCAGCGACAGCAGTAGCGCTCCCGCTCACGGTGCAGCTCTCGAACCATACGCCCGCGCAGCTCCGCGCGGGCACCGGTCGGCGCCTGCACCATCGCGTCCTCCACGGAGCCCCGCTCGGGGATCCGGTGCGAGAGCACGCCGGCCAGATCGAGCGAAGCAAAGAGCGAGCCTGCGGAGAGCTCGCCGAAACGCGTGTCGATCTCGCAGAGCTCGGCGCCGAGTCCGCTGGCCCGGAGCAGCCCGGTCGCGCGGAGCAATCCAGTCGCCTTCGCCCTCGCGCGATCCGTCCGATCCCGGAACAGCGCGTGCTTGATCGCCCAGTCGAGAGAGGTCGAGAGCGACTCCGGACACGACTCGAGCTGCTCCAGAACCCGGCGCCATTGCGCGCAGAGCGGCGCCGCCCACGCGGGCATGAACGCTTCGCCGAGATGCTCCTCCACCATCTCCAGGTACTCCGCCTGGATCTCGACCGCGCGCAGACGCCGGCCATCCACGAGCTTCACGCCGGCACGTCCGCTCGGATCGCGCGCGAAGCTCCGCATCGCCCGGAGCGGCTCCGCGAGCGCCAGCTCCTTCCCACGACAGACCCCGGCATCCACGAGGCGCACGACGAGTGCGGTGGACCCCAGCTTGAGATAGTTCGCGAGCTCGGAGCAGAGGCTCTCGCCGCAGATCACGTGAAGGCGGTTGAAGCCCCCCGCGGAGAGGGACTCGTTTCGCATGTTGTAGATGCCGCGCTCCGGCGTATCTCCGCCCACCTCGTGGACGAGGTGCGGAACCCGTGGAGAGAGCAGGAACTCGAGCTTCCGCTTCGTGTTGTCGAAGCCACCAGAACCGGAGAAGATCAGCCGGGTGATCAGGTGCGGGATCAGCTGCGGCGCCATCTCCGCGTGGGTGCGGCGGTGCTGGTAGCTCTCGTGACATCCCCAGGTCTCGCCGCTCCCGCTGTAGTCCACGTTGCAGCGGAAGAGCGCGACCTGAAGGTCGGGATGTCGCTTCTCGAGCTCGGCGCTGAGCTCCGCGAGGATCCTCTCACAGGCGAGCTGCCAGCAGACCACTTCGGCGGGGCTCTGACACTCGGGCGTGCAGACCTCCGGATGTGCGCCCCGGTCGAGATAGAAGCGAGCGCCATTGCCGAGGAACATCCCCACGCCCGTCTCGTCCGGAAGCGAGACGAGGCGCTCGCGCGCGAGCTGGTAGAGCTCGCCGAGGAGCTCGCTGTCGAGCAGGATCTCTCCGCTCCTCCGATTGTGCACCGCGAAGGCGAGCTCGGTTTCCATCCCGAAGAGCATCCCGTGCACGGCTCACTCTCCGCCGTGCTGACGGTTCTGCGCGAGAAAGCGCTGGCTGTCGCTCGATAGCGCGCGCCGGATCAGGTCGTCCCCGAGGTCGAGCAGGCTCCGGGCGCGCCGTGCCAGCTCGTCGGCCGCCTCGTCGGCTGCGCCAGCGCCTGCCGGCTGGGTCAAGGGGGCGGGGTCCTGCGCTCGTCGCTCGCGTTCCTGGGTACTCATCGCTGCTCCTTTCTCAGCTGGCGCTCGCAAAGAGCGGCGCCGATTGATCTCGCGTGAAGGCGAGAGGGTCGTCGAGCCTGACTTCGAAGCGCGCGCGAGTCTGCGTGGTCTCGACGACGACGCCGTCCCAGTCCACGCGCTCGATCTCCTTCGGGTCGAGATGGCGCAGCAGCATCGCGCGCGTCCAGGCCCGCGTATCGTCGGGCGGATCGTGCACGAAGCGCTGGATCGCTTCCTCGGGTACCCACGGCTCCACGAGCCCGCTCTCGAGATGGGGCCAGAAGAGCCCCTCGTCCGGATCGAGGCTCGCGTAGATCTGGTCGAGGTAGCGAAGCTCCGGGGCGCGCCAGTCGAGATCGGGGCGCTGCGCGAGCGCCCGCTCGAGCACGCGGAGCTTCAGCACCCAGTCGAGCCGACCGGCCAGTGCGTCGAGCTCCCCCGCCGCGAGCTTCTCGAGGGTGTCCGCCCAGAGTGCCAGGATCTCGTCCGCGCGGGGCACGCTCTCGAGGCCGTAGGCGTCGCGGTGCCGGAGCGCCGCCTCGAGGATGCGCTGCTGCACCTCGATGGCCGTGGCCCGGCTCCCATCGACGAGCCCCACCGCCGCGCGAAGCGTCGGATCGTGGCTCCACGCGACGGCCGCCGCTACCGGGTCGTCGATCGCAACGCTCGTGAGAAGATCCTCGGCCTCGAGCATCGCAAGCACGATCTGCATCGCGCCCACCTTGAGCACGCTGGCGCCCGGGCAGAGCGTATTGTCGAAGAAGATCACGTGGAGTCGGGCCAGCGAGCGGCTCGCGCCGCAGAGCGCCTCGTCGCGGCTGTTCACGATCGGCCGGTTCCAGGTCGTCTGCAGGCCGATCAGCGTCTCGAGGAAATCCGCGCGCTGCGAGAGCTGATAGGCAACCTCGGGCCGGCAGTTCTCTGCGCCGACCTTGCCCTGCCCCGCGTAGACCAGGCTCGAGAGCTGATGGGTCGCCAGGAAGTGCAGGTAGTGCGGCCGCCGCTCGAGGATGTCGAGCAGGGCGGCGCGGCTCACCAGGAAGTTGAGATGGCTCCCGTAGGAGTTCGAGCGCCCATCGGAGTTGTTCACGAGCACCTGGATCTGCTGCCCCTCCGGAAGGCGCGCGTTCGCGCGCAGCTGCGCCTCGCGGGCGATCCGCAGCATCGCCGCGCTCGCCGCGGCATGATCGAAGGCGCTGCGCACCTCGGGAATGCAGAGCTCGAGGTGATCGAGGTCGATGTATGCACAGCCTCCGTTGGACGCGAGGAACTTGCGCCCGCTGTCCTGTGCGTCGTAGCCATAGGGGCCGCGCAACCACCGCTGTCGGCCGCGCCCCAGAGGGCTTAGCGCGGGGACGCCCTCGATCTCCGCGAGGAGCAGGCGGGCCGCCTCGGGCCCGCTGCCCCCGCTGCGTTCGACGCCGAGGATGAAGTTTCCGAGCTCGAAGTCCGCCCCGACGAGCTTCGGAACACAGCGATCCTTCGCGCGCTCACGACGCATGGCGGTAGCGATGCCTCCGCTCGGGACGCGCCCGGATCGCCTCGACAGCCACCACATCCACGTCCTCCGGCAGGTCGTCGAGATGGGCCCGCGCGTTGTGGACGCTCAGCATCGTCGCGAGGCGCGCGAGCGCATCCGCGACGGCATCCGCCGCGTCGGCGCTGCTGAGGCCGGAGGGTCCGGAGCGCGCGTGGCGCCGGAAGGCCTTCTCGCGCGCCGCGCGGCAGATCTGCTCGATCAGCCGCCCGCTCGCGAGGTCGCGCGCGCGCACCGTGCGGCTCGTCCCGTCGCGCAAGCCGAGCCTCGCAACCTCGTTCTCGGCGTTCGGCGCGTAGAGCAGCGAGGTCGCCGTCTCGAGCACCTCGCTGCGGAGCTCCTCGGCCTCGCGGCTCCCCGGCTCGGGCGCATCCGCCTCGCCACGCCGGCAATAGGGCAACGACTCGGGCAGGTGGACCGCGAAGATCTCACGCGCGCTGCGGATGTCGGGCCGCGGCACCGCGATCTGCACGTCCGAGAGCCGGGAGAGCAGCGCCGGATCGAGCAGATCGCGCCGGTTCGTGGCGGCGAGGATCGCGATCTGCCCGCGCTCGCGGAAGCCGTCGATCTCTGCGAGCAGCGCCGCGAGGGAGCGGTCCGCGTGGCGAGAGCCCTGCGCGCCCCGGATCCGCCCGATCGCCTCGATCTCGTCGAGGAAGACCAGCGTGATGCCGTCGGCCGCCGCCTCTCCGAGCGCGCGGAAGCACGCTCGAATGTTGGCCTCGGTCTCTCCGACGTAGGGGCTCTCCCATTCTGCGGGCCGCACCACCGCGAAGCGACAGCGCGTCCCGGTCTGCCGCTGCACTTCCGCGGCGGCCGCCCGGGCGTGCAGGGTCTTGCCGCAACCCGGCGGGCCGTAGAGCAGGATCGCCCGCCGCCCGTCGATCCCGTAACGGCGCGCGAGCTCGGGCTCCACGAGCGCGGCGCTCAGCACCGCGACGAGCTCGTCGAGGCACTCGCGGTTTCCGCCCACCGCCGCTCGCGAGACGTCGCCGACCTCCTCGAGCAGGTACTGCTGACCCGCGGCACTCGGCTGGAGCTCGAGCGCGAGCCGCGACGGGCGATCGAAGAGCACGACATCCCCCGGTCGCGGCGTGGAGGCGGCGAGGCGCGCAGCCCGCTCGAGCATCAGCTCCTCGTCCCGGATGCTCACCACGAGCCGGCCGTCCGGCATCAGGCGCACGAAACAGGCGGTCTCCGTGGGCGGCGCGAACGCATTCTCTGCGCGCGCCATCAGCGTCGCCTGCTGCTGGTCGAGATAGACGATCTCACCCACGGCGAGAGACTGCGCCGGGACCTGCGGGTGCAGCCCCACGAGGCGCTGCGACGCGCCGACCGACACGAGCGCGCGCGTTCCCGCTGTCGTCTCGACCACACGCATCAGCAAGCAGGCGTGCCACGGCGGGGCGATGAGCTTCTCGATCATCGTTCGCAGCTCGCGCTGCGTCACCTGGGCATGCTCGAGTGCGGAGCGAAGCTGCTGGTTCTCTTCGCCGAGAACGACCATCGGGTCCATCTCGGCGACAGCGGTGGCCTGGCGGGTGCGCGACATCAGCTTCTCTCCTTCTGCACGCGGCTCGTGACGCCGAAGCCGCGCTCGACGATGCTTCCCTTTCGCCAGCCGAAGAGCGCCGGCGTGAACCCGATTGCGGGCAGATCGCTGACCAGCAGACCCAGCTGCCAGGCCTGCGGGAAGCAGGTTCGCTGCAGGTGCCGGTCTTCGGAGCTGAAGAAGGGGCGCCCGAACGCGCACGCAGAACGGCGCTCCTCGGGGCAGTCGCGGCAGAAGTTCGGGTGCGAATGCCACCAGGCGAGCATCAGCTCACGGCCTCCGCGCAGCGCGATCGCGGCGTCCGCAGCCGCCCAGGTCTCGGGCGTGAACGCGAAGCTCGCACCGCGGGCCTCCGCATGCCGCGCCGGAATCTGTGCGGTGATCTCCACGAAGACCTCCGGCAGCAGCGCATCGCGATGCAGCAGGCCGACGAGCGCTCCGCCGGTCTCGAGCTCGCCGGCCTGCTCTGCGAGCGCGGAAACCTCGGAAAGGACCTCCTCTGCGATGAAGACCGGAACATCGAACGCGTCCTGCTCGCCGATCCTCTCGGAGCGCGCGAGAAAGTCGTCGAGCCGGCACTCGCCGAGCGGGATCGGCTCCGGAAGCGCCTCGACGCCGAAGGACACCGGCGGCTCCATCCGCAGGTCCGGCGACGCATCCCCCGCCTGCGCCGGGTACGCGCGCACGCGGTAGCGATAGCTGTCGCCGCGTGCGAGATCGCCCGTCGCGACGTACTCCGCGGCCCGCCGCTGGGCCAGCTCCAGGAAGTAGTCGCTCGAGAACTCGCTCTCCATCACCCGGATCCCGCTGCAGTGCGGAGGGCCGAGCTCCTCGGACCAGACGGGCGCGATCGCGCCGGTCGCGGGTGCGGTCACCAGCGGGAGCGCACCCTTGCGCACGGCTGCGAAGTACGCGCATTCGAGCGCGGGCTGGAAGTCGGGCGTGACGAGCGTCTGGCCGAGACAGCGCCCATCGGGCGCAAAGTGCTCGAGCGCGAAGCGGTAGCTGTCGGGGCCCTGGCTCATCGCATCCTCTGGCAGCGAGGCCCGGTCGCCGCCACGCGACGGCGACCGGGCAGCGCTGCTTGGCTCATCCGGCTGAAATGCGCGGCGTCAGCACGATCTCGTCGTCGCGCTGGAGGACGTCGCCGACCCGCTCCGCGCTGTGGAGCTGCCGGCCCTCCCGCTCGAGGCGCGCGCGGTACTCGAGCTCCTGACCCGAGTGGTCGCGGCTCCCGAGCCCCATCCGCGCGAGTGCACCGCGCACGAGCTCGCCGACGCTCGACTGCGCAGGCACGCCCGTGAGACGGAACTTCTTCTGGCCGGTGACATCCCGGGCCAGAACGTCGAAGGTTGCAGTTGCCGTGTCTCCCATCGTTGCTTCTCCTCTGTCAGCTGCTTCCAGCCAGCGGGCCCATCCCGCTGCAGTCGAGATAGGCACGCGCAAGCCTTTCGTCGGCGGCCAGCAAGCGCGCTTCGAGTGCAGAGCGCCGCGTGGCGACGGCGAGCGCTGCGATCGCCTCGCCGAGCTCCTCGGCGCCGGCTCCATGCGGCAGACAGACTTCGAGCAGCGCGCGCGGCTCGGGCCCCCGGAGCACCGCGCGCGTCATCCGGAAGACGGCGTTCACTCGAAGCAGCAACGCGGCGAGTGCCGTGCGACACGGGCCCTCTGCATCGGGCATTTGCACGAGCTCGACCTCGACCGCGATTCGATCCACGCGGGCCTCGACGAGCGCCGGCAGGTACCCGCCCTGCACTCCGAGGTCCACCGCCACGCTCCCGTCGGAACGCTCCTCGAAGGGCCAGCCGGCCTCGCGGCACAGGCCTGCGAGATCCGGTGACACTCCGGCCGCGGGGCGGAGCGAGGCTTCCCACTCCCGAGGAGCCGTGCCTACGCCCAGCCGGAAGGCCGCCGCCGCGAAGCCGGCGTGAACCGATGCGATGCGCTCCTCGGACTCGACCGCCAACGGGAGCTCCGCCTGCACGCA
>CAYPSI010000160.1:0-15529 GCA_964413375.1 uncultured Spirochaetales bacterium | reverse complement strand
CGCGTGCGGCTGCGAGCGAGAGCCGCCGGACATCGCTCCCGAGCTCGTGGAGCAGCGCTTCGAGGTCGCCAAGGCTGCCGTCGTCCACGACGAGCACGTCGGGGCGCGGCGGCTCGGGAGCCTCGGGGTCGGGGAAGGGCGCGCGCGCCGGAGGTTGGGGTGCTTCCGGACTTCTGCTCCTGGGCTCGGCGGCGCCCGCGGGGCGCTGGAGACCCACCTCGAGCTCGAGGGGATCGGGGAGTTCCCTGCCGGCACGCGCATCGCCGATCGGAGCGTCGAGGAGCGTCGAGCCGCAGGCGAGCCCGTACTCGCGGGGCGCCTCGAGAATCTCGAGCGCGATGCCGCGCCGCACGACCGCGGCGAGCATCGCTGGAACCATGCGTCGGCGGATGACGAGCGCTCGCACCACCAGATCCGGCACGGCCCCGGTGCCGGTCAGGTGGACATCGATCGTTCTCCCGGGCGCCGTGCTGGCATCGGTCTGCACGAAGAGACCGCTACGCGAGAGCTCCACGACGATGCCGCGGTAGCGCTGCCCCTCGGCCAGGAACTCGCATGCGAAGCGCCGCTTGACCCGTTCGTGCCGACGCCTGTGAAACAAGCTTTCCCCGCAGCGTCGGTCGCAACCGCGCCTTCCGATGCAATGCGAACATTGCGAACATCGACGCTCCGCCGGGCCTACTTGACGAGGGCTCGGGGGCGCTCGCTCAGCGAGGAGGAGGCACGAGGAGGCCCTCGAGCGGGCACAAGCCAGGGGCCGCGCCGCTATGGGCTCAGGGGCGGCTCCCGCCGAGGGCATCGGGGTGCGTGGCTTCGGACGCGCTCCGCTGCGGCTCCCAGGAGTCGATCCGATGACCGCGGGCGACATTGAGTGCGGCGACTCCGGCTGCGGCGTTTGCCATGCAGAAGAAGGTCGGCAGGGCGAGCAGCTTCACGAGGCGTCGGGCCCAGCCGGGAGCCGATGCCTCGAGCGGCGGGAGGAGCGCGCCGAGCAGCGCGGCGAGGTAGAAGACGAGCTGCGCCAGCGCGGCACCACGGTAGAGCGCACCTGAGTTCCAGAGCCAGGGCGTCGCGATCAGGACCGCCGCCATCGGGACGACGGCGAGGCGACGCAGGACCTTGTGGGAGAAGAGCTGTACGGAGTAGAAGCCGTGTCGGAGCGGGTTCAAGAGCTCGCGCATCAGCCACACCGCGCGCAGGCCCCTCGTGATCACGCGAACCTTGCGGCGAAACTCGCTCCCGGAGGCCGGCGTGGCCGGCTCCCAGGCCGCGGCCTCCCCTGCGAAGACGAGCCGGCCCCCCTGGGCCACGACGTTCGTGGAGATCCAGAAATCGTCGGTGACCCCCGAAGGCACGCTCCGGAAGAGCTCGCGGCGGATCGCGTGGATCGCGCCGGTCGCCGACGTGACGCTCCCCGCCACGCTCTGCCAGCGCTTGAGTTGCCGGTCGAGGTCCCAGTAGGCGCGCTCCCCCTCAGCGCCGTCGGGGAGCTGGCCGGCGCGGAGATAGCGCTGGTCGCCCGCGACCCCGCCCACGCTGGGATCCGCGAAGGGTCGCAGCAGCGCGCGCAGCGCGCCGCCCTCGTAGAGGCTGTTGGCATCCGAGAAGATCAGCACTTCGCCACGGGCGCTCGCGACCGCGGCATTGAGTGCCGGGATCTTTCCCTGCCGCGGCAGCGCGAGCAGCCGCACGCCGCGGGATGCGAAGCTGCGAGCGATCGCGTTGGTGTCGTCGCTCGAACCGTCGGAGGCGACGATGACCTCGAGCCGATCGGCGGGGTAGTCGAGCGCGAGGGCGTTCTCGAGGCGGGCGCCGATCGATGCCTCCTCGTTGTAGGCGCAGATCACGAGGCTCGCAGTCGGCGTCGCGTCGCCGCTGCGATGGGGACGCGGCGACAGGCGGGCGCGCAGGCATAGACAAGCCGGGAAGAGGACGTAGGTCCACGCGGCCATCGCGATCGCGCTCCAGAAGACGAGCTCAGCGATCATGTCGCCTCCGTAGCGCCAGGTGTCGGCCGGCGGAAATGCGCGGCGAGCAGACGCGCGTTCGTGGCGAGGTCGAACTCGCGCAACATCCGCTCGCGCGCGGCCGCGCCGAGACGCGTCCGCAGCAGCGGATCCGCGGCCAGCGTACCGATGGCATCGGCGAGACCCCGGAAGTCTCCGGGCTCGACGAGCAGACCCTGGGCACCGTGCTCGATCGCTTCCGGGATCCCCGAAAGCCGGCTCGCGACCACCGGTCTTCCGGTGGCTGCGGCCTCCATCAGCGCCACGGGAATCCCCTCGCGGCGGCCGTCGCGCGTGGGAACGCTCGGAACCACGGCGACGTCGGCATCGCGCAGCCGCGCGGCGACTTCGGTCCGCGTCAACGCGCCGTGGAAGCGCACCCGCTCGGCGAGCCCGGCGGCGCGCGCCTGGCGCTCGAGGGCTCCCCGGTCGGGTCCATCGCCGACGAGGTCGCAACGAAACTCGAGTCCGCGCTCTGCCAGGAGCCGGCAGGCCTCGATCAGAACGGCCTGGCCCTTCACCTCGTGGAGCGTGCCGACGCAAACGAGGCGCAGCGGGTGATTTCCCTCGCGGGCGTGCTCCGGCACGGGCCGGAAGACCGCCGGGTCGATGCCGCAGTGGATCACGGCGAGCTTCGCAGCGTGCGCGCCGCCGCACTCGTCGAGGATCACGCGCCGGTTGAACTCCGAGATCGGAACCACGAAGCGCGCCTCGGCGACCTTCTGGCGCAGCATGTGGCGGTCGCGGTGCAGGTCGGAGCCGTGCGCGGTGAAGCTGTAGGGAATGCCCTCGAGGCGATGGATCACGAAGGCAACCGCCGCAGGGTGGCTCGCGAAGTGGGCGTGTACGTGGGAGACGCCGTCTCTGGCCATGCGCTGCGCGAAATGCACCGCCTTCGGAAAGAACGCGAGCGCCCCGGCCAGGTAGCGCGCACTCCCGAGGTTCCAGCGCACGAGGTCGAAGAGCGTCCGCAGATAGACCCGCGGCCGCCGGAGCAGGTAGTGGAGCTGCGAGCGCAGGATCGCGAGGGAGAGCAGCGGCGCATAATGAGCCCGCTCGACGAGGCGCTGCGCTTCGGGGTGGATCGTCTGCGCCCGTTCCCGCTGCAGCGGGTAGACCTCGACCGGCACCCCTTCCTGCTCGACTGCCAGGATCTCGAAGAGGACGAAGGTTTCGCTGAGCTTGGGAAAGCGTGAGACGACGTATGCGACGAGGGGCGTAGGGCAGGGCGTCTCCGCGGGTGTCCCGCGGCGGGCCGCGTCACCCCGACGCGCCCGCGTGAAGCGCTGCGGGGCCGCGCGGCTGGGCACGCGGAGGGGATCCGTCACGTCAGCCTCTCGCAGGTGCCGAGGGTACGAGTCGAGACGCGCCCGCGCGCTCGCCGGCGGGATTGGCTTCGCTCCGCTCGATCGCGCGGAGCTCGGTCTCTGCGGTCTCGAGCAGCTTGTCGAAGGTGAGCTCCTGGTGCGGGAAGCTCGCGATGCCGAAGCGAAGGGCGATTCCGTGGCGATCGGCGGCCACCTGGCCGAGGCGCTCGACGACGCGCTCCGCCTCCTGCCGCTCCGCCTCGGGCAGGAGCACGAGGAAGTGTCCGTCGCGATCCGCGATGACGGCCGACCCGGCCGTCTGCTCGTCGAGCAGCGCGCCTACTTTGAGGCCGACGAAGCGATCCAGACTCTCGCGCAGCGCCTCGTCGAGGAGCTGCGCCAGCGCGGGGGGAGGCTGTGAGCCCCGGGCGGAAACCGCGAGCAACGAGAGCGGGCGCTCGTGGCGTCGTGCGCGGCGCACCTCGCGGAACATCTCGCCCTGGGTTCTCGAGAAGGGCGCGGCGGTCTCGCGAGCGGTATCGATGGCGAGCTGACCGAGCGCGTCCTCGGCGAGCGTGAGCCGGTGCGCCAGCCGCGCGGCGAGAGCAATCGTGATGGCGGCTCCGATGAACGCGATCAGGGATCGTCCGGCGGATGCGAGGTCGAGCGGGCCCCTCAAGAGCTCGAGCGCGCAGAAGACCGGGAAGGACACGCCCAGGAGCCACGCCGTATGGATGCGTCGCAGCGCTGGCACGATCAGGATCGCCGCTGAAACGACCAGGAGCAGGTAGGAAGATGCTCCGAGCTCGAAGAGGTCCGAGCGTCGGTCCATCTCGGTCAGGCAGATGACCCATCCGATCGTCGCCGCGCACCGCAAGGGCAAACTTTTCATCTCACCGCTCCTGCTACAGCTGAAACTGCTTCCATGGGATGTTTGCGGCCACGCGATCTCGCCCGGCTCCTCCGTCAGTAGGCGCCGCGCTGCTGGGCGAGCGCGGCCACGGTGCGAAAGAGGATCGCGAGGTCGAAGGCGAAGCTCCGCTTCTCCAGATACTCGATGTCGAGGCGGACGCGGTCGTCGAAATCGACGTCGCTCCTCCCGCTCACCTGCCAGAGGCCGGTGATCCCCGGGAGGACTTCGAGGCGCTCGGTGTGCCACAGGTCGTAGGTGTCCGCGGCGAAGGAAGTCGGTCGCGGTCCTACGAGGCTCATGTCGCCGCGCAGCACGTTCAGGATCTGCGGCACCTCGTCGAGGCTGGTCTTGCGCAGGAAGGCGCCGAGCCGGGTGATGCGGGGATCGTTCGTGATCTTGAAATCGGGGCCCGACAGGCAGTTCATGCTCGCGAGCTCGGCCTTGAGCTCCGCAGCGTTCACGACCATGGTGCGGAACTTGATCATCCGAAAGCGCCGCCCACCCCTCCCGGTGCGAGCCTGGAAGAAGAAGATCGGAAGCCCATCGCAGATCGCCACGGCGAGGGCGCAGAGGCCCAGCGTGATCAGCACGAAGGGAAGTGCGAGCAGGCAGACCGTCAGATCGAAGAGGCGCTTGGCTCGTTCATATCCGGGGCGGACGACCTTCGGTGCCGAGCGGCGAACGATGCTCCCCCGGCCCGAGAGCATCGGTTCGGATCGGCGAAAGCTCGAGATGTCGATGACGCGTTCACGCATCGGATTGGGCCTCGCAGGCGACGTCGACAGGACCAGGGGATCGGCAGCTCCGATCCGAGTTCCCGGCACCCCAGCCTCCTGTCGGACGCTCACCACATGGGTAGAGGTGTCGCGGCGAGCGAAAAGGTGTTTCGACTCTGCCGTGTCCGCGATCGGGCAGAAGGGAGCCCGCCTCGCGCATTCACGCGGGTGCCAGGGCTCCTGGAGCGGGAGCCTGCGCAGGAGCTGCTGCCTGGTGAGGGGGAGGCGCGCAGGGGTTGCCAGTCGGCCGGGTGAAGACGCGCCGCGCGGCTTCGGGGGAGGCGTCTCGCGTTACGAACGCGTCGGCAGGGGCACTCACCAGCGACTGCGGAGGAAGCAGAAAGCCGATGACCGGCTCGCAAGCGCTCGCACCCAAGCCCGACGTCGCCGAGGTCCGCCTCGAGCTGACCAGCGCCGAGGTGCGCCAGGTCTGGGCGCTCTACTCGGGTCCGCAGCGATCGATCCCGTCGCAGAAGCGACAGGGGCGCGTGGCTTCGGATACGGCGCGCGCCGCCTTTGTGCGCGAGCTTCGCCCGCTGGCTTGGAGGTGGCGACGCACCCTCGCGCTGACCTCCGTGGCCGCCATGGCTCTCGGCGCGATTCTTCTGCTGGTGGCGACACCTACCTTTGCTGTGAAGGCGCTCGTGATCGTCGAACAACGCGGCACGAGCGAGCCGGTCGCTGCCGCGCCGCGTGACGCTTCGGCCTTCCTGGCCGGGCAGGCGGAGATCCTGGGCGGTGCGTCGCTCGTGAGGCAGGCGTTGATCCAGTCCAAGCTCGGCTCCTCCGGCGAGCAGAGCGGTCCTATCGACCGGCTCTGGGCATGGCTCCCGCTCTCGGCGCCGGCCCCGGAGCAGTCCGAAAGAGATGCCCTCGCGCGAGTGCTACGCGCGTTCTCCGCAGCGCCGGTCTTCGGGACCGAAGTGATCGCACTCGAGTTCCAGACGCAGGACCCGGCGAGCGGAGTCCGCTTCGTACAGGCGGTGATCGACGGCTACGAAGAGTTCGCGCGCTCGCTTGGGTCGGTAGACAACGGAGTGGCGGTCCGAACGCTTGCGGCGCCGACCCGCCAGGGGGGCCCGCTGTGGCCGCGGCCCGCCCCGGTGCTCTTTTCGAGTCTCGTGCTCGGACTGCTCGCGGGGCTCGGACTCGCGGTCCTGGCAGAGCGCGTGGAGGAGCAGCCGGAGGCCGCTTGGACCGAGATCCGAGAGGCTGCGTGGGCGGGATGAGGATACTGCGCCGGGCGGCGGCCGCCGCGGTCCAGCTCGCCGCGTCGTCGCGGCTGCTCGACCTGCTCGAGCGCTCGGGCGGGGACGACCGGCGGATCCTGCGCGTCGTCACCTACCATCGCATCCTGGAGCCGGGCGACGCGATGGCCTATCCCGGCGTGGTCAGCACCACCCCGGATGGCTTCGCGCGGCAGGTGCGCTCGCTCGTGTCCCGCTACCGGGTCATCTCGCTCGAGGAAGCCGTGTCGGCGCTGCAGGGGCGCTCGTCCCTTCCCCCGCGCGCACTGCTCTTCAGCTTCGACGATGCGTACCGCGATTTCGCTGCGCACGCGTGGCCGGTGCTGCGCAGTCTCGGGGTCCCGGCGGTGCTCTTCGTCCCGACGGCCTTTCCGGGCCAGCCCGACCGGGCATTCTGGTGGGATCGGCTGTATCGAGCCTTCGCCCGCGCTCGTGGCGAGCAAGTCCTGCCGAGTGCCGCCGGAAGGCTGAGACTGCGGACGCCCGCGGAACGCGAGCGCAGCTTCCGCAGGGTCCGGGACCGCGTCAAGCAGCTGCCGCATCGTGAGGCGATGGAGCTCGTTGGCCGGGTCTGTCGCGCGCTCGATCCCTCGCCGGAGGAGGGCGCCGTCCTCGGCTGGAACGAGCTGCGCGCGCTCGCGAGCGAAGGGGTCGCGCTGTGCGCGCACACCCGCACGCATCCGCTTCTGGATCGGATCGGACCCGACGAGGTGCGCGCCGAAGTGGAGGGGTCGTTGGCCGATCTGCGCCGGGAGATCGGAACGGTGCAGCCGGCCCTCGCCTATCCGGGCGGGCACTACGACCGCACGGCCCTGCGCGTCGTACGGGAACTCGGGATCGAGGCCGCGTTTACGACTCACCGCGGCCTGAACGACCTGCGCAGCGCCGATCCGCTTCAGCTCCGGCGGGTTCCGGTCGGGCGCAAGACGAGCGAAGCAGTGCTCCGGGCGCAGCTGCTGGGCATCGCAGCGCTCGCAGGTCCGCCGCGTCTCGAGGGCCCGCAGCGACGCGACAGCGGCATCCGGACCCGGCCGGTAGAGGCCTGAGGATGCGGTCGCGGCGTTTCCCGGAGCTTCCCTCGTGCGCGCTCTCCGCGCGCCTGTTCGCGCTGGCCCTCTGCTTCGCATCCGGCTCCGCCGCTGCCGCGCAACGGCCGGATGCGCGCGGGTATCTGACGACTCCGCTCGAGCTCTCGATCATCCGCGAGAAGGCCAACGAAGGCGTCGAGCCCTACGCGACGGCTCGAACGACCCTGCTGGCGATCGCCGCCACGCCGTGGAGCTGGAGCTTCACGGCGTACGAGACCTGTCCGGACTCCGATAGCCCCCGTTGGAACGACAATGGGAGCGGTACCGGCGTGATCTATGCCAACGCGCTCGCCTACCACCTGACCGGAAACGCCTCCCATGCGCTGAGCGTGCGCACGATCCTCGAGGCCGCGATGTCCCAGGTCCTCGACCTCGACGCGGAGTGCGACACCAACTTCGGCTGGGGAGGCCCGGAGCTCGTGGCCTCGGCAGATCTGATCGAAGACTACTGGGAGGGCCTCAGCTGCACCGGGCCGCTCACAGCCACTCCGGGGAATCCCACGCTCGGCCTGGGTCCCTGCAAGCGGCTCTTCCAGAACTGGCTCGCGAAGAACGTGTATCCGGTGGTTTCCAGGATGGCCACCTCCTCGCAAAACAACCGCGGCGCAGCCGGGACCAACACACTGGCCCACGTCGCCGATTATCTGTGGGACCGCAGCGAGGTCCTGCTGGTCCACATGAACCCGAGTCGCATCAACGGCGGTCAGCCCTTTCTCCTCACACCGGGCCAGGCCTTCGCACACGCGCGCCAGCTCGCGCTCGATCGCGTCAACGGCTATGCGACCGATCTCGGCAACTCCTCCTGCGACTACCTCGGCGGGGTCTTCCAGTCGCCCAACTACCCGCCGGTCAAATCGCAGATCACGCCCGGCGGCATCATTACCGAGGACGCCCGGCGCGACCAGTACTGCAACATTCCCGTCTACGACGGCTCCTATCAGAACTATCCGCAGGGCCACATCGGGAGTCACGTGCAGCAGTGCGAGCTGCTGCTGCGCCGGGCCGATCGCTCTTGTTACGACAACGTCGACGCGAGCGACGTGGCAGGCTACCCCGTCCTCGGGCCCGACAACGTGCTGCGCACGACCCACCTCGCGCCGGGCCGTGGCTCGATCGAACGTGCGATCGAAGCGATCCTGATTCTCTCCTCGTCTCCGTGGAGGCACGACGCCGGGCTCGAGGTCGCGCTGAACTACTACCGACATTACGGGCGCAGCCAGGGTATCGGGAGCTGGCGCTCCGCGATCGACGATCGGAGCCAGTGCTCGACGGACCTCTGTCTGACGACCCTCACCCACGGTCTCGCCTCCGACCTCCCGCTCAAGGCGGTGGATGCAGCTCCCGGCGGCGAGCTGCGGCTCGTCGACGTGTCGCTCAGCACCGGAGCCGCGCGGATGCCGCTCGAGTACGCAGCGTGCGCGGAGCCCAGCGGGTCGCTGAACGCGCTGCGCGAGGTTGGGACGATCGCGGGGCTGGCCTACGGGCAAGGCCGTCTGTACGGAATCGAGCTTGCCGCTGCCGGATCGGAGGCGCACCTGGTCGTGCTGGCGCCATCGGTGTGCGCGGTGGGCTCGCGGGTGGGCACCGCGGCCATCGGTTTTGCGGGGCTGGAATCACTCGCGTCCTGCTCCGGCGGCTCGCTCTTCAGCGCGGACTGGGATGCCGCGTCCCGACTCAGTCGCCTGATCCGGATCGACCCTGTCTCCGGAGTCGGCACGCTCGTGGGCTCCCACTCGATGGCGCAGGATCTGCGGATCGTGGGGCTGAGCTGCGCGTCGGATGGCAGCCAGCTCTGGGCGCTCACGTCCGGGGGGGCGGCGCGGCCCGCAGAGCTCCTCTCGGTGGATCCCGCAACGGGTGTCGAGACGGTGATCGGGCCCACCGGTACTGCCGACGGAGCCCTCCAGGCACTCGAGCTCGATCGCACGGCCCCTTCGACGCGCCTGATCGCCGCCGGGACAGCAGTCTATTCCCTCGATCCCGTCACGGGAACGGCGACGCTGCTCGGGGGAAGCCTCGCAGGCGCGCGTGCTCTGGCGATGCCCGATCCGATCTCGGGCCCCGACTGGGACAACGACGGCGTCGCCGATGCCGCGGACAACTGCAACGTCGTCTCGAACTCCGCCCAGATCGACTCCGACCTCGACGGCTTCGGAAACGGCTGTGACGGGGACTTCGACAACGACGGCGTGATCGCGACCAGCGACTTCCTGGTGATCCGGCGCGCCTTCGGCTCGGAAGCCGGAGCGAGCGAGTTCCAGCCGGGCGCCGACATGGACGGCGACGGCATCGTCGGCATCACCGACTTCATCCGCTGGTTGCGCGGGTTCGGCGCCGCGCCGGGGCCCTCGGGCCTCGCCTGCGCCGGCACGCCTCCTTGCCCCTAGGAGCCGGACCCCTTCGGATGCGAGGCGTGCGGCGAGGCGGCGAGGTCGGGAGGCGCCAGCCGCTCGGCGCTTCGGGTGGCCGCGATGCGGAGGATCTTCTCGAGCGAGAGCGCGGCGAGCCCCGGCTCGACGACGTTGTCCACGCCCTCGAAGCTTCGCATCGGCGGACTCGCGTCGCCGATGCGCACCGCGTCTTCGAAGCGCGCCTGGCTCCCGTGGTCGAGGATCGCGAAGGCTCCAACGTCCGCCGCCACCAGCTGCGTGAAGATCGCCCGGGATGGGCCGTAGCTCGGCTTCTTCGTGTAGAGGGCGATCGCTAGCTTCGAACGCGCGACGGTGAAGCGGTCGATGCGAGCGTCGGCCCTGTCCTTGACCGCGCAGCCGATCTTCGCGCCGCTGACCTGGACGTCGACGATCACGGGGGTCGAGGCCTCGCCGATGCTCACTCCCTTGTCGCGGGCGTCGCGGATCCGGGCGCCCTCGATTCGCAGCTTCGACCCGCTGACGTCGATCCCGTCGTTTCCGTAGTCTTCGATGACCGTGCGCAGGTCGACGCCCGAGACGAAGTCGTAATCCACCGCGTCGCTCGCTCCGCCGCGCAGGTAGTTGTCGGTCATGTGGATCTTCGAGTACTTGACGTTGAGCCCGTCCTCGCCGGCGTTGTCCTGTACGGAGAAGTGGTCGAGACGAACGTCGGCGAAGTAGATCGCGACGGTTCCGGTGAAGTTCGTGGAGCCGGCCGTCGATCCCACGCCGCCGAAGACGGTTGCATGGGAGGCCTCGACGCGCGCCGGATCGCCGCGATCGCCGACCACGGCGAAGGCGCCCCAGGGCTCCGTAGTGGCGCCGCGCACGACGATCGGGGCCTGCGGGGTCCCCGGCATCGAGAGATCCCCGTGGATCTCGAGTACGGCCGCCGGGCCGGCGAGGAGCGTGGTCCCGGGAGCGATCTCGACCGCAAAGCCTCGCGGCAGCTGGAGCACGCCATCGAAGCGGACCACGCCCGGTCCGATCCGGATGCGCCTGGCGTCGCGATCCGCGGCAAAGCCCGCCGGGAGCGTGGGGAGGACGGGCTCGAGCGGGCGCGGCGGCAGCACGCGCTCGCCCGCGAGGCGCTCGTCGGCGCGCACGCCGCTGACGGGACGACCGGTGTGCACGTTGGCCGCGACGACGCCCGCGATCGCGCTCGCGTCGACACCGGCGGGGAGGGGAATGGCGACCACCGGCTGGCGGTCGCGGTAGCGGCCGTAGATCACCACCGGGTCGCGTAGACGCTGCTCGTTTTCTCCCGAGGCGCTGCGGAGCAGGAAAGCCTCGACACGCTTCGCGCCGCGATCGGTGGTGGCGAGTAGCAGCTCGCGCCGGGCCGGGTCGACCCACCACTGGAGCTGCTCGCCCTCGAGGGTCGCCCGGATGGCCTCGGCATTCGAGCGCAAGGTCCGCTCGAGCTTGGCCGGGCGGGAGCTCATGAAGCCGCCGTCGGGGCCCCCGCGCGGAAAGCGGTAGAAGGGATCGCGAGCCATCACCGCGCCGTAGGCGGCGTGGAACGCGCGCATGCGCTCCAGCATCGGCTCGACGCGCTCGAGCGCGAGCGTGTAGAGCGCCTCGTCGTGGAGCGTGCGGTAGCGATCGCCGCGCAGGAACTGGGTGCCCTGCTCGGCGAACTGGGAGGTCGGCAGGCTCTCCCAGCGCCCGAAGCGGGTGTCCCAGATCAGGAACTCGACGCGCGGACTCACCGCGTCGCAGTAGGCCTTCATGTTGAAGTTTGCGAAGCCGTGGCCGTCGCCGGAGAACTCCGTGAGTGCGGTGAACCAGCGGAAGCGCTCGAGGTCGAGGACCTCCTGCATCGGCTCGAAGGGAACGATCGCCTTGGGATCGGCGAGCCAGCCGGTCACGCGCTCGATCAGCGCGCCGCAGCGCTTCGGATCCATGCCCTCGCTGTAGAGCTCGCCCGTGCCGCGGAAGAAGGTCCCCTCCGGTCGGACCGCATGGTCCCCGGTCTCGCGTCGCACCTGCTCGACGTACTGCACCACCGCGAGCGGTCGCCCCCCGATTGCGAGCACGCCCATCGTCGTGTCCCAGCTGATCAGCCCGTGCTCCTTCGCCTCCCAGAGAAAGACCTGGTCGGTGGTCTTGTCGAAGGGCTCGATGAGGTTGAAGTCCTTCGTTCCCCGGTAGGAGCGTCCCCGTCGCAGGCTCACGCGCAGGCTCGGACGCGGCGGCACCACGTGGTAGTGCTGGCGCCCCCGCAGCTTCAGGCGCACGTCGTAGCTCTCCCCGTCCACCCGCATCCGCGCCGGGATCGCTTCCCGCGAGAACTCGTCGTGGGTCCCGATCACGCGGACGCGCGTCACGTGGGCGAGGAGCGCCTGGGCGTCCTCCGGCTTCAGCGTGAAGTCGAATACCGGCATGCCCTCGGGCAGGTCCGCCACGTCGAGTTCGCCCGCGAGCCCGTGGACGAGCGCCATGCCCGTGTCCTTGATGGGCCGGCGCACCATCCGCGCGAAGGAGCTCGTGTCGCGCTCGCGGATCTCGTAGAAGGCGAAGCGCTCCGCCAGGTCGATCGCGACCAGGACGGCGGCAATCGCCGCGAGCCACGCGAGCGCGTGCAGCGGCCGCACGCGGATCTTCTGGGGGGTTCGACTCATAGGACGTGGAAATCGTCCATCACGTAGAGGCCCACCGCCGCGACGCCGTCGATGCCCTGGAGCGCCGCCTGGAGCCGGCCCTGGTCGGCCGACTCACCGGTGCGCACCCGCCACGCAAGGGTATGCTGGCCGCTCTCGCGCTCGTGCATGCGGTTGACGAGCACGGGATTCGCATCGCCGGCTCGTAGCGCAGCCTCGACCGAAGCCATCGCGGCCTCGGCACCCGCCGCGCCGAAGGTCACGCGCACCAGGGCGTCGGTGGAATGGACCGCGCCGACGTTGAGCCGCCCGAGCACCAGCATCAGGATGCACAGGAAGGCGGTGAAGACCACCGCTGCCGCGTAGAAGCCGGTGCCCGAGGCCATGCCGACCGCCAGCGAGGCGAAGACGAAGCCCACGTCGCGCGGATCCTTGATCGCGGTGCGGAAGCGCACGATCGACAGCGCGCCGACCAGGCTGAAGGCGCGCGCGATGTTGCTCCCGATCACGATCATGATCAGGGTGGTGCAGACGGAGAGGATGAAGAGCGCCTGGAGGAAGGCGACCGAGTAGGTCGCCCCGCGATGGGTCGACCGGTAGGTCTGCACCAGGCCGAGCGTGAGCAGCGTCGCCAGACAGAGCCCGGCGAAGAGATCCACGATGTGGAACGCGCCCACCTCGGTCAGGTTGAAGAAATGATCGAGGACGAAGTCCCCGGAGCTCGCGGCGTCGTTGGTTCGTTCTAGCATGTGGCCAGTACCTTCCTGCTGAGTCCGAGCGCGTTGACCGCGCGGACGTATTTGGAGATGGATTCGGGAACGAGCGAGGCCCGCTGGATCAGCTCCGTGAGCCAGTGGGGAAAAGTCTGCGCGGCCTTGATCTCGAGGATCGCGTAGCGGTCCGGAATCGCGGCGCGCTCGGAGTCGTAGAGCATCTGCCGGTCCATGGCCTCGCCGGGGAAGAGGGCGCGGATGGTCGTGTCCCAGGTGATGCGCAGGCGGTCGTCGGCGGAGGCCAGCGCCTCGCGCTGGTACCAGACCTGCGCGGTCGGCTCGAGCTGCATCAGATCGCGGGCGGCGAGGCAGGCCCCGATGCGCGGGTCGCGGATCGCCTTCCAGGTTCCCGGGTTGGAGGGGTCGATGCTGCCCGGTTCGACCTCGATGCGGAGCTTCGAGATCGCTGCGTTCTGCTTGCGCTTGAGCTCGAGGAACCAGGGCGCCCCGGGGCCGAAGGCGAGCCCGTAGGTCCGCAGGCGGACCTTCACGCGGCTCTCGAGCCCGTCGAGCTTGTCGAAGTAGAAGGGGAGGCCTGGGCCGTCGTAGTACTGCGAGAGGACGTGGTAGGTCCCGTCCTCCATCGCGAACTCGCCCTTCAACATGCGCGCGCGCATCTGCTGGCAGAGTGCTTGCTGCACCCGGGTGTCGACGAGATACTTGAGCTCGAAGCGGCCGGCCATGCGCTGCTACCTCGCCAGCCACTCGCCCATCTGGTGGGCGAGGCGCTCGCGCTCGGGGCGGCCCTCGAGCCGGGCGGCGAGGTGGAGCGCGATCATGCGGGCCGTCGCATCTCGGGTCTCGGGCGAGGGAGGCGCCGTCTCGTAGCGCGGCAGCTCCTCGATCTGCCAGCGGTCATCGACGAGCATCGGCATCGCGTCGCCCCAGGCGAGCTCGAGCTCGTCGAAGATCGAGATCGGGAGCTGGAGCGATTCGGCTCCGCGCGCGAGATCCTCGTAGAACGCAAAGACGAGCTCGGGTTCGCCGGGAAGCTCGTTGGCGAGCAGCTCGCCGTGCGGCATGTCGCCTTCGATCAGCGCGGCGCGGTAGTAGCGCGGGTTCGGCGCGAGCACGAAGTCCGCGGTGCGGACGCGGTTGTCGCGGATCGCGATCAGATCGAAGCGCCGCGGCTCGCCGGCCTCATCGCGCTCGCGATCCGGGAAGCGCAGCTCGAGGTAGGTCCCGGCGAAGAGCCGGTCGACGTAGAGCTGCACCAGGCCGCTCGGGACGCTCCCACCGCCTCCCTCCTTCGCCGGCTCCACCCCGACCGGGGAGGCGAGTGCGCTGCCCAGTTCGAGGGCGCCCACGGGCACGAGCAGGCGGGCCCCGCGGCTGCGGCTCTGGAGCAGGATGCGATCGGGAAGCTCGGGACGCGCCGGGTCCCCGTAGCGATGGATCCAGTAGGTGCTCCCGCCCTGCGCGTCCTCGCCGCGGTGGACGCTCGTCAGCGAGCGCTGGGAGGTGAAGAGCACGCGCTGCGGTTCGTCGATGAGGTGGGTGAGGAAGACCTCGCGAGCCTCGGCCGAGGGGGTCGGGAGCAGGCTGCGGACGACGAGTGGACTCTGCTGCGCGGCAACCCACCCGGCGGCGGCGGCGAGGGCCAGGCACAGGGTCGTGGTCGCGAGCGCCGCCCTGGCGGACGGGCGCCCCAGCCACCACGGATCGCTCGGCGAAGAAGGGTCCTGCTGCGGCGACGACAACGGTGCGACCTCGCTTCTCAAGTCCCGGTCTCGGAGGGCCGCATCGGCATTTCGCTGCGCAGGGCATTAGCCGAAGTTGTCGGCTCCGCTGCCGGTGGCGTGAGGGTCCGCGGGTCGCGCAGGCAGTTGCAGTGCTGCTGTAGCGGTCGAGTCCTGGGGGAAGAGAGTGCGACAGTCGATCCGCCTGGTGGTCAACACCGCGACGCTGCTGAGCCGGATGGTGGTCACCTTCGGCATCGGGCTCTACATCACGCGGCTCCTGCTCGAGCTTCTCGGCGCGTCGGACTTCGGCCTGCTTGCGGCGCTCGGCGCCAGCGGGACGCTGCTGCTGCTCGTGACGCCCGCCCTCAACGCGGGCGCGATCCGGAACATGGCCTACGAGCTCGGGCGCTCGGACGCCCGGCGCGCGAGCGAGGTGTTCAACGCCACGCTGATGCTCTTCCTGGGTATGGGGCTGCTGCTCCTCGTGATCGGGCTCGTCGCGGCGCCAGCGCTGCTCGGGGCGCTGACGATCCCGGCCGAGCGCGAGCAGGCGGCCGCCGCCGTCCTGTATCTGACGCTCGCGAATCTCGTGGTCACGACGATCTCGGCCCCCTGGCGAGGCGCCATCGAGGCGCGGCAGGCGATGGGTCAGGTCGCCGCAGGCGAGATCATCCGCACGCTGCTCAATCTCGGCTGCGTCGGGCTGATCCTCGTCGTCGAGGG
>CAYPSI010000159.1:0-11550 GCA_964413375.1 uncultured Spirochaetales bacterium | reverse complement strand
GAAGTCCGCCAGGCCCTTCTTCGCCTGACGCTGCGTGATCGCCGCCGTCAGCGTCGTCTTGCCGTGGTCCACGTGGCCGATCGTCCCCACGTTCACGTGCGGCTTCGTCCGCTCGAACTTTCCCTTCGCCATGCGATCTCCCTGCTAGAAATCCCGCCGGCTGGAGCCCACGAGCGGGATCGAACCGCTGACCTCGTCCTTACCAAGGACGTGCTCTACCAACTGAGCTACGTGGGCCTGCCTCGATTCCAGCTTCGAATCCAGCTTCGAATCCAGATGGAGCGGGAAACGGGATTCGAACCCGCGACCCCGAGCTTGGAAGGCTCGTGCTCTAGCCAGCTGAGCTATTCCCGCCCGTGAAGACCAACCCAACCACTCAACTCATCTCGTCGCCATGGCTCGCCCTCGGGTTCCCGCGAAGCGACGCCCGCCCCAGCGTGGTGGAGAGGGGAGGATTCGAACCTCCGAAGGCATAGCCAGCAGATTTACAGTCTGCCCCGTTTGACCGCTTCGGTACCTCTCCGTCGGGTTCAGGACCCGCAGCTGCGACAAAACCACTTCCTCACCGCGATGCATCCGGGCGGGCACAGCGAACCGAGGGCTTGCCTGCGGCTCGCTGCGCGCTTCGCCTGCTTGCCGTCCCGATCTCGATCTCGTGTCTCGTCGTTTTCCTCGGGCCCGCCTCGCCCGAATGCCGCGCCCAATGCCCGTCTTCCCGGTCTGCACATCGCCTGGAGCTGGCGATGGGACTCGAACCCGTAACCTGCTGATTACAAATCAGCTGCTCTACCAGTTGAGCTACGCCAGCCGGGGAGAGACCAGAGCCGGGGACTATACGCCGGACGTTGCCCCTCAGCAACGCACCGGGCCCCGGAAACCGCACATAGATAGGGCAATCCGTCGCAGCGCGCCACGGGCTGGCGAACGCTCAGGAGATGGGGTCGGTTCTCGCAAGCTCGAAGAGTACCACTGCGGCCGCGGTGGAGACGTTGAGCGAAGCGACGTGACCGGCCATGGGGATTTTCACCCGGTGGTCGATCTGCTGCTCGATGCCGCTCCGGATGCCCCGCCCCTCCGCACCGAGCACGACCACCCGGTCGCCGCGACGCACGCGAGGTTCGAGCCGGAAGAGGTCGTCCGGAGCATCCGGGAAGGCCCCGAACACCCAAAAGCCACGCTCCTTGAGTGCCCGCAGCGCGCGAGCGAGATTCACCACGCGAGCGACCGGGAGCCACTCGATCGCCCCCGCACTGGCCCGCGCCACCGCGGGCCCGAGGGGCGGTGCGCGCCTGTGCGTCAGCAGCAGCCCTGCCACGCCCGCGGCCTCCGCAACGCGCGCGATGGCTCCCAGGTTCTGGGGATCCTCGACCCCATCGAGCGCCACCAGTGTGCGCGGGGAAGCACCTCCCGCCGCCAGCGCCTCGAGCGTCAGCTCCGGCAGCGGGCCGGCGGTGAGCACCACGCCTTGATGGGCCACTCCGGGACCCGCCCGCCGCGCCAGCTCCTCGACGTCGACCTCCTCCACCGCGACCTCGGCCGAGGTCGCGAGCGCGACCAGCTCTGCCAGCGCGGCACGTCCTTCGCCGCTGCGCACGGCGAGTCGATACAGCGGCCTGCGACGCGCCCGAAGCGCCTCTCGCACCGGATGCAGACCGGCGATGTCCTGGCGCGCCAGGGAGTCGACAGACATCGGTGCCCTAGCGCGCATCTCCGCCCCGCGAGCCGTGGGTCGCAGCGAGGCAGGCCTCCATCTCGGCGATCAGCGCGCGTGCGGCATGCGCCGGAGCTGCGGCGCGGACCACAGGGCGACCGACGACCAACAGGTCGGAGCCGGCCGTCAGCGCCTCCGCGGCCGTCGCCGTCCGCGTCTGATCGTCTGCGGGCCAGTCGCGAGGCCGCACACCGGGCGTCACGATCAGGAGCTCGCGGCCAAAGCGCTCCCGGACCCGAGCCACCTCGAGCGGCGACGCCACGATGCCGTCGATCCCTGTCGCTTGCGCGAGCTCGGCCAGGCGCAGCACCTGGTCCTCCGCTCCTCCTGCGATCCCGATCTCGGAGAGGTCCGCCGCCCCGAGACTCGTCAACACCGTCACCGCAACCAGGATCGGTCGGTTCCCGCCGGCCGCAGCCGCGTCGGCGGACTCGCGCGCGGCGCACAGCATCGCGCGCCCGCCCGCCGCGTGCAGCGTGAGCATGCCCACGCCGTGGCGCGTGGCGGCCGCAACACAGCGCGCCACCGTGTTCGGGATGTCGTGGAGCTTCGTATCCAGGAAGACGCGGGCCGATCCTCGCGCGAGCTCGATCGCCGCCGGCCCCGCGGAGGTAAAGAGCTCGGCGCCGACCTTGAGCCACCCGGGCACCCCTTCCAGACTCGAGATCAGCGGGCGGGCATCGGCCAACGCAGGCACGTCGAGGGCTACCGCAAGGCGGTCGCGCGCACCCGAAGGGAAGAACATGGACGCATGGTAGCGAGGTCGCGCGCTCGAGCGCGGCGGGCCGCGGGATCCGCGCGCGGAGTCAGAGGCTCGCGCGCATCGGCTCGAGTGCCTCGAGGAGTTGATCCGGGTCGGGAAGGCGCGGATGGTTCATCAGCTCGAACTCGAGGTAGGCCACGAGCTCGCCGAGCGCGCGCCGGATCTCGCGCTCGCGGTCGCCCGGGAAGCGCAGCGCCCGCTCCGTCACCTTCGCGGGGTCGAGCGCGCCGCCGCGTTCCACCACGAGCCCCCCCAGCATCTCGGGGAAGCGACGCGCGGCCTCGTCGGTGATGCGTTGAAGCCTCTCGCGCAGGACCTCTCCGCCGTCGAGGGCGACGATGGGTGCGGCCAGTTCGGCGAGCAGCTGGAGGTGGGAACGCACGCAGTCGCGCACGGCGTCGGCATCCGGGCGCCGCCCGTTGGCAGCTGCCACCGGATCGCTCGCCGGCGCCCCCTCCACCACTCGCACGGCCCCGACGAGCCGCAGGTGATGCAGCACGCGCGCTCCCGAGAGCGGGTCCATCCCCGCGCGAAGACAGGTCTCGGCGAAGGGAGCACGCGTCCCGATCGCGGCGTGCACCGCGCGCTCGGCTCCCGAGAGGTCGGCCGCGGCGGCTTCGACCGCCTCGAGCTCGACGCGCGGACTCTCGACGTGGGCGAGGAAACGCAACAGTTCGTCCCGGCGCCGCAGGCCCTCCGCGACCAGACGTCGCGTGGGAAGAGCCAGGCGTACCACGTTGTCGGGCTTCACCTCTCCCTCGAAGAAGAGCACGTTGCCGACGTCGTAGGAGAAGAGCGAGCGCACGATCTCCTCCACCTGGACCTTCACGGCGTTCCAGAGATCGCGGGGTGTCAGGAAGCCGCGCTCGACGAGAATCTTGCCGAAGAGCACCGGGGGCGAGTAGCTGCGGCGCGCCTCACGGAGCTGTCCCACGTCGATCGCTCCCATGCGCAGCAGGCACTCGCCAAGTCGATCGACGGTCTGGTTCGAAGCCGCGAAGACGACCTCGCCGCGGTGCAGGTAGACCGATTTCTCGTGCTCCCCGCCCTGGAAGAACAGGAAGCCGGACTTGCCGGCGGCGTGCACGAGATTCAGGAGGTCGGCGATCGGAAACGCGCGAACATCGGCCGTGAGCACGAGGTCCCGGTCCCAGGGAAGGGCCGTCGCGGCATTCGGATCGGAACGCTCGAGCACGATCGTGCGCGCGTTGGACGCCAACACGCGGACGGATTCGTCCGGTGCGAGGCCGAGCCAGTCGCGCTCCACGGCCCTCGGCCGCGACCGCCACCCGGAGTCGGCGTCCGCCGCTCCGCCATCCAGTGTGCATTCCGCTGCGTCGCGGTCGCCGGGGCCGCCGTCCCGAGCCATGACAACGCTCCTTGCCGGCGCACCGCGTTCGGAGCTCTCCTGCGCGTCCCGGTCGCCGTCGTTTCGACGCGCCGCGCGCAGTGCTTGAGGCGGGCTCGAGGACCTTGCGTCGATCCGAAAGGCGGCTGCGTTCTCCGCTCGCCTTCGGCTCGCTGCGCGCTTCGCTTGCTATCGTGGCCGTGCGGCGCGGCAGCAGCGCCCGCGGCTCTCAAGGCGGCGGCGCGTTCGGGCGATCGACCGGGCGGGGGGAAACGATCGATGGACCACCATTCGGGTCGGCGGCGTCACCGGCGCGTCGACGCACTGCTGCCCGTCCGCATCTCCACACTCGAGCCCGAGCGCGATCCCTGGACCGGGCGTCCCTTCTTTCGAGCTTCGCAGGAGACCTGCGCCAACGTCTCCCGCGGCGGCGCCTTCGTCCGCACCGCCGAGCCCCTGACGCCCGGCCGGCGGGTCCTGCTCGAGTTCGTGATGCCCGACGGTCATGCGCTCGAGGCGATCGGTCGCGTGGCGTGGACACGTCGCGTCCTCGCACCGCTGGAACGCGACAGCGAGGCGGGAATCGGCATCGAGTTCCTCGGAGGCCCGTCAGACCAGTTCTCGGCGCTCGAGAACTGGATCGAGAAGCTTCCGCCCGACGCTGCTTGAACCCGGCCCGCGCTTCCGGGTATGCTCTCCGTCGATGAAGGTCCGAGGCACTTACAAGATCTCGAAGCGCAGCCGCTCCGTCGGTCTGGAGTACCCGGACCCGCTCGTCCATGGCGGGATGCGCTCGCAGCGCATCCTCGCATCGCTCCGCAACGAGATCGTGGCCGGGGCGGGCAGCTCCCTGCGCATCCGTCAGGTCTTCGAATCGCCCCGCGAGATCTACCGTCTGGAGCTCGAGTTGCCGGAGTTCTGCTACCAGCGCACGACGCTGCTCGACCGCGACGCCCTCGAAGAACTCCTGGAGGCCGACGACGTCCAACAAGCCGTCCGCAGCTCCATCGCCGAGGGGTGAAGCAAGCGAACCCGAGAGAAGACCGCCCCACCACCCAGGCAAGCGAAGCGCGCAGCGAGCCGTAGGCGAGCGGAGTGGGCTGCCACCGCTCGTTTCGTGGCATCGTGCTGGAAAAGTGCCCGGGGCAGGATTCGAACCTGCACGGCTTCGAGCCAGGCGATTTTAAGTCGCCCGCGTCTACCCTTTCGCCACCCGGGCAGCTGAGCGCTGCAAGTCTATACTTCGGGAGCGGGGAACGGGAGTCCGACGTGTTCCACGGCAAACGGATCGTGGTGGTGATGCCGGCCTACAACGCCGCCCGCACCATCGAGCGGACCTACCACGAGATCCCCCTCGATCTCGTCGACGACGTGATCGTCACGGACGACGCGAGCCACGACGAGACCGTCGAGATCGCCCGCCAGCTCGGCCTGCGCACGCTCGTCCACGTCGAGAACCGCGGCTACGGAGGGAACCAGAAGACCTGCTACGCGGAAGCGCTGCGCCTCGGAGCGGACGTCGTGGTGATGCTGCACCCGGACTACCAGTACACGCCCCGGCTGATCCCGGCGATGATCGGCCTGATCACCGATGGTCCCTTCGACGTGGTACTGGGATCCCGCGTGCTCGGGGGCCGCGCGCTCGCCGGAGGCATGCCCTTCTACAAGTACGTCGCGAACCGCCTGCTGACGGCCGTCCAGAACCTGCTCTGCGGGGCCAAGCTCTCGGAGTATCACACCGGCTACCGGGCCTTCCGCCGGGAGGTCCTGGAGTCGCTGCCGCTGCTCGAGAACTCGGACGACTTCGTCTTCGACAATCAGATGCTCGCGCAGATCCTCATGGCCGGATACGAGATCGGCGAGGTGAGCTGCCCGGCGGCCTACTTCGAGGAGGCCTCCTCGATCAACTTCCGCCGCTCCGTGCGCTACGGGCTCGGCGTACTCGTGACTTCGCTCCAGGCCTTCCTGCAGCGCAAAGGCCTCGCACGCATCCGCATCTTCGATCCGAAGGGACGCCGCCTCGACCCCGACGTGACCGAGGAGCACGTCTCCCTCGTCTCCGCGGGATAGTCCGGTGCGCCCCGCTCGCGGGCCTCGCAGCCCCGCCGAACTCGCGGGCCTTGCGCTGTGCCTCCTGCCCGCTCTTGCGATGACCGAGCTGCTGCTGCGCGCGATGGTCGACGTCCCCGCCTTCGACGACTACGACACGATCGTCGACTTCCTGAACCGCTGGGTCGCGACCGATTCCAGCGTCGCCCGACTGCGGCTGCTCTTCCTGCAGCACATCGAGCACCGACCGGCGCTGCTGCGCGCTGCGGCGGCGGCGACCCACGGCGCACTCGGCCACGTGGACCATCGCGTGCTCCAGGCCTTCGGCGCCGCGGCGCTGCCGCTGCTCGCGGCCGCGCTCTTCGCGGGCTTCCGACCTGGCGCAGCGGCCCGAGAGCGGATCCTGCCCTTCGCTCCCGCAGCGCTGCTGCTCTTCCACCCGCAGTTCTGGAGCGCGTACCTGTGGCCGAGCTGCTCCGCCACCAACTTCTATGCGGTGGCCTTCGCCGCGATCGCGTTTCACGCACTCAGCCTGCGCAGCTGGCGATCCTTCGCAGTCGCGGCGGGAGCGGCGGTCCTCGCCACCTTCTCGCAGGGAAACGGCGTCGCGCTGCTTCCGATCGGCTTCCTCGCCCTCGTCGGCCCGGAGCAGCGCGCGCGGCGTCGCGCGTGGCTCGCTTTCGCGATCGCACTCGGCGCGCTCAGCATCGCCCCCTTCGAGCGCCCCTTCGACGCCTGGGATGCGCTCGCGAACCTCGCGAGCGCGCAGCGCATCGGCCTCCTCGCCGGATACGTGTTGAACTTCCTGGGCTCCGCCGCCGCGTTCTCGCAGCGAGGCATCGCGCCCTTCGCGGGCGCGGCACTCGTCGCGAGCCTGCTGCTGCTGCTGTGGCGGGGTGCCTGGCGACGCAGCCCGGCTCTCGTCGCGCTGCTCTGCTTCCTGCTGGTGAGCGCCGTGCTCAATGCGCTGGTGCGCGCCCAGCAGGGCAGCGCCGCGCCACTGCTCCAGGACCGCTATCGCTTCTACGCCAGCGCCTTCCTCGCCGCGACCTGGCTCGCGTGGGCCGCGGAGCTCGTCGGAACGCGCTGGCTGCGGGGCGCGCTGGCGGGCGGCCTTGCGCTGAGTCTCGCGTTCTGCGCTGCGTCGCACGCGCTCTACCGCGGGAAGCTCCTCGACCTGTCGGGCCGCCTCGAGGCCGGGCTCGAGCGTTGGTGGACGACCGGCGAGGGAGGGCTCTTCTACCCGCGCTTCGAGAAGGCGAGCCAGCTGCTGCTGACGGCGTTCGCGCGCGGCGTGCTGCGCGTCCCCTCCGCGTGGATCGCCGAGCACGCCAGCGTGGCGACGAGCCTTCCGCTGCCCGATCCGGGTGCGTCCGTGCGCTTCGAGCTCGGGACCCTGCGCCGGGATCCAGCGGTCCTGCTCGTCGACGGATGGGCGCACGCGGGCGACGACGCGCGGGGCCAGCGCGTCTTGCTGGTGCTGCGCTCGGAGCAGCGCTCCCTCATATTTCCGGCGCTGAGCGTGCCGCGCATCGATCTGCCCGACCCTCGCTCGCCGCAGGCGCGCCGGCTCGCCCGCTCCGGCTTTCGTCTGCTCGTGCCGAGCGGGGCGATCCCACCCGACGCGTACCGCATCGGCGTACTCGTCGAGCGCGCCGGCCAGCGCTGGCTCTCCGTTGGCGGCGATGCACGGGGGCTTCCCTGACGGGGCCGCTGCGGGCCCCGGCGACCCTGTGAGCGCATTCAAGCCGGCGGCTCGGCGCTCCGAGGGGACCTCCAGTGCACGCCGCGACTCCCAGCAGCGACGGCCCGCGCCTCGACGCCTGGATGCGACCCGAGCGCCTGCGCGCTCACGCGCTGCTGCTCGCCCTCTGCCTCTGGGGTGTCCTGGCAGCCGGAATCGCGACTCCAGGTCTTCGCGATCGCAGCGGGGTGCTCAAGGGAGCCGACTTTCTCCAGTTCTACGTGTTCGGGTCGCTGGCTCGCGAGGGGCGCACGGACGCGCTCTACGACTACTCCGCCCACGTCGCACTGGCCGAGCGCCGCGTCCCCGAATCCCGGGGCACGACCTTCCTCCCCATCTACGGACCGCAGGTCGCGCTCTTCTTCGCGCCGCTCGCGGGCCTCGCGTACGGGCCCGCACTCGCCGTCTGGGTCGTCGCGAGCGCCCTCCTCTATGCGCTCTGCGTCTTTGCTTTGTGGCGCAGCTGCCCGCGCCTCTCTCCCCACGCCCGGACCGTGGCGATCCTCGCGCTCGCCTACCCACCGCTCTTCAGCCTGATCGGCCACGGCCAGAGCTCCGCGCTCGCGCTCGCGTGCTTCACCGGGGCCTGGCTTGCGCTGCGCGGCGGTCGTCGCTTCGCGGCCGGGCTCGCGCTCGGTTGCCTCGCCTACAAGCCGCAGCTCGCGCTCGGCGCGGGGCTCGTGCTGCTCGCGTCGGGCGAGATGCGGATCGTCGCCGGGGCCCTCGTGGCGGGAGCCACGCAGCTCGCCTGGGGAGCGCTCCAGACGGGCGGACAGGCCACCCTGGCCTACGCAACGGTGCTGACGAGCCTGGGATCGCTCGCGCCGACGCTCGGCTTCAAGCTCCACCAGATGCATTGCCTGCGCGCCTTCTTCGACCTCCTCGTCCCCGGGCCGCTCGCAAAGGTCGCGTGGGCGGCCACCGCTCTCGTCGCCGTGGGACTGACCGTCCGGATCTGGCGCTCGCCGCTCCCGCTCCCGCTCCGCTTCGCGGCGCTCCTGGTCGCGACCGCTCTGGTCAACCCGCACCAGTACATGTACGACCTCGTCTTCCTGGCTCCCGCCTGGCTGCTGCTGGCCGATGCCAGCCTCGCCCGCCCTGCACCGCACTGGGCACCGCTCCTGCGCGTCCTGCTCTACGCGGCCTTCCTGCTGCCGGCCTTCGGGCCGCTGGCGCGGATCACCCACCTCCAGCCCTCGGTCCTCGCGATGGCCGCCATCCTGGTATTGCTCCACCGGCTCGCGCGCTACAGGCCCGGAACGGAAGGAGCTCCAAGCGTCATTCCCCGCGGGGAGGGAAGCTTCTCCCCGATCCCGCACTGACCGGTCACACTCTGTGCCGCAGGGGGGGTCCTGCCGATCCGATCTAGGCGGGGGGCGCTGTGGCGCCGGGGGGTGAAGTCCGTGGATCCTGTCGAACGCGCTGAAGCCTTCTCACCAGAACGGCCGATCGAGCCACTTGAAGACCCGGTGGAGCAGTGGCTCCGCTGGGAGGAGCAGGCAAACCTCGTCGGCTTCAGAATGAGCACGAAGCCCGTCGAGGTCGCGGTGGTGGCGGTGGCGCCGGGGCTCGTGTCGCTCGAGGCCTCGACGCAGGCCCCGAGCGACATCGTGCAGCGCTTCGTGCGCGGCGACCGCGTGCTCTTTCCCCGCCACCCGCTCAATCGAGATCCCTCGGTCTCCTTCTACGACGAGCCGGTCGCCGACCGCTGGTGGTGCCGCTTCACCTCGTCGCGAACGCTGGTCCTGCCGGTGGGCCGAGGGGAGTCGCTCTTCTCGCTGAAGCTCGCCACCGACCACCCGCACCCCGACTTCCACCAGCCGGAGAAGACCCGACTGCGCGAGGAGGCGGACTGGTCGATGGACTGGTGCGGGCCGGTCGACCGCATCGACGCGCTGCTCGGTCCGGATCCCTCCCTGCGGATGGTGCGGGAGGTCGTCGCCCTCGTCGTACGCGGCAGCGAGACTGCGTGCCTCGTGCGAGACCTGCGTCTCTTCCAGGACGGGCACTACTACCTGCCGGCCCTCAGCCTGCCCTGGGTCGGCCGGCAGATCGCGCGGCGCCACGGCGAGCCCTTCGCGGAGTTCTGGGGGCAGCACTATGCGGAGCCCGTCGGCCGTGCGAAAGCGCGGCTCGTCACTCGCTATGGGCTCTGGTACGAGACGCCGAATCCGCAGAACGTCCTGGTCCAGCTCGATCGGGCGCTGCAGCCTACGGGCGTCCTCGTCTTCCGGGATCTCGGCGATACCTACTGCGCGACCGACGCCTTCGACTCGCGGGAGCTGCCGTGGACGCGACTGCGCAGCGACCTGCGTCTCGAGACGCAGAACTCCTTCTGGGCCTTCGACGAGGCAGGCGAGCGCTCGGTCGAGGCCCCGGTGCTGGCCGACTGGTATGCGCGTCACGATCGCGCGTACTTCGCGGAGCTCGCCGCGGCCTTTCCGGACGCCGCGCCGGGCGGCGCGCAGGCGGAGGCCGATCCCGCGCGGGCCTGGAGCGACGCGCTCCGCAGCCCTCGCGGCGAACTCGCCGTCGGCGAGAGCTTCGCGCGCTCGATCGCCGCGCGAAGGTCAGGCGTGGATCGGGGGGAAGCGGTGGGCCCAGGGACGCGCGCGCTCGAGCTGCGCGGCGACGCGTAGCAACAGGCCTTCGCGGCCCACGGCCGCGACCAGCTGCACCCCGATCGGGAGTCCGTCCGCGCTCCAGTGCAGCGGCAGTGTGATGGCCGGCTGACCCGTGGCGTTCCAGGGCTCGGTGAAGGCCATCTGGCTTCCCATCCGATCGAGCAGTGCGGCGGGACCGATGCGGGTGGCGTCGAGTGCGTCGAGCGGGATCGCCGGCTCGGCGACCGTCGGCGTGACGAGCAAGTCGAAGCCATCCGCCCACCAGTCGGCGAGGCGTGCCGCCCAGGCCTGCTGCCGCTCCGCCGCCTGCAGGTATTGATCCGCGGAGACCGGAGGCGAGCCGAGGTCGGCGAACTCCCACAAGTAGGGCTCGACGTCGTCGCGCTCGACGCGGCGCCCGAGCATCTGCTCGAGGTCCGCGAGACAGGCCCGGTACTCGACCGGACCGAAGACGAGGCCGAGCAGCGCGCGCTCCTCCGCGTCGAAGAGCGCCGCGGGCCACGCCTCCTCGACCGCATGGCCGAGCGAGGCGAGAAGCCCTCCCGTCTCTCCGACCGCCGCCGCGCACTCGGGGTGGACCGCGATCCCCGGCGCCCTGTCGAGCAGTCCGACGCGAAGCGCTTCGACGGGAGCCTCGAGCTCCAGTGCGAACGAGCGGCGCGGCGGCGCGAGCGGGAAGAGCGCCCCGGGGCGGCTCCCGGCCAGCAGATCGAGCATTGCGGCGGTATCGCGCAGCGAGCGCGCGACCGCGAACTCGACCGAAGTCAGTCGGATCAGCCGCGGATCGCTCGCGATCCGGCCGCGCGAGGGCTTGAGCCCGACGAGCCCGCACCACGCGGCCGGAATCCGGATCGATCCGGCTCCGTCGCTCGCGTGCGCCACCGGAACGAGCCCCGCCGCGACGGCCGCACAGGCGCCGCCCGACGAGCCCCCTGCCGAGCGCTCCGGATCCCAGGGATTGCGCGTTGGCCCGAACGCGAGCGGCTGGGTCGTGGACTGGAGACCGAACTCGGGGGTGTTCGACTTGCCGAGCGTGACGAGGCCGATCTCGCGGAAGCGGGCGCCGATCGGCGTGTCGCGCGGCGCGCGGTAGTTCGCGTCGCGCAGCGCCCGATTGCCTGCGTAGTAGGGCAGACCGGCCTGTCGCGCGCCGAGATCCTTCAGCAGGAAGGGCACCCCGGCCAGCGGACCGGTAGCCGACCCGACGGCGCTTCGCGCCTCCGCGAAGAGCTCCACCACGAGGCAGTGGAGGCGCGGATCGATGCGCTCGATGCGCTCGATCGCGGCCTCGACGAGCTCGCGAGCGGAGAG
>CAYPSI010000158.1:0-16175 GCA_964413375.1 uncultured Spirochaetales bacterium | reverse complement strand
GTCGGCATCGCGATGGGAACCGGGACGGACGTCGCGATGGAGAGCGCCGGCGTGACCCTCGTCCGGGGCGACCTGCGCGGGATCGTCCGCGCCCGCAGGCTCAGCCAGCGCACGATGCGGAACATCCGGCAGAACCTCTTCTTCGCGTTCGCGTACAACGCCGTCGGGGTGCCGATCGCGGCGGGTGTCCTGTACCCGGTCTTCGGGATCCTGCTGTCGCCGATGCTCGCGGCCGCCGCGATGAGCGCGAGCTCGCTCTCGGTGCTGGCGAACGCGTTGCGGCTGCGCCGCGTGCCGCTGTGACGAATCTGCTTGCGCGTGGCTCGCCCGTCGGCGTATAGCTGACTAACTGATGCGTCGATCGGCTTTCTACCGTCGGTAGAACCTCCGTCGGTCGATGCCACACCCCGAGGGAAAGAGCATGCGACATCGTTTCGTGGCAGTGGCAGGTCTTGCGGTGGCGATGGGTCTTCCCTTCGACGCGTCGGCGCGCCCCTGTGGGCAGGAGGTCGGCTGCGCGTCCGTCGTGCTGGAAGGTCCGATCCCGACGCCGTTCCCCGCGGGCGACCCGCTCGGCGCACCGAACATCCCCGGGGGTGGGAGAGGGGTAGAAACCCTCGCCCAGCCCACCGTCGAGGAGGAGTTCTTCTTCTCCGGCGCGGTCGATGTCTTCAACTACGACGCGCTCCCGGCGTCGCGCGGTGCCGAGCCGGGCGACCGGCTGATCGCGGTCAAGACGGCGCAGGCCTACAAGACCCGCATGGTGGTGCGCCGCCCGGCGAGCGCGGACGCGTTCAGCGGAGACGTCGTGATCGAGTCGCTGAACTCGACGGCGGGCTTCGACACCACGCCCGTGTGGCTGCCGTCGGCCGAGTACTTTGCGCGCGAGGGTATCGTCTACATCGGCGTCACGACGAGCGGGAACCAGTCGCTCCAGTTCCTGAGAAACGGCTGCGGCGGCATCAATCCCCCCTGCGGCACCCGCTACGCGACGCTCCAGATGAGCGACAACGGGCAGGAGTACGAGCTGATCAACCAGCTCGCGACCGCACTGAAGAGTGGAGATCCGGCCCAGATCCCGCTTCCGCCCGGGTTCGCTCCGGTGCAGCGCGTCTTCTTCTCGGGCCAGTCGCAGCAGGGCGGCTCCGTGATCACCCACGCGAGTCAGTTCCATTTCTCCGGGATCGACGGCTACTTCTTCATGGGGGCCTCGAGCGCGCGTGCGATCCGCGGTGGCTTCACGAGCCTCGGCGACGCGACCTCCAGGACCTGCGGAAGTGCGGGCGCGTTGCCCTATCCGAACTGCGTCGCCCCGCTCACCGGTCTCGAGCTACGCGTGCGCACGGACCTCCCGGTTCCGGTGTATCGCGGCAGCAGCGAGACCGACATCGGCTCTGGCGCGACGCGCCAGGACGACACCGACACGTCGGACTTCGCCTCCTTCCGGCTGATCGAGGTCCCCGCCACCGCGCACAACGTCGTGCACGAGACCCCGCTCCCGCTGCCCGGGCTCCCGCCCGGCTTCACGCTCGGCGACCTGTGTCTCTTCGAGCCCTACACCCTCGCCGACGGTCCGATCTTCGGCAGCCACGTCTGGAATGCGATGTGGGAGAACCTGCGCATCCAGGTGGCGCAGGGCATCCTTCCGCCCTACGCGCCGCGGGTCGAGATCGTCGGCAGCGTGATCCAGCGCGACGGGTTCCAGAACGCGATCGGTGGGGTCCGGCTCCCAGAGGTCGACGTGGCGACGAACAGCTATTTCTCGCCGAACAACACCGGCAAGCCGTCCTGTGCCGCCCCGGGCGCACCGCCCTTCCCGGGCTGCAATCCGCCGGTGATTGCGCCCCTCGGGGCGCTCGCCTGCTTCCTCTCCGGCTCGCTCTCGCCGCTGCCGCAGGCGACGCTCCAGCAGCTCTATCCGAATCACGGAAGCTACGTGAGCCAGATCGCGCAGCGCACGAACGAGCTCGTCGCGGCGCGCTTCCTGCTGCCCGAGGACGCAGAGCTGCACAAGACGGCCGCGGGAGAGTCGAGCTTCGGGAAGAAGAACCCAGGCAAGAACAAGAAGTAGGGCGGATCCGTCTCGCGGCGCTCGCGGCGGCCACCGGCTGTAGCAGGAACGCAGCCGCTTGGCCGCTGCTTGTCGTCGGCTACAAGTTGTCCGTGCGCAGGTCCAACAGCTCCTGGAATTTGCGGGTCGCGGCCTCGCGCCGTGCCGGGATCCATTCGCTGGGCCAGCCCTCGACGGGACGCGCACCCTTCAGCAGCGCGCGGGCGATCGTGACCTTGTGGATCTCGTCCACGCCGTCCGCGATGCGCAGCGCGCGCGCGTGGCGGTACATCGCCTCGAGCGGGAGATCCGTCGTGTAGCCGAGCGAACCGTGGACCTGGATCGCGCGGTCGAGCACGTCGAGCGCGACCTTCGCTCCCCAGTACTTGATCATCGCGATTTCGGCGCGCGAGGCCGACTCGCCGCGCGTGTCCATCGTCCATGCGGCCTTGAGTGTCAGCAGCCGGGCCGTCTCGATCCCGACGGCGGCTTCGGCGACGTGGTCCTGCACGAACTGGTGGTCGCGCAGCAGCTGCCCGTGCGAGGTCCGCGAGACGGCTCGCTCGCAGATCATCTCGAAGGCGCGGTGGCAGAGGCCGAGCAGGCGCATCGCGTGGTGGATGCGCCCGCCGCCGAGGCGCTTCTGCGCGAGCAGGAAGCCTTCGCCGGGGTTTCCGACGATGTTCTCGGCCGGGATGCGCGCGCCCTCGTAGAGCACGTGGCAGTGGTGGCCCGCGCGGCCCTTCGGCAGCTGCGGATCGGGGTGGCCCATCGTTCCGGGACTGCGCAGGATGCGCATGCCCGGAGTGCCGGCCGGCACGATGAACATTCCCGCCCGTCGGTGGGGTGCCGCGTCGGGGTCGCAGACGGCCATCAGGATCGTGAAGTCCGCGATGTCCGCGTTCGAGGCGAACCACTTCTCGCCGTCGATCACCCACTCGTCTCCCTCGCGACGGGCTCGCGTGCGGATCAGCGTCGGATCGGAGCCGGCGACGTGCGGCTCGGTCATCGAGAAGCAGCTGCGCAGGCGTCCCTCGAGGAGTGGCCACAACCAGCGCTCCTTCTGCGCCTCGCTCGCGCCGACGGCCAATAGCTCCGCGTTGCCGGAGTCCGGGGCCTGGTTGCCGAAGACCTCCGGCGCGTGCGGCGTGCGTCCGAGGATCTCGTGCATCAAGCCGAGCTTGACCTGGCCCATGCCGGGCCCGCCGAGCTCCGGACCGAGGTGTGCCGCCCAGAGTCCTCGCTGCTTCACCTCGGCCTTGAGCGGGGCCGTGATCCGGTCGAGCTGCTCCTGCGTGAGCTCGTGCGAGAGGGTCTCGATCGGGAGGACCTCGCGATCGACGAAGTCGCGGATCCAGTCGAGGGTCTTCTGGAAGCCGGGATCGGTAGAGAAGTCCCACGCCATGCCGACTGCCTCCCGCGCTCTCGCTTGCCGCGAAACGCAGCGTACCATGCGCGGCCGAGGGGGCTGCGTGATAGGCTCTGCCCCCCGAGGAGTCCCATCGATGCATTTCGCGAAGGCCCGCCAGATCCCGTTCGCCATCGCATGGGTCGCGCTCTCGGCGTGCAGCGATGTTCCGGAGCTCGACCTCAGCGGGCCGGTCGCGGGTTGGCCGGTCTACGCCGCCGATCTCGGCGGTACCCGCCACTCGCCGCTCACGCAGATCACGCCGGAGAACGCCCGGCACCTCGACGTCGCCTGGACCTACCACAGCGGCGACATCCTCGACGGGAAGTCGAGCCTCGCCCCCTCGGCCTTCCAGAACACCCCGATCCTCTTCGCCGACTCCCTGGTTCTGTGCACGCCGCGAAATCGCGTGATCGCGCTCGATCCCGAGACGGGGCAGGAGCGCTGGAGCTACGATCCGCGCGCGAATCTGGAGGGGATCTACACGCTGAACTGCCGCGGTGTCTCGGCCTGGACCGACGCGCGAGCCCTGCCCGGGACACCCTGTGCGCGGAGGATCATCACCGGGACTCTCGACGCGCGGCTGATCGCGCTCGATGCGGAGTCGGGCCGGGTCTGCGAGGGCTTCGGCGAGGCGGGTGTGGTCGACCTGCGCGCGGGGATCGGCGACACACGACCCGGCGAGTACGGCGTCACGTCGCCGCCGCTGATCCTCGGCGATCGCATCGTGACGGGTGCGATGGTGCTCGACAGCATCCGCGTCGATGCCCCCGGCGGCGTCGTGCGGGCCTACTCTGCGCGCACGGGCCAGCTGCTTTGGGCGTGGGATCCGCTCCCGCCGAAGGCGCCGCGGGTGAGGGTCGGGAAGGGCGGGGAGCGCTACGCGCGTGGCACCACGAACGCCTGGTCGGTCCTTTCGGGGGATCCGGCGCTGAACCTCGTGTACGTGCCGACCGGAAACACCTCACCGGACTACTACGGAGGGCAGCGCCAGGGTCTCGACCACTACTCGAGCTCCATCGTCGCCCTCGACGCAGACACGGGTGCAGTCGCATGGCACTTCCAGACGGTGCACCACGACATCTGGGACTACGACATCCCTGCACAGCCCGTGCTCTTCGACTTCCCGAGCGCGAGCGGGTCCGTGCCCGCCGTCGCTGTCGGGACCAAGCTGGGCTTCGTCTTCGTGCTCGATCGCCGGTCCGGAAAGCCGCTGTTGCCGGTGGAGGAGCGTCCGGTGCCGCAGGAAGGCGCGGTTGCGGGCGAGACTCTCTCGCCGACGCAGCCCTTTCCGCTGCGACCGCCGCCGCTCCACCCGACCACGCTCGAGCCCGAGGATGCCTACGGCTTCACCTTCTGGGACCGCGGCCGCTGCCGCGAGCTGATCGAGTCTCTCCAGTTCCACGGAACTTTCACGCCGCCGAGCCTCGAGGCGGGTCTCCAGTACCCGGGCATGGTCGGGGGGATCAACTGGGGCAGCTTGTCGATCGATGCGGACCGCAAGACCCTCGTCGTGAATACGCAGCGAGTGGCGACGCTGATCCGGCTGGTGCCACGCGCCGAGTACGACGCGGTCCTCGCGGAGAAGGGACCCCAGAAATACGGCCTCGAGCCGCAGGAGGGGACGCCCTACGCGCTCGAGCGAAGGCCGCTGCTCTCGCCGCTCGGGGCGCCCTGCAACCCGCCGCCCTGGGGCACGCTCGTCGGCATCGACCTCGCGACGGGGGATGTGCGCTGGGAGGTTCCGCTCGGAACCACGCGCGATCTCGCGCCGTGGCCGATCTGGGTCTTCCTCGGCAACCTCGGCGTTCCGAACCTCGGCGGCCCGATCACGACGGGGGCCGGTGTCACCTTCATCGCTGCCACCACCGACAACTACCTGCGCGCCTTCGATACCACGACGGGCGAGGAGCTCTGGAAGGGGCGACTCCCCTACAGCGGACATGCGACGCCGATGACCTTTCGCCTGCGCCAGGACGGCCGCCAGTTCGTGGTGATCGCCGCCGGCGGCCACATGCTCTTCGGCAAGGAGCCCGGAGACGCGCTGGTCGCGTTCGCACTGCCGGAGTAGTGCAAACATCGCCAGCGCGCGCGCAGCGAGGCGAAGCCGAGCGGAGTTCATCGGGCCGCTGCGTGCGCGCGCGCCGGGTCGCTACCCTGGCGGCGTGTTTGCTCGGCGCGCGGCCTGGGACCTGACTCCGAACCCGGTGAGCGAACGCGTGGCGGCGCGGCGAAAGCTCGGGCTCCCAGTGCTCGACCTCTCGGACGCGAATCCGACGCACGCCGGGCTCGCTGCGCCTGCCGAGGCTCTCGCGCTGGCTCTCGGAGAGCTCGCTCGCGACGCCGGCGCATTGCGCTACGACGCGGACCCGCGCGGGGAGCCCGCGGTCCGCGCCGCCGTCGCCGCCTGCCATCCGCGCGCGGCTCCCGACGACGTGGTACTGACGGCGGGGACCAGCGAGGGATACGCGCATCTGTTTCGGATGCTCGCCGACCCGGGCGATCGCGTGCACGTCCCGACCCCTGGCTATCCCCTTTTCGAGCACCTCGCCGAGCTCGAAGGCCTCGAGGTTGCGCGCTACGCGCTGCGCCCTCCGCCGGCAGCGTGCGCGCGCTGGCGGATCGATCTCCCGTCGCTCGTCGCGACGCTCTCGCCGCGAACGCGCGCGCTGCTCGTGATCCATCCGCACAATCCGACCGGCTCCTTCCTCGACCCCGAGGATCTCGCGGCGCTGCGCGCGCTCGGAAGAGAGCGCGGCTTCGCCCTCGTCAGCGACGAAGTCTTCGCCGCCTCGGCGCAGGCCGGCGCTCCGCCGAGCGCCCTCGTCGGGGCGGAAGAGGGTCCGCTGCACTTCGTCCTCTCCGGCGCCTCGAAGCTGCTCGCGCTCCCTCAGCTCAAGGTCGCGTGGATCGCGGTCGGAGGGCCTCCGCGCGAGCGCGTCGAGGCGCTCGCTCGCCTCGAGTTCGTGGCGGACGCGTTCCTCTCGGTTTCGCCACTGCTCGCGAGCCTGCTGCCGCGCCTGCTCGCGCAGCGCGACGAAATCCGCCGCGAGCTGCGCGAGCGTGTCGCTGCGAACCGCGCGCAGCTCGAAGCTGCGCTCGGAAGTGTCGCCGGGTTCGAGTGTCTGCCCGCCGAGGCGGGCTGGAGCGCGATCGTGCGTGCCACCCGCGACGAGGGAGCCGTGCCGGACGAGGAGGAGCTCGTGCTTGCGCTCCTCGACCGGGCCGGGGTCCTCGTCCAGCCTGGCTTCCTCTTCGACCTCGAGGGGGGGGAAGGGCGCCCCGCAGCCCATCTGGTGCTGAGCCTGCTGCCAGAGCCCGAGGCCTTCGCTGAGGGCGTCCTGGCGCTCGCCCGGGCCCTCGGAGACGGGGGATCGTCGATGCCTCCGTCGTGACCCACGACACGCAGCTCCGACGCCCCTTCCCGATCCGGTTTCGGGGTGACACAACGAGATCGGTCGGGTGCGAGGGGCCCGGCGGGCAGCCCGGGATCCGCCTTTGCGGCGCTTCGGCGTTGGCCTATGGTACGCCTTCGTTCGAGGTTACCCCGCCATGCTCCGCTGCTCCCCAGCTCGCCGGTCCGCCACGCGTTTGCGCGCTTCGCGACTCGCCCGGGCAGCGGCCCTGCTCGGCGTCTGCGCGGTCGCCACGCAGGCTCGCTCGGCGGACCCCGCCTTCGGTCTAGACCAGGTGAGCGAACGGGCGCGCGCGCTCGCGAGCCGGCCCTACGAGGACCCGCGCGGGCAGGTTCCGCGTTGGCTCCTCGAGCTGAGCTACGACCAGTGGCGACAGGTCCGCTTCCGTCCCGAGTTCGCTGCCTGGGCGGGCCGAAAGCTGCCCTTCACGGTGCAGTTCTTCCACCCAGGGCTCTTCTACGACCGAAGCGTGGTCGTGCACGAGGTGGATGCCTCCGGGGTTCACCCGATCCCCTTCTCGCCCGAGGGCTTCGACTACGGCGGCAACGAGTTTGCGAGCCGCGTCCCGCAAGACCTCGGCTTCGCCGGCTTCCGGCTGCACCATCCGCTCAAACGGGGCGACTATCAAGACGAGCTGATCGTCTTCCTGGGTGCGACGTACTTTCGCGCAGTCGGACGCAACCTCGGCTACGGCCTCTCCGCGCGCGGTGCGGCCATCGACACCGCGCTGGCGCGAGGCGAGGAGTTCCCCTGGTTTCGCGAGTTCTGGCTGGTGCGGCCGGCCGCCGGCGCGCGCGAGATCAAGCTCTTTGCGCTGCTCGACAGCGAGCGGCTCACCGGTGCCTACAGCTTCGTGGTGACACCGGGCGTGCAGACCCGCGTTCGGGTCGCGCTCCGGCTCTACTTCCGCGAGCCCGTCGAGAAGCTCGGCATCGCCCCGCTCACCAGCATGTTCCTGCGCGGCGAGAACAGCGTGGACGATCTGCTCGACTTCCGCCCCGAAACGCACGACTCGGACGGGCTCTTGATCGCCTCGGGTACCGGCGAGTGGATCTGGCGGCTGCTCGACAACCCGGATCGACTCCGCGTTTCCTCGTTCGCGCTCGACAACACGCGCGGCTTCGGCCTGCTCCAGCGCGACCGCGACTTCGACCATTTTCAGGATCTCGAGGCCCGCCCCGATCTGCGCCCGAGCGTCTGGGTGGCCCCGGAGGGCGATTGGGGAGCCGGGCGGGTGGAGCTCGTGCAGATCCCGACGCGCAGCGACGTGAACGACAACGTGGTGGCCTACTGGGTGCCGAGTCGCCCCCAGCCGCCGCCTGGCGAGGCGATGGAGTATGCGTACGAGCTCGTCTGGTACGGCGAGGATTCCCGCTGGCCCCCGGCGGGTCGCGCGGTCTCGACCCGCCGCGACCGGGGCAGCCATGAAGACTCCTGGCGCTTCGTGGTCGATTTCGAGGGCCACGGCCTCGCAGAGCTGCCGGCGGACGCCGTTCTCCAGGGGGTCGTGACGGTCGGCACGCAAGACGGCGACGGCGAGCTGATCGAGCAGCAGGTGATCCCGAACGACGTCACCGGGGGGTGGCGGCTGGTGTTCCAGGTGCGACCCTCCCGGGGAAGCCCGCTCGAGCTGCGCGCGTTCCTGCGCCGTGGCGAGGACGTGCTGACCGAGACCTGGTCCTATCTCCTCGAGCCGTGAGGCAGAGCCCGACGTGAGCGAGCAGGACGCCGCGCGCGGCGACGGGCCGTCGCGGGCGCCGCGCATTCCGGAGTTCCCCTTCGACCGCCTGGTTCTCGACTGGCGGGGCGCGCGGGACCGCGCAGAGTCCTACGCGAGGGCGCTGGGCATCGATCCGGTTGAGGGGGCCGCGCTTGCGCGGCGTGCCCTCGAACGCGCGGCTTCTGGCGAGGGCAGCGGCGCTGCGCGCGGAGCGCGGGGGGACTCGCTCGACTCCCTCGCCGAGATCCTCGTCGAGAAGGCGGAGGCCGACGGCGCCGAGCGGGTGTCGAACGGCGGTGCCTTCGAGGGCTGGCGTCTCGCCGCCTGGTGGTCCGGTGCGGCGCGGCGTCTGGCGCCGCCGCGGGCTCCAGTACCGCAGCCCTTCGCGGCCGCCCCCACGATCACGCGGCGTCCCATGCCGCAAGCTCCGCTGCTCGGCGGCAGGTCGGTGGCGGATGCGCTCCCGACGAAGGGGCGCCGCCGCGGGCCCTGGGCACGCGCCAGCCGTCGCCGTCGGATCCTGCTGGCCTTCCTGATCCTGATCCCGACGGTGATCGCCAGCGGCTTCATGCTGGAGGTACTGCCCTACCAGGGTCGGACCGCACTCGAGCTGGTGATCGCGCTGCTCTTCGGGGCGCTCTTCGGCTGGATCTCGATCGGGTTCTGGACCGCGTTCGCGGGCTTCGCGCTGTTGCTCCGGGGCGGCGACCGCTACGTCATCACGCGCACCGACGTGGCCGGCGCCGGGCCGATCGATCCCGCTGCGCGGACGGCGATCGTGATGCCGATCTGCGAGGAGGACGTGCAGCGCGTCTACACCGGGCTCGACGTGATCCAGAGCGAGCTCGAGCGGCACGGCGCCCTGCCTCACTTCGACTTCTTCGTGTTGAGCGACACGATCGATCCGTCGACGATCGTGCGGGAGGAGCTCGCCTGGGCCGCCTGGCGCCGCCGTGTGGAGCGCGTCTTCTATCGAAGACGGAAGGTACGCCGCAAGCGCAAGAGCGGAAACGTCGCCGATTTCTGTCGCCGCTTCGGCGCTGGCTATCGCTACATGATCGTGCTCGACGCGGACAGCCTGATGAGCGCCGAGACGATCGTGCGCCTGGTCCGGCTGATGGAGCGCAACCCGGATGCGGGCGTGATCCAGACCGCGCCGGTCGTATTCCGTGCGCGCTCGCTCTTCGCGCGGGCCAATCAGTTCGCGAGTCGACTCTACGGCCGCATGTTCGCGGCGGGTCTGCACTACTGGAACCTCGGCGAGAGCCCCTACTGGGGGCACAACGCGATCCTGCGTGTCGAGCCCTTCACCCGGAACTGCGGCCTGCCGCGCCTTCCCGGCAACCCGCCCTTCGGCGGCGACATCATGAGCCACGACTTCGTCGAGGCGGCGCTGCTCGGACGCGCGGGGTGGTCGCTCTGGATCGCCTACGACCTCGGCGGGAGCTACGAGGAGGCGCCGGCCTCGCTGCTCGAGGAGATGCAGCGCGATCGGCGCTGGTGTCAGGGAAACCTCCAGCACCTGCGCCTGCTCTTCACGCGCGGGCGCTTCGGGGCGCACCGGGCGCTCTTCCTGAACGGCGTACTCGCGTACGGCTCGGCGCTGCTCTGGCTGCTCTTCCTCGTCGCCAGCTCGGGCGAGGCGATCCACCAGGCGGTATTCGCCCCGGATTACTTCCCGTCCGGGCCGAGTCTCTTCCCGGAGTGGCCGATCTGGCGCCCGGACTGGGTGTTCGCGCTGCTCGGGACGACCATCGTCCTGCTCTTTCTCCCGAAGCTCCTCGGGATGTCGCTCGTGCTGCTGCGCTCACGGGACAGGCTGGCCTACGGCGGCGCGCTGCGCCTCATCGCCAGCGTCGGCTGCGAGATCCTGCTCTCGGCCCTGCTGGCGCCGATCCGCATGGTTTTCTACTGCCGCTTCGTGCTGCTCGCGCTCTTCGGTCGCGCGGTGGGCTGGCGCCTCGGAGACAAGGAGGGCCATCAGACGAGCTGGGGCGAGGCGATACGCCGGCACGGCGGCGACACCGTGGTTGCGACGACCTGGGCGCTCGCGGTGTATGCGCTCAATCCCGACTACTTCTGGTGGCTCACTCCGGTGGCGGCGGCGCTGGTGCTCGCGGTGCCGGTCTCGGTGCTGACGAGCCGCACGAGGCTGGGCGATTGGGCCCGGCTGCGGGGGCTCTTCGCGGTGCCGGAGGAGTGGCGGACGCCCCTGGAGGTCGGCGAGCTCGATGCCAGACTGGAGAAGGCCGATGACTCGATGCATGAGGCCGACGGCTTCGTGCGGGCCGTCGTCGATCCCTCCGCGAACGCGATCCACGCGGCCCTGCTGCGCAAGCCGCGCTCGCTCGCGGCCGGGGTCGCCGCGAAGCGCGATGAGCTGCGCGATCGCGCGCTCGTGAAGGGGCCGGCCGCGCTCAGCGTCGCGGAGCGTCGCGTGCTGCTCGGAGATCCGCAGCGCATGCGCGAGATGCATCGCGCCGTCTGGCACCTGGAGGACAGCGAAGCCGCCAGGCGTTGGGGACTCTGACGATCCCGATCCCCTACGCCCGCACGCTGGTGGCCCTGGCGCCGGGGCACTTCGAGGCCATCCGCCAGGCGGTAGCCGCGGCCTTCCGAGTCGCGCACGCCGAGCCCTTCCAGCGCCACGTCGACGAGAACGCCGGGACGGTCGCTCGTTACCGGCCGCGGAACTTCGCCGTGTTCATGGGCTACGACTTTCACATCGCTCCCGAGGGCCCGCGGCTGATCGAGATCAACACGAACGCGGGCGGTGCGCTGCTCAACGGTCTCCACACCGCCGCGCTCTGCCAGCCGGAGCGCCTCGGATGCGCCTGCCGCGACCTGCTACCGGTCGGCGCGATGGAGGAGCGCCTGCTCGGCAGCTTCGCCCGCGAGCTCGATGCCCATCGGCCCGGCGCCGCACTCGCCAGCGTCGCGATTGCGGAGGACCGGCCGGGAACGCAGCCGCTGCGGGACGAGTTCGAGCTGATTCGCTCGCTCTTCGAGCGTCACGGGACGCGGGCCAGCGTGTGCGACGTGGCGGAGCTCGAACGCACGCCCGAGAGTCTCGCGCTCGCAGGACGACGCCTCGATCTGGTGTATCTGCGCGACACGGACTGGCGCTTCGAGCAAGCGCGCAGCCGCGCGCTGCGGAGCGCCTACCTCGAAGACGCGGTCTGCGTGACTCCCTCGCCGCGCGAGCATCACCTGCTGGCGAACAAGCAGCGCCTGGCGCTCTTCTCGCAGGCGAAGGAGCTCGAGGCGCTCGGTGCCTCCGCGGCGGACGCTGCGTTGCTGGCCTCGCACGTTCCCGAGACCCGCAGGCTCGAGGATCTCGGCCTCGAGGCGGCCTGGAGCGCGCGGCGCGATTGGGTCTTCAAGCCCGCGTCTTCCTTCGGCAGTCGTGCCGTCTACCGAGGGGACAAGATCTCCCGGCGCAAGCTCGAGGAGATCGCGAGGTCCGGCGGCTTCGTCGCGCAGCGCCGCGTCGATCCGGGGCGTATCGAGGTGCAGACCGACGCGGGTCCGCGTCGGATGAAGTTCGACGTGCGCGCCTACGCGTATCGGGACGAGGTGCTGTTGCTCGGAGCGCGGGTCTACGAGGGGCAGGTCACGAACCTCCGCACGCCGGGCGGCGGCTTCTCGGCGATCTGCGTCGTGCGCGAGGCGGAGTCTCTACCCCTTCCGCCGTCTGCGGGCTGAGCCTCTGGAGACGACGCGGTCTCGCGCGCGGCGCCCCGGTGCGGGCGTCTGGACGCTCGCGTGGCCGGCGATCGTCGCGAACCTGCTCCACGCGAGCGTGGGGATCGTCAACATCAAGCTGGTGGGGGGGCTCGGCGCAGCGGCGGTGGCGGCCGTGACCACTGGCAACCGCATCTTCTTCGTCCTCCAGGCGATTTTGATGGGCGTGACCGCCGGCACGACGGCGCTCGTCGCGCGCGCCTGGGGTGCCGGCGACCGGCACGAGGCCGAGAGCGTCACGCGGGCCTCGACCTTTGCCTGCGTCGCGATCGCCGCGCTGCTCGCTGGAGTCGGGGTCTGGCTTGCGGAGGAGCTCGCCGGGCTCTTCCGCCTCGACGCGGAGACGCTCGCCCTCGCCGCGACCTTCATTCGCTGGACGAGCGTCTTCAACGTCGCCTTCGCGGTCTTCTTCGTGCTGGGTACGGCGCTGCGCGCGGCGGGCGACACCCGGACGCCCCTCTGGCTCGGTGCGTTCGCGAACGTCGTGAACGTGGTGCTCGTCTACGGTCTCGTCTATGGGCGCCTCGGGCTGCCGGCGCTCGGCGTCGCGGGTGCCGCGATTGCCAGCGGACTCGCCTTCACCGCTGCCGTCGGGCTCACGCTGCTGCTGTGGGTCGGCGGCACCTTCGTGATCGGCGTCGGCGCGCCCGGGTCCCTGACGCGGCCGCGCGTGCGGGCGCTGCTGCGCATCGGCTGGCCGGCGGCGCTCGAGCAGGTCGCCTGGCAGGGCGGCTTCATCGTCTTCCTGTGGATCGTCTCCTTCTACGGCACCGCTCCCTACGCGGCCTACGGGATCGGTGTCACCATCCTCGCCGTCTCCTTCGTGGTCGGCTTCGGCTTCCAGATCGCCGCCGCGACACTCGTCGGGCAGCGACTCGGCGCAGGGGATCCGGAAGGCGCGGCGGCGAGCGGGTGGCGGGCGATGCGGCTCGCGGTCATCGCGATGGTGCTCCTCGGGGGAGCCATCATCGCGGGCGCGTGGCCGATCGCGCGCATGATGATCGAGGATGCCGAGGTCGTTCGCCTGACGGTGGTGTTCATCTACATCCTGGGGGCGATGCAGCCGCTGATGGCGATCGAGTTCACGCTCGCCGGCGCGCTGCGCGGCGCCGGCGACACGCGCTATCCCTTCTTCGCGGTGCTGGCGGGGCTGCTGGGCGTGCGCTGCACGCTCGCGGCGATCTCGGCCTGGGCGGGGCTCCCGGTCGAGTGGATCTTCGCCGCGCTGATCGGCGACTACGTGGTAAAGGCTTCGATGCTCGTCGCGCGCTTCCGCTCCGGCCGCTGGCAGGGGGCTCTGGTCGGATGACTGGGAGCGCGAGCGAAGAGCGAGTGGAGGGGCGCGGAGCGGCCGCCCGGCTGCGCGACGCCATCGCCTCGGCTGCCGAGCTGCTGCCGGCGCAAGGGCCACTTTCGCTCTTCATCCACCACAACACGCTGCAAGCCCTCGAAGAGCTTCCCTTCGAGCAGGCCGTGATCGAGGCGGCCGAGCTTTTCGGCTGCGAGCCCTTCCTCGCGGAGGATCGCTACCGAGACGAGCTCGCGCGGGGGCGCATCGAGGAGCGCGATCTCGATGCCGTGCTCGAGAGCGAGCTCGGCGCTGCCGCTACCTCGCCCCTCGCCCCGGGGCTTCCGAGCCGTCTCGAGCTCCGGAGCCGACTCCTGCGGCACGGCATGCGGCGCCCGGTCGGCGCCGAGCTCGATTGGCTTCTCGACGAGGGGGATGCGCTGGTGCACTGGCGCAGCGACTCGACCCCGGACACGCGCGCGCGTTTGTCCCGGGGACGGGATACCGCGTCGCAGGCCCTCCGCCAGCTCTGGGAACGCTGCCTCGCTCGCGCGCGCGAGCTTCCGCCAGAGCCGCCGCCGCGCGCGCGAGTACCGCTCCGTCATCGGGACCTGCTCCTCGCGGTGGCCGGAGTGGATTCCGACGCGCTCGTCGATCCGTCGCTGATCCGGCTGTGCGCGGCCTTCCTCGATCAGGGGGTTGCGTACTGGCCGATGCCAGATCGCGAACTGGGTCTCTATACGGCCTTCCAACGCCTGTACGGCGAAGGGGGAGGCCTGTTCGGAGGCTGGATGGCGGGGCTCGACGGAGACCTCGCGGCCGAGCGGAGGGCCGGGATCTCTGCGCTCGCTTCCGCCATCGGCTCGCTCGGGAGCCTCGGCGTCGAGGTCTCCGAGTGGGAAGGCTACGTCGCCCGCACCCTCCTCGCGCTGCGCGGCTGGACCGGCATGCTGCACCAGGTCGGGGTTCGCCCCGATCGCGTTCCGGCCTTCACTCCTCCCGCCTCGCTGGAGGATCTGCTCGCGGTACGCCTGCTGCTCGAGCGTAGGGCGCTCGCGCATCTCGCTCGCCGGTGTCTCGGCTTCCGCGGGCCGCTCGCGGCGCTACGCGACGAGCTGCGCACCCGACTTCCGACGCCGTCTGCCCCTCGAGTCGAGGAGCGGGCCTTCGTGCTCTTCGAGCTCGCACAACACCTGGGCCTCGAGATCGGGGATCTCGCGCATGGATCGCTCGCGACCCTGCTCGCCGAGGTGGAGGCCTTCGGGAGCCCGCAAAGACGCCGAGTGCTGCATGCGGCCTACGAGAGGCGTTATCGAACCCAGATCCTCGATGCACTTTCGGCCCACCGGAGTGCTTCGGCGGACGACTCGCGGCCTGCGTTCCAGGCGGTCTTCTGCATCGATGAACGCGAGGAATCGCTGCGTCGGCATCTCGAGGAGGTGGATCCCGCGTGCGAGACCTTTGGTGCCGCAGGCTTCTTCGGTGTGGCCATGTACTACCGCGGGAGCGGGGATACACACGCCGCGCCGCTGTGTCCGATTGCGATCCGGCCCCGACACCGGGTGGAGGAGGAGGTAGTGCCGGAGCTGCGCGCCGCGGCGCAGCGGCGCGTCTGGCTGCGCCGCGCCATCGGCCAGCTGCACAGGGCATGGCAGGTCGGGACACGCACCTTCGCGCGCGGCACCCTGGTCACGGCGCTGCTCGGCGCCGCCGCCGCGGGCCCGCTCGTCTTTCGCGTGCTGTGGCCGCGTGCGACGGGTCGGCTGCGCCGGCATGCCTCGCGCCTCGTGCGCCCCTCCGCCCGGTCACGGCTGCGGCTCGAGCGGAACACGGCCTGGCCGGAAGGCTTCGGAGAGGAAGAGATGGCCGCGGTCGTGGCGGGTCTGCTCGAGGAGACGGGGCTCGCGCGCGGCATGGCCCGCCTCGTCCTCGTGTTCGGGCACGGCTCGACCAGCCTCAACAACCCCCACGAGTCGGCGTACGACTGCGGCGCCTGCGGCGGGGGGCGCGGGGGCCCGAACGCGCGCGCGTTCGCGGCGATGGCGAACCATCCGCGCGTGAGGCAGCTGCTCGCGTCCCGGGGGATCGCGATTCCTTCGGATACCGTCTTTCTCGGCGCCGAGCACGACAGCTGTAGCGACGCCGTGACCTGGCTCGACGCCGACGAGCTCCCCGCTTCGCACCGCGAGCTCTTCGAGCGATGCGTGGTGGCGCTCGACGCCGCCCGGGCGCGAAATGCGCAGGAGCGCTCGCGGCGATTCTCGTCCTTCCCGCGCGGGACGAGTCCGACCGTCGCGCTCGCCCACGTGGAGGCACGGTCCGAGGATCTGGCTCAGCCGCGCCCCGAGTGCGGGCACGCCACCAACGCCGCCTGCGTGGTAGGACGTCGGAGCCGGACCCGTGGGCTCTTTCTCGACCGCCGCGCCTTTCTCGTGTCCTACGACCCGAGAGCGGACGACTCCGAGGGTCGCTTGCTCGAGCGGGTGCTCGATGCGGTGACGCCCGTCGTGGCCGGGATCAACCTCGAGTACTACTTCAGCTTCGTCGAC